>JBOFCQ010000161.1:0-40618 GCA_051646145.1 Hyphomicrobium sp.
ACGTTAAACTGATCAATCCGCCTCTCCATTGTACGACCGGGTCCGGTCAGTAAAGCACCGCGTCAAGGGCAACATCCGCTCCCTATCATCGGTTGCAACAGACGAACGGATGCTTGACAGAGCCGGCTAACCGGTCGTCTTTCTGATGGCAGGCTTTGACCAACAGAGCCCTTTATTTTCTAACTTCTCTTCCATGCAAACACGCGAACACGCACTCGAACGTGCGACGGAGATGGCAAACAGCTACATCACCGAAAAAGGCAGCAAAGCTCTTGGAGACCAGTCGTTCGAAGACCTCGTCGACAGATTCTTTGCCCTCATCCTGGAACACAACCAGGACCTGGACTGGGTCGAGTAACACTTCAGCCACCGAACCACAGCTCATCGGGTTCGGACCGGCGGTTCATGGCCTCAGATGAGTACACCTTTATCTTCTTATCTAACGACCTATGACACACACGAAACTCGAGCGAGCGGCATACGAACTCGCTGAAACTTATTTCCGCGAACACGATATCACCGACTACCTCGACGGCGAACTCGACCAACTCGCCGACAAGTTCATGACCCTTATCGAAACCTACGCCGAGATGTGGGACGAGGCCGGGCACAGTCTCCCTGTTTTTACTTCTTAACTCCAAAATCCATGAACACGACATTCCTCCTCGCCGCTCGCAACCTCGCAGCGGCATTTTTTGAGCTTTATGCAGTGAGCCTCTCAGTCGAGGGGCCGCTGTCCAAGGAGCAAATCCAGGACGGTAGTCACATCTTCCATGAGATGCTTTTGGCCTACGGCATGAAACAGCTTATCACCTTCGAACGAGATGTTCCGCCACTCTCGTCCGAAGAGCTGCAAGCCATTATCGTCTCAGAGCTTCGCTCCCATTCCGGCAACGCCACAGACGACGAACTTCGCTTTCGCGCCGGGCTCATCGTTCACGACATTCAAAACATTATTTATTAATCCAACAACCTATGAACCCAACCTCTACACCGGCAGCACCATCTTCGAAAATAACTCTCGCCCACTACACGATGCCCATCGCTTATGCCGCATCCAAGACCGTCGAAGCCCTCAGCTGAACTGCCAATCCGCTCATCGCCAAGGCCGCTCCTAAACCGCGTCCCGCAACAAAGGCGCCTATCCACCGCATCATCGAAGGCGATTGCCTGGAGCTGATGGCCAAAATTCCGGACCGCTCGATAGACTTCATCTGTGCCGACTTCCCGTACAACATTTCGGGCAAGTGAGGCCTCACCATGAAAGGCAATGCACTCGTCGCCGCCGACTTCGGCGATTGGGACAAGTATCCTTCCGAAAAGGCCTATCTCGATTTCGTCTTCAAGGTCTGCACCCAGTATCGCCGCCTGCTGAAACCTAATGCGTCCATGGTGCTTTTCTTCGGCTACAAGCTCGGAGGATGGATTGCCCACGAGTTGCAAAGACGAGGGCTTTTCACATTTCGCATGCCGCTCATCTGGGCCAAGGACAACCCCCAGCCGTCATACAAGAAGACCTCATTCCGTTCGGCCTATGAAATGGGTCTCTGGCTCGTCAACGACGGCGGGACCTTTGCCAAACCGCGAACCTTCAACTTCCAAGACCAGAACCGCATGAGCAATGTCTGGCATTACCTCATCGGCCGCGAAGGCTATAAGAGAACCAACCATCCGACCGAAAAGCCGGAACTCCTGACCCGCAGGCTTATCGAGATTTTCACCAATCCAGGCGACATCGTGCTCGATACCTTCGCCGGCGGCGGAACAACCGGAGTGGCTGCCTATCTCGCCGGGCGACATGCCGTCTCCATCGAGCGAGAGCCAGGCTTCATCAAGATGATTCACAGCCGTCAGCAAGCCGTCGAACGAATGCTAAAAAGAAAGGGGCTCTAACCCCTTTTTTTGATTGCAGGGTGCAGCACGCGAAGTTCCGTCTCTTTCGCCCCGCTCCCGGACTGCTCCGAGCCCTCCGCAGTGCCGGGACGGGTCTCGGTGGTGCTATCTCCGCAGTCTCTTTTGACGGACGGAGGTTTTTGAATAGACTGATATTTGAAAAGATACCAACGAATGAAAGCTCGCCACTTTGGCAATTTTAGCCAACGGCGCAGCCGTCAAGAGCTGAAGCTCATTGACCGCCGCTTCCCCCGTTGGCTTTGCCTCAAGTGCTGGCGAGCTTCCGCTCCAACCAGTTTTTAGCCTCTAACCTTTTTTGCCTATGGCAAATACCTACAGCAATTCGGTCATCATCGGAGCCTCTCGACAACAGGTCGAGCACTACCTCGTCGACACCGGCATCGGCGACTTCCGCTTCAACATGGCCAAGCTCTTTCCCGAACAGTTTCCGGCATCCGACACCACCGGAGATGAAACCTGGACGGCGGCTTGGTGCTGCGACCACACCGGGTCCCCAACCCTGCCCGACGTCAACCTCAAAGACCGCTGAGACGGAACCACCCTCCTCGTCTACGAGACGGAGTACGGTCCCAATACCGGAACGCTCGAACGACTGCATAACCTCACCTATTGGAGAATAGAGCACCGCTCGCAAGAGCCGCTCCTCGACGACGATATCTGGGTCATGGTCTGCGACGACGGCAAGTGCCACTACGACACCATCTCGCAAGAGCCGATGCCAGTTGCCGAGACCGTTCCCGAACTCTACAGCGGCCTCTTCACCCTTGCTGAGTACACGCAGCTCGTTGCCAATTCAGAACTTTCCGACAGTCACCGACAAGCCGTTCTCCAACTCGTCTCGCCCAAGGGTGCGAAGACAAAAACTCTTGTCTGCCCTGTCGCCATCAAGCCCGACGAACCCGAGTGGATGTATGCTCTTGTCATCTTCCCGGACAATCCAACCTACCCTGCGGTCGCCCTCGTCGACGTGAAGGTCCAGACCCTCAAGCGATGGAAACTCGTCCGCAATGACGACTGGCAGCCGGAGGGCGAAAACATCGCCGAATACACCGAGCATGCCCGCAGAGCTTACGAATAGAAAGTCCGGCGGACTTAGCCTCGCACTCCGGTGCGAGGCTATTTTTTTGTGCTCGCCGTCACTCCCTCTTTTTCTTTTTCACCCGCACCTCTTTGGAGCCCACCGCGAGACAAGCTGAGACCAGCAACAGGTAGTCATAAAATCCGCATCCGGTACTGTGGTCCGCATCGATAAATCATCGGCTGGACCACCCATCATGCCAAATCACGATACATCTTTTCCGACCGTCAATTCGACTTTGCCAACTCGTTTTGACAGAGGACATCCTGTCCGTAGAGTGAAAGGTAGACCGAGGGGCTTCGCGGGTCCTTGCAAGATTGCAGGTTCGTTACGAGCGGAGCACTGCGTGTCCGTCTCGAACGTTGCGACTGCGTCGCCGTTACGAACTGCATCTTGCCAGGGACACCCTGGACCCGCTCACCCCCGCCGCTGCCCGCCGCCCCCTTAAAGGGGGACGAAGCAAAACCCCCATAACGCCGAACCACAATCCGTCTCTGCCAACTCTTATTCTTTCGCTATGACGCCATGGATAGACGCACCTACCTCAAGAGCTATCGCGCCGACTACAAGGGCCGCCACAAGCGCGTCAACCTCACGCTCGCGCTGCCCGATTACGACCGCCTGGCCCGCCTCGCCAACCGCGACCGAAAGCCGGTCACGACCGTCGCCTACGACCATCTGATGGCCGCGCTCGACGACCGCCCGCACATTCCACAAGCCGTCGCCGCCGAACTCTCAGAACTAAAATTCCTGATCGCCAACGTCGCCAACAACATCAACCAGCTGGCGCATTACTCCAACACGGTCCGCCAGTTCACGCACGAAGGCCAGCTGCTGACCGAGATCGAACGCCTGCAAACGGCCATCGAAACCTTCACCATCCTGAGATTGAACGCCCGCGATGATCATTAAGAGCATGTCCAGATCGGAGGCCTCGTTCGGCCAGCTCGTGCGCTACATCGGCGAGGGCTGCCAGGACACCACGTTCAACCTCTATCGCAACCTGTTCGTCACGGACGAAGCCGGCCTCATCGCCGCCTTCGAGAAGAACGGAAAGCTGCTCAAGGCCCGCAAGAACGGCATCACCATGCACCACGAAATCATCTCCATCACCCGCGCGCGCGGTACGCCACTCGACCGCCAAAAGCAGGCGTTGTTCGAGATCGCCAGCCGCTATGCGAGCGAACGCGCACCGCAGTGCCTGATCTATGGCGCGCTGCACGAAGACAAGGAGAATAACCTCCACTATCACCTGATGATCAGCGTCAATCGCAAGGATGAAGCGAAACGCCACCGTCTGCCCAAAGCTGACTTCATCGCCCTGCAGCGCCGCCTCGAAGCCCATGTCCTCGCCGACTATCCCGAGCTTCAACAGGCCGTCGCGATCAACAAAAAGGCCGAACGCAAGAAGACGCAAGCGGCCCAGGAACTGGAACGCAGAACCGGCGCCTTGCCCGAGCGAGACCAACTCGCTCAGGGCCTCAAGTCTCTTTTCAAGATCGCCCAAAGCGAGGAGCAATTCCGCTCCCTTTTGCGGCAAGCCGGCTTCACGATCTACGTGCGCGGCAAACATGTCGGCTTCAAGCACGAGGCGAGCGGCAAACGCTATCGCGTTCAGACCCTCGGCCTCACTGCCGAGTTTGTCGCCATGACACGCCGCATCGAAGCCGCGGCCCAAAACCGCCGCTCGCAATCGTCCCAGCAAACCCCAGTATGAGAGGAAACCAAGATGTCCGCATTCTCATGGCGCTCCCTGTTCGCCAAATCTCAAGGGGCCAAAACAGAACAGAAGCCCGAGACGAAGCAAAGCCGCACACAGGCGCCAGGCGAGTTGTCGAAACCGGCTCATCGAACGCCGCTCGGACTGGCGCGCGATGCCGCCTACACCGTCGTCAAAGTCATCGGCGATGGCGTGCTCGATGTCATCTCCGGCCCGAGCGATCCAGCCATCAAGCGCCGTATGGACATTGCCGAACAACGCCGCAAGGAATTGGCCGAGTTGCGTGACGCCCGCCAAAAGCAACAGGCCCTGTTCCGGTCGCGGACACCGCAAAATAGCCGCCAGCGCTGAGGCGCGCTGCACAGCATATTCGTGCGGACCAAGCAGCAGGTCCGCGCCCTCGTCGGCCGCTATCAGAACCACCAACACACAAACCATAACTCTCGACCATGACCGCACTAAAATCTCTCTTCCTCCCGCTCCGGCTTGCCGGACGCGGCGTCGCGGTGCTCGCCAAAGGCCGGCTGTTGACCGGCCGCTCGGGTGCGCGCTTTGCCAAACCCCGGGAGGTGCGCAAAGTCCTGTCGCCGTCGCATACAGGCCTACTCCTCGACGGCCGCTCTATGCGCTTGACCGAAACCGAGAGCTTTCAGAACATCGCCGTCATCGCCCGTGTCGGCGCCGGTAAGACCTCCCGCTACATCATCCCCAACGTGCTCGATAAAGCCGGCCGCAACGTCTCCATCGCCGTCAACGATCCCAAGGGCGAAGTCTTCGCCGCAACCAGCGGCTACATGGCCTCGCGCGGCTTCCGCATCCTCGTCATCGACCCGGAAAGTCCGGGCAGATCCTCGCGCTTCAATCCCCTGCTCGAAGCCCGAGACGACATCGAACTGGAGCAGATCGCCGAAATCCTCATCCGCGCCGGAAACCCCGGAGACCGCGACCCGTTCTGGAACCGGGGCGCTATCCGTTTCACATCCCTGTTCCTCAAATGCCTTGCCAATGCCGGACGCACCGACCCGCGCGTTTTCACGCTGTCAAATCTCAATCGCCTGTTGCAAGGCTTCGGCGAAGACGGCTCGGCTCTCGATGGCTGGATGGCGGAGAACACCATCGATCCAGACAATCCCGACGACGACCGCCTCTATCAGGAATGGCAGGGCTGCCTCACCGGCAACGTGCAAGGCATCCAATCTTTCATCCTCAATGCGTTGACGGCGATGCGCGCGCTCTCAAACCAACGCCTCGCCTGGCTGACAGGGGCATCCGAGTTCAATCTGCAATCGCTCCGCGAACAAAAGACCGTGCTCTACATCATCACACCGGCCCAGCACGCCGAGTATTATAGCTTTTTCACCAGCATCGTCTTCAGAACCCTCTTCAACGCCATGATGAGGCGCACGCCGTCGCGCGAAGACCTGAGCCTCTATGTGCTCTACGACGAGTTCGGGCATGCGACCCTGCCCGGCATCGTCTCGACCGCCAACACCATCCGCAGCTATCGTGTATCGCTCTCCATCGTGCTGCAATCCATCGCCCAGCTCGAAGCCCGCTACGGCAAGGAAATGGCGCACGCGCTGCAAGGCGGGTTCTCGACGTTTCTCACTTATGCCGGCGCCGATCCCGACACCGCACGCCTGTTCGAATCGGTCACAGGTAAGGTCCGAGAGCGACAGAAGGAAGATGCTGCCAAGATGGTCGACACCTACCGCGAATACAATTTGATCAATGCCAGCGAGGTGCGCTGCCTGAAAGACGACGAAGCCCTGATCGTCTCGACCAACCGCAATCCGATCCTGCTCAAGACGACGCCATTTTTCAAAGAGAGCCGCTTCATCCGCGCCACCCGCATGGGCGCCGTGCCGTGGGGATGAAGGGAGTGAGGGATGGACCAACTCGTCAACGTGAGGCTGTAGCAAGCCGCCGACTATGCAGCTAAATGGTGGAGCCTGGCTGCGACCAATCGAATGTGAGCGATATGCCGTGCAACCCAATACTGATGGCTGCTCATGTCCCCGATCCGCTTCAGCGACGACAACCGCTTGAGCTCACGGACATCCGGCCCGATATCGCCGACTGCCAGGGCGCCGATCATATTCAAGATAGCACTGAATTCTTGAGTTCCGCAGCAGGCTACATCAAGCCGCTCGCAAAGTTCGATAATGCGTTCCCCCCGCGATTGCCGCCGGTCGGAAACATCAGGACACTGGTCGCTGGTCTTCCTCAGACTGGTGTCCACGTGGGCAGCCTCCACATTTTTCTGCAGCTCTTCTGCGAGTTGCCGCCACACGGACGTCCGCCGGTCTACACTCATCCGGAAATGAGTATCGCCGAGGTAGTAGTCGCCCTTGAAATGATGTCGCGCCGCCTTGGGCAATAATTCGATGGATTGGATGACGGCGCACAGCCAATCGTTCATCCGCACAGGGCCATCGTCAAACCGTTCATGTGATGCGAGATGGCTAAGCCTTTGCAGATTGTGGTCCGTAGGTGGATCGCCGGTCGAGAAGTGGATCATCCCTGATTGCCTTCCATAAGGCCTAACGAATCTAGATGCTATCATATCACAATCGACGCGACACCAGGTCTGCCCCCCAGCTGCCTATAGCGGCAGCCAATAAAGCACCATTACCAGACATAAAAGAACCCATGGCGCAGGGTGCTTTTCGTAACTGTCCATAATCCAACTTACGAACAGCAAGAGCACCGCCCCAAATCCCCATCCGCCGAAGAAACCCAAAGCCGTCAAGAGCAAACGCACCATGAGCGGCTCGCTATGCGTTGAAACAAAGCATAGCGCCCCGACCAGAATTCCATAGAAGTTTGGGTCAATTAAACAATCGAGAATGTCTTCCCGCTCAAATCTGATAAACCCGGCAAGCTTCTCTGCCAGAGCTTTTAGGCGAGCCCACACCGTAGTACGGCCCACACGAGACCGCTGCTCCGGTGCTCCGGGCGTCCCCACCTTCTGTCGCAATCGTCTGATGTTCGGTTGGGTCATAGCACATGCAGAGAGCGAAGAGCGAAGTACACGGCAGCGAGAATGAGAAACCAGTCTCCAGCATCCCAGCCGTCGTCGCCGCCAGGATTACCGTCCACCTTCTTGCGAAGCTTGGAAATATCAGGCACCGGCATCGCCGCTCTCCTTGCGCTTCCCTGAAAGCTGATTGCGCAGACCAGCGCGCGCATCCTTGCTGATCGGCACAGCCATCGCGTCAATCGGATCTTCTGCCAGTGGTCCGCTGCACGCTGGACAATTGTGCTTGCGGTGAACTGTCAGCCACGCCGACTGGAAGGCATATTGGGCGTAGGCGCCGCGCATGAGCTCTGGGAACAGAAAGAACTGAGGCTCCATGCCGAACAGCGCGACGGTCTGCTTGGTCACAAACAACGGCAAAACAAACGATCCAGCCTTCGCGTCAGGGTCTCCGGACAAGGCCGAGAGCAACGAGAGGCCGATCTTGAGCGCACCGCTCGTCACATGCTGGATGTCCGAGCCAAGTGCGACCTCACCGTCGAGACGGCCGGTCCCGTAGTTGATCTTGCGCTCGATACCGTTCTCCGTCCGCACCCCGCCCACATAGCATTCAAAACAAGCCGATAAGCCCGGCACGCTCAATACCACTTCCCCGCCTGCGGCACGGGCATAGATGCCGACGAACATCGCCGGTTTGTTGTAGCGCTGCGATATCCGGTTCAGGAGAATCTGAGCCACGACATCGTCGGCGGCCCCGACGATCAGATCGGCCGACGCGAACACGCGCTTCAGGAGATCTTTCTTCGTATCCTGGAGCTTGGATGCGAGCGCCTCGACTTCGATTGCAGGATCGATCGCCTTCAGATGCCCGGCTAACGACGACGCCTTGTCCTTTCCGACATCGGCCGCGCGGTAAACCGTGCGGCTCAAGTTTGCTGGTTCGACCTTGTCGAGGTCGATAATCGTGAAGTGGCCAACGCCAGCACGCGCGAAACCGTCGGCCAGTTGTGAGCCGACAGACCCCGCACCCACAAGAACGATGTGCGCCGAAGATAGCGACCTAGGTAAGAACCCTTTGAGGCGCGCGAGGCGATCTTCAGATACTGCGCTCTGTGCTACTGCCGTAGACATGACTTGGAACCTTCTTAGCTCGGGTTGAAAGCGAACTTGCCCGTTCGCATCGCGACCGACATGCCGGTCGCCCACAGCACGCTGCGCGAATAGGCCTCTTCAAGAGTTGGCGCACCGCCGCCGTGCCTCTTCGACAGACAGATACGTCCATCCGAAAACAAATGGCTTTCGTGCACATCCTTGAGTTTGCTTTCGACCTCGGGCGAGACGACAAGCACTTGCCAGTTTGCACCGTTGTTATAGGCAAACAGCTGATACACATCGCCGAGGGTCGAGACGACAGGATAGAGCCAGCCGCGAATTCCTTCGTCGGTGACAACCTCGCGGCTGCCACTGGGCATCTTCTCCCGCACGAACCTCAGTTCTTCGGCCTGGCCTGAGAATGTCTCGTTGACAACCTGGGTCGTGGGTTTGTGCGGATTGCGCGGTCCATCGCCGAAGACGAGATTGGCTTCCTTATCGACATACACCTGCTTCGACGGATCGGCGGGCTTGGCATTTCCCTGCGCCGCATTTTCGATCACGACGTCACGCAGCCTGTTCAGATCGAGCTTCTGGGTCATGGTCTTCACTCCTTGTGCTTGAGGTCTGTGGGTTGGAACGAGGGGAAACCGGCTCCGGGATCAGGGGCAGAATCGCGTTAGCAAGTTCCGAAACGCCGGAACCGCAGAGCCGCCAGGGAAACAACAGCTCAATCGTCTCCCGCTTCTCGCTGCCGGTATTCCGCGTGAATAGCGCCGTCGGCTTCGTCGCAGGAAACCCGGCTGGAAACAGCAACTGCAGCTCTGAACCGCTGCCCGCGATGATGCGGACTTCATAGTGCTGACCTGACAGCTGGATGTGCCCCGTCTCGATTTCCGCAATATTCCAAGCCGCCTCTAGACCAGCGGCAACCTCTTGAGCGGCGGCATCGACCGGCATCACCGTCGTGCGAACCTTCCGCACATCTACGAGTGGCTGCAAATGATATCCGCGCTCGAACCCGGGCCGCTTATCGCGGCGCCAGACTTCATAACTCGTCAGCGAAATCCCATTGCCGAGATCGAGGACATGAGGTGCTTTCGATGCGGACTTCGCTGTCCGGTTGATGATCGGGCAATAGAAGCTCGCCAAAGCCGGGTTGGCATCGAAGAACTTGGCGATTGTCTGCAAATCCCCACCCGAGAGTTGATCGAAACCGCTGGGATGCGAGTGAACAATGCCCTTGAAGACGAGGCCCCGCTCCCTCTCCGCGCGCCGCACGGCGTCCCGCAACGACTTGGACGGCGTGTAAGACACCGAAGTCCTTTCAGCCTGCTCATCGTAGATGAACTGACTGATCAAGTTGGAGAGACGCGGCCCCAGAAGCGCTCCGCCCTCCTCTGGTGCTGGTTCGCCGACACGAGACACGATCTCGCGTTCGACGCCGTCGGTCAGGACGAACATCGTGAACCTCATTGATGCTTATTGTGATGAGCCGCTCAGTCGTTCGCCGCTCGTGCAGACACTATCGTGCAGACCACTGCCGTCTTCAATCCGTGTGCTGTCTCACGATGTCTCTACTGTCGCTGGCAAGTTGCGGCGCAGCCAAAGCCAACAGCGAATATTACGAACCTATGGCGCGACAATCTTCCAACTCGTCAAGACGAAATATTCGGGAACTTTCGAGAATTGTGATACATTGAAGTTGCTACTTACTCACCCAACAAAACTTATGAGAAACAAACCTATTCGTTCATTTTTACTAGCGGCGTTTGCTGTATCGCTCATCGTCACACCTCATCTCCAGACGTCAGCAGATGACGTTTCCGACGTTTGAACGCGCGTCGCAAAAATCCAATTGCCCGACTGACAACTCCCCTCGGTTTTGGAACAAAAATGAATGATTGGAACGATCATCTCAAAAATATTCAACCCTGCATCAAAGAAAATCAAAACGATATTCCTCGACGCCTTCTGAACGATCTCGACAAACTCAATCCCGAGATGGGCCTGAACACAACTCGTCAACGGAGTTTTGACTGACAACGGAACAAACATCGGGATCGGAACTACGCCCACCGGTAATCGCGTTACGATATCCGGGAGCCTTTTGACAACAGGCGATGTTAAAGCGGCTCGTCTATGCAAAGCCGATGGAACAAGCTGTGTCACACTTCCAATCACGGCTTGAAGTATCAATGGTACTTGAAGTTCTGATCTTGTCGCCCGCTTTTCCGATGCCGATACACTCACCACAGGTACAATACAAGACAATGGAGCGACGGTTGCCATTGGAACGGCCACCACGTCGGAAAGGCTTCAGGTCCGCGGAAATATCGCCACCGACCAATACCTTAAAATCCAATCATGGAATAACGATTCCTATGGAACCGGTTACGGATCTATATGGTACGACGGGGCCTGAAGTTTGGGCTCTAACAAAGGTTATTTGGCGTTCGGGCACGATGGAACCACCAGCATGGTTCTGCAGCGCGATTGATACGTTGGAATTGGAACTACCACACCCAACCAAAAGCTTGACGTTGAAGGTGTCATAGAGGCAACCGAAGTAAGAGCTACAAAATTCTGCGACGTAACAGGTAATAACTGCCTCACACCTAATCCTAACAATACATATCCAGTAGGCTCTATAATTTTTGCCGCGATTGTCGCGCCGAGCACCGCAATTGGTTACGGTTCAACCGTGTCAGGTTCATCGCTAAGGCCCGCAGGAAACTTGGCAAGTGGTTTCGATAATAACTCCACCGTTGTCGCTTACTTAAATTCTAGTCTTAGCTGAACTTGGAAGTGCCTCGGCTACGTAAGCAATGCTTATCCTGGGAACTGGGTTTCCACACTCTGGCTGCGTGTAAACTAACGACTGTACACTTTGTGGACTTGGCTTCGTTGCAAACCGCTTGATCTTTCAGCGTCCGATGGAAACCTGACGTGACTTGATCTGTCGTAGAAGCGCCAAAAATCAAAACGACACTCTAGGTGCTCCGCTAGTTCCGCATTCGTGCCGCCGCCCACCCGCTTCCAATGAGACGCCCAGGAAAAGCTGCATTCAAGCACGACGTGTACTACTGTTTTAATAGGCGATAGAGCGTGGCTCGTCCGATACCGTAACGTCGAGCCAATTCTTTGCGCGTGATAGACGACGTATTGATTTCGTCGCGCAGAGCGGCTACTTGCGCCACCGACAATTTGGGCTTCGCGCCAAACTTCACACCGGAGGCCTTCGCGCGGGCGATCCCTTCCGCAGCGCGTTCCTTGATAAGTTCACGTTCGAACTCCCCGATGGATGCCAGCACATGAAAGAGTAGTCGGCCAGTCGGGCTTGATGTGTCGATGGCCTGATCGAGGACCACGAGGTCAACGTGCTTCGCCGCAATCTCTTGCGTGATCTGGGTTAGGTTGAGAACCGAACGCGCCAGTCTATCGAGGCGGGTTACGACGAACTGATCTCCCTCCCTTATGAAAGTGAGGGCCGTTTCAAGTTCCTGTCGTGCGGATTTCGTGGCACCGCTCTTCTTCTCTTCGAAGATTTTGTCGCATCACGCGACTTTGAGTTTTTGAACCTGTGTTTCCAGGCTCTGCCCGGTCGAACTGACACGAGCGTATCAGATTTTCATAAGTTTATTTTTTGAGACGACTAAGGCGGCGGTAGATGCTCGAATCATTGCGCTTGCCGATCAAAAGCACGTTCCGCGTTCCACCATCACGCTCGACGGCAATGCGGTACTCTCAAGCGGCGACCTTAAACAATGCCGCATGACCGCTCAGTTTTTCGAGTAGGACCTGCGGAGGATCTGCTTCCAATCCATCAATCTTCGCGGCAATCTGCTGAGCCTGTTTCTGTGGCAGGCTTTCTAGAAATGCAATCGCATCACGCGACAAGCGAACCCTAGCCATGCAAGATCGAATCTAAAAATGCGCGGCTCTCAGCCGGACTTGCAAGACCGTTCGCTTTGGCTTGTTTTGCTCGCGCAACGAACTCGATATCGGCGAGGTCATCTATGCTCAGCACGACGGCGTCGGCACCTTTGCGTCGCTTGATGATCACCGGCCCGCGAGCCGTGCGATCCAGGAGGGCGGACAAATCGAGAGCGGCGTCCTGCTCGGCAATGTGAGATGCTGTCATAGGAATACGTTAGAGAAATACACCGACATTCTACGGATCGAATGGCAAAAAGCAAATCTGTCTCGAAAATTCTCGGAGGATGCGAGACGGCGATGTGAGACAAGTTGTGAGACACGAAGCAATCGCAAAAGCAGGGGGACTAGAAGCTGTCTCACATTCCCTACTTAACAAGACTGCCTATCCTATGGGTCTGTTCGAA
Organism: Hyphomicrobium sp.; assembly: GCA_051646145.1. GTDB lineage: Bacteria > Pseudomonadota > Alphaproteobacteria > Rhizobiales > Hyphomicrobiaceae > Hyphomicrobium_B. Next base: position 13,128 of record JBOFCQ010000161.1, read on the forward strand.
TGACACTGCAGAGGATGCCCTGTACCTCGACCTCATCCGCCCGATACGTCTTCGGCTCAAACTTTCTGTTATGCGGGACCAACTTTATCTTTCGGCCACCATCTAACTTCCGAAACTCCTTCAAAGTGGCCTCGTTGTCCACCAGCGCGACGACAATTTGCCCATCGCTCGCTGTGCTCGCGGATTTAACGACAACCAAGTCACCGTCAAAAATCCCCCGTTCTTCCATCGAATCGCCCTCCACCTTCAAAACAAAGCAATCCGGTTGAACGAGTAGTGAAACCAAGTCGATCGAATCGGCATGCTCGATTGCCTCGATCGGTCGTCCCGCCGCAATTTTCCCTCTGAACGGCAACTCGTTTGGTGCAAGCCTTGTCCGCCATCCATCCCGAGACCTCTTCAAGAAGCCCTTGCTTTCGATAGATGCAAGATAGCGATGGATTGTGCCAACGGAGTTGACGCCACATCCCTCGCCGATTTCGGCCAGGGTCGGCCCGCGACCGTCGTTCCCGCGCAGGTATTCGCCAATGAACGCGAGGATTTTTTTCTCCAGCTCGGTCAGCAGTTGACTTTCTCCGAATCTTCTCTAAGAGAGTCTATAGAGAACTTTCGGCGAAAACGAAAGCGAAGTCAAGTAAACCTCGAATGTGCGGTGTTCTCACAGGTAAGTCGACTAGATGGTCGGCATATGCATATGGAGAAGTTGCAGATGGCAAAGTCGAACAAGGAAGTTACCAGCCCCAAGGCCGCATCCGCTGCGTCAGCGGTCCTCCGCGATCCGAAGTCGAGCTCGGCAGCAAAGACGGCAGCTGCCTCCGCCCTGACCCAGCGGCCGAACAAGGGCAAATAGATTTGAACGACAAAGTGGCTGGGGAAACCCGGCCACTTTCGCATTCGTGCACTGCCGATTCAAAGGAGCTACTAGATGCGCATTCAAGGTGCAGTTATCCGTGAGCAAGGGCAGACATTTGCCGTTGTCGTTGTGAAGCCTCATGTGGTTAACAACCGGTCAGAAGCGGACGAAGCGATCCGCAGCTTATTCCCAGTCTTCCGCCTTCCCGTCGTGCTCATGGCTCAGGACAGCAGTGGGCGTGCGAAGTACTTTGGCCGGCCTGACATCGCACGCTTTATGTCATCCGTACCGCTCAGCTCAGTCCCGTGGCGGGATTACTCAATCAGCTGAGAACCAACTTCGACGGCCCACGAAACGATGTCTTCAGGCTGTCATTCCAGTTTACGCTAGTGCATCCACGTCGTCATCCACCACGGTCTGCCAAGGCTTGTAATCGATCAACTTCGACTGGTAGACCGCGAGTTCTGGGTCCTGCGCTACATCCTTGAGCGTCAGGCGCAGAGACTTGATCAGAGATTTGTGAAGCCAGGGGCTCAGGATGATCCGGTCGATTGCATCTGGTTCCAAAGGCACGACTGGACCTGGGGTGGCCTTGTCTGTTCGTGTTTGCGTATAGACCAGACGAAACTCGCATTCTCCTGCAAAGGCCGCCCGCTTTAAGAACGGCCACTCATTGGCTTCTGGCCGCTTGGCCTTCACATCCTTTGTGTACTTGTAGTTTACGAAATCAGCCCGCAATCCTGGCAAGCTGCGTTTTGCAGTTCTTACAAATTCTTTGTGGTTCAGCCGGAAACAGACGCCGTCATACCCATGAGAATAGATGCGCCAGTGATGGTAGGTCTCTTCCGAGCTTGTGAAACACAATGCCGACAGTGACTTGGCACCGATGGCCTTCTGATACGTCTTCATAAAGTGCCAGTCGTTCTTATCCTCCCAGCGGCTGGGATCCCGCAGAGTTAACTGACCCGTTCTCAGAATGTGAATCGCGTCGGCAAGGTTGGTGTACCGGCGCAGGAATTTTCCCTTCGGTTCCATGCGTATCCGCTCAGCTTTACAGGATATCTAGCTTCGGCAGCTTCTTCACGATCTTCATCGTCTCCAGGCTCACCGTGATCACGCGGAGGAACAGTTCCAGCGGGTATTTCGGGTTCTTCATCGTTTCGATGGCCCAGTCGTTTGCGTCGTTGATGATGCCGCTGTCTTCGTCAGTCTTTACGCACTGGCGTTCAACGACCCAATCGAGAGCAGGCTTGCCGTTGACGACGTATTCGTAGGCTTCGAGCGGGATGCCGGTCACTGTGATCTTGTCGTTGTAGTGGAGCGTGGTGCGGTCCTTGTCCTTGCCGTAGCGCATTTTCTCGACGCGGTAGTCCGCAGCTTTGTTGCCGCCTGATACTTTCACACCATCATAAGTCGGCACCGTTTCGTAGTTGAGATGCAGCCGTGCCAAATCGCGACCGGCTTTGCTGAAAGACCAGAAGTCGCCTACTTCTTTTACGCGAGGGATACGCGGCAACTCCTTCCTGAGACTGTCGGCGAAGCGCTCGCGGTAGTCCGGCGAATGTAGCATCCCATAAACATAGTAGAAGACGTCCTCCTTGGAGATCTTCTCGCCGGGACCAGGATTCCGGAAGTGCTCCAAGCCTTTATCACTAATCGCAACGCGGCGTGGCAGGTGCTTGTCCTTTTGGAAGAGCCTCTCCTCATCTTCGTCACCGGTGACTTCGTCATATAGATAAAGTGGAAAGCATTGAGACCCACCCATGTCGACCATATGAAGACTGGGTACGCAGTCGCAGATCAGTGCGCTAAATCCAACTTTCCCTCCAGCTGCAGAAACGCAGATAACACGATTATCGAATACACCGCCGCTAGGCAGCATACGTGTCATTTGATATACGCGCTCGTTCAGTGTTCTGCTGTAATACATCCACTGCTTTGAGTAGGGTCGATAAAGAGAGAGGACCACAGACGACGCCTCGAAGACGACTTGCTTGTCACGCGCGAGGTCCTTTTTCAGCGCATCCGACCAAGAAATCTTCGTAGAATCTGCGTCGATAAATGCATTGACCAGCTCAGCACGCTGCTTTGGGGTCGCCATTGAGTGGACCGCCGCGAAGCGCACTCGCTCCGCTTCATAGTTCGCGATCATCCGCCTAATGTTATCTGACACCACTCGCTTCGAACTATTGAAACACCACGTATCACGTTGCGTCTTTACACCATTCGAGTAGTTGTCGAACAAGCATAACGTCTCGTCGTCATCCTTGTTTCCCATTGCGGCAAAGTCCGCAAATCCCGCATCACGCTGCTTGAGCCAATCGCCGTGGGCATCCGGAGTGATCTCTGTCCAGCAGCCTTTCCGAGTGATACCGGCGACGCTGCCGAACTCTTCGACAATCTTCAGTTTTTCCTCAACGGATAGGTAGTCCCCTATGTCGTGGAATGAGATACGTCCTCGATGCGAGGCTTTGGGGTTCTTCACGAGAACTGAAATTGCGATTGGCGCGCGACTGCCTTGTTTGAAGACATTTCCACCTTCTTGCTGACGCAATGTCCCAGACGATCGCGCATTGCCTCGCAAATGGAAGACATACAGATTGCTAAATTCCTCCACGAGGCACTTGCGTAAGCCGCTGCCGGTACTGCCGTCCATCCAGCCGGCATTGGTCACAAACGCAACGACACCGCTTGATCCAATGCGGTCGCTCGCCCAGCGGATTGCACGGATGTAGCTATTGTAGAGCCCGTTCTTATTCTGAGCATCAGTTCGTGCCGCATAGGTGTCGCGGATGCGCCCGTCGAGTGTCGGATAGCTGATGTTCGCATTGTTATCGTTCGCGTCGTCTTGCCCTTTGGAGTACGGCGGATTTCCAAGGATGACGCGGATATCGAGCTTCTTCTGCCGCTTTCGGCGCTTACTGTTATTCTCCAGCAGCGCACTGACCATGTCTTCGTTCTCGTACATCTGGAACGTGTCGGTCAGGCAAATACCCTCAAATGGCACATAGTCGCCTCCAACGATGTCATGGTACGCAGCTTCGATATTGATCGCCGCAATATAGTAAGCCAGCAGCACCAATTCGTTGGCGTGAAGCTCCTTGGCATACTTCTTCTTCGTTTGGTCCGGCGTCATCAGCCCTGACTGCAGGAGCCGCGTCATAAAAGTTCCCGTGCCCGTGAACGGGTCGATGATGTGAACACCTTCGCTGCCGAGGGTCTGCCCGAATTCGGACTTCAGCACATCGTTGACGCTATGAATAATGAAGTCGACGACTTCCACGGGCGTGTAGACGATGCCCAACCGCTCCTGCAGGCGCGGGAAGCCCTTCTCGAAAAATGTCTCATACAGGCTCTTGATGAGCTTCTGCTTGCCCTGCGCGCTGTCAATGCCAGACGCCCGCATCTTTACGCTGTCGTAGAACTTTTGCAGCGTGTCGGCTTCTTTCTCGAGATGGTGCTCTTCAAGCACATCCACCACACCCTGCATGGCGAGCGACATTGGATTGTTGGCGGCGAAGCTGTAGCCGCTGAAGAGCGCCTCAAAAACCGGCTTCGTGATGAGATGCTGGGCAAGCATCTCGATGACTTCTTCGTCTTTGACACTGTCGTTCAGGTCGTCCCTGAGTTCAGTCGCGAACTCGTCAAACGCTTTGCGCTCACGTGTGTTCTCAGGGTTCCCAAGAATGGCGGAAATTCGAGTGATGTGGGTCTGTGCGATCTTGGCAATGTCGTTCGCCCAATCTTCCCAATGATACCGGTTGCCGCATTTGTCGACGATCTTGGCGTACATCGCCTTTTCGATTTCGCCGATCTCGAAACCCATCTTGTACTGGGCTTCGTCAGAGCCGCTCGCACCTTTCTTCACCTTTTGGGTTCCGATTGTTGCCGTGCCCTTGCCGGTCTTCGCCGGGTCGTCTTCCTTGCCCGATTTAGTTTGCCTGCGATTGAGTTTGTCGGTGACAGCAATCACTTCCATCTTGCTCGGATCGTGGCCGACCAAATCCAACTTATTGATCATCGCATCGAAGCGATCATCATGAGAGCGAAGCGCTTGTAGCACCTGCCAAACGACACGATATACTTCGTTACTATTCAGAGCTTCGTGCGGCGCCATGCCTTCCGGGATCACGACGGGCAGCACCACGTAGCCGCGCGTCTTTCCAGGAGCTAGGCGCATCACGCGCCCAACCGACTGAACAACATCAACCTGAGAATTGCGCGGGGTCAGAAACAACACCGCATCGAGCGCCGGAACATCAACGCCTTCTGACAAGCAGCGCACGTTACTCAAAATACGGCAGGTATTTTCCGGGGCTTCCGATTTCAGCCAATCGAGCTTAGCGTTCTTTTCCGTTGCGTTCATGCCGCCGTCGACATGCTCCGCTTCGCATTTCAGCGTTGAGCTGACCTCATCCTCAGCCGCACCGGCTGAACTCCGGTAGGAGTCGACGACCGTCTTGAACATATTCGCGATATGCTTCGAGCTAACCTTGTGTGTCTTTCCTCCGCCCTTCAGCTCGATGACCTGACAGAAGGCAACAGCCCGTTTCATCGGATCAGTGTCTGGCCCAAGTGCTGTCAGGTTCTGCTTCGAGAGTGCTTTCCAGCAGCCGACAATTTTTGCGGCATCGTCAACCTTCAACTGGTTGTTGCCATCCGCGAGCAGGCTCTGCAGACGAGAGCTGATGTGCTTGGAATCGACAGTGAGCACGATCACCTTGTAGTCGACGAGCAGTCCGCGTTGAACCGCTTCGGAGAAGGTCAGAACATGAAGCTCTTTGCCATAGAGCTTCTCATCGTCCATCGAGCACAGAGCGACGTTGTCTTTCTCTGCACTAATCTTCGCTCCTTCGCCGTAGATGCGGGGCGTGGCCGTCATGTAAAGCCGCTTGGCGCCCCTGATCGTGTTCTCGTCATGCACCATGACGAAGGCGCTTTCGTCCTCATCTTCGAAGGTAAAGCCAGTCGTGCGATGTGCTTCGTCGCAAATGATGAGATCGAAGTCGCCGAGCTTGTGCTTTTTCTGTGCTTCGCTGATCGAGTAGATCGAGTGATAGGTGCTGAACACAACCGACATGCTGCGGTCGTCGTGGCGGGCGGCAACGGCTTTCGCGAGGCTCTTGGAATCCGTCGTCGCCGGAAAGCGCAGCTCATGCACGAATGTTTCGACCGTGTCGTCGTTTTTGTTCCGCTTCTTCCCGACATCGCTATCGGAACAAACGGCAAAGCAGTGGAGTGGAACGGTGGACTCCTGTGACCACTCGGTGAGGGTCTGCGAAAGCAAGTTGAGGCTCGGCACCAGGAACAGCACCCGTCCGCCGGGACCGGCCAGCTTTTCCGCGATCTTCAAACTGGTAAATGTCTTGCCCGTGCCGCAAGCCATGATGAGTTTGCCACGATCAGCTGGACTGAGACCGGAACATACGGCTTTGAGCGCCGCCTCCTGATGAGGCCGCAGCTGCTTTTTCGCCTTGAGAACCGGCTTGGCCTTTGGCGCATAGCGCGACCAGTCGATCTGACTGTCTTCCAACTCTCCGAGATCGATTTTCGTGACAGGCGGCTGCTGATCCTGCAATGCAGCCTCAGCATGATCTGACCAAAGATTGGTGGTGCTGACGATGAGCCGATGCGTGAAGGGCTTCTTGCCAGATGCTGTGAAGAAGCTGTCGATATCGCTTTTCTGTAGCCGATAGTCCGGAGCGAACAGCTTGCACTGGATGGCGTGAACCTCCCCCGTGCTGGTCTCAGCAACGAGGTCGATCCCGGCGTCACGCCCGTCTTTGCCATTGTGCTTGGCCCACTCGGCATAGGACCAGACATTCGCATACAGGTCGCGGTAGCGAGGCTCGTGCTTAAAGTAGCAGCTAATCAGCTCCTCGAAGTATGTGCCCTTTTCCCGCTCCGATTGGGACGCAGCACGATAGCTCGACAAGAGCGCTGAAAGCGCAGTCTCCATAGTCCCCAATCCCCTCAACAGTGTATGTCGTGCCTTTGTATCATTCGGCGTCGAGACGTCCACCGAATGTCGACTTAAGAGCATGTTTTGCCTGTCGATTACTATCATAGCGGGCGTGCCGCCGCCGCAAGGTCGCCGCTCGTGAACTCGCCGCTCCCTCCTCCACTCCGTTCCGGCCCTGTCTGACACCTCGCGCGTCCTCGCAACGGGGTGCGCCGCCGTCACAGAGCCCGCTTTGCGCCTTGGCCGCTGAAGGCAGCACGAACGTCGTGCGCCGGCATGGCCAAGGGTCACTGACATGGAAAAGAGGATTGACGTTCACGAGCAGATCACCAACCGCATCGTCGATGCGATCGAGAAAGGAGCCGGCGAGTTCAAACTTCCCTGGCACCGTCCGGCGGGCTCCATCACCCGCCCCGTCAATATCCAATCCAAGAAGCCCTATCGCGGCATCAATGTCGTGAGCCTCTGGGTCGAGGCTGAGATCCGGGGTTATGCGACACCGGTTTGGGGAACTTACAAACAGTTTCACGAAGCCGGATGCCAAGTCCGCAAAGGCGAGAAGGCCTCACTCGTCGTCTTCTACAAAGAGATCGCGTTCGAAAAAGATGCGGCCGAGATCAAGGACGGGGACGATCCGACATCGTCGGCTTGGCTCGCGCGTGGTTATTGGGTTTTCAATGCCGAGCAAGTTGACGGCTATGACCTCCCCGGCAAGCCGCCGGTTGCGGAAATCGACCGCAACGAGCAGGTCGAGAGCTTTCGTGATGCTACGGGTATCGAGGTTCGCTGGGGTGGGCATTCAGCATTTTATCGCCCCTCCGAAGACTTCATCCAAATGCCGGAGCGGGGACTGTTCACCGGCACCGATACGTCCTCGGCTACCGAAGCCCTCTATTCGACACTGCTGCATGAATCCGTTCACGCCACGGGACACAAGTCGCGGCTGGATCGCGGGTTCACCGGAAAATTCACGACCGAACAACGCAGCTTCGAGGAGCTCATCGCCGAACTCGGAGCGGCATTCCTCTGTGCCGACCTTGCCGTCACTCCCTTGCTGCGAGACGACCACGCCCACTACATCGCGCATTGGCTCGAAATCTTGAAAGGCGACAAGAAAGCCATCTTCAAAGCTGCCGCCGCTGCCAATCGGGCCGTCGAGTTCTTGCACGGGCTTCAACCCAAGACCGGGGAGGCCTCGTCATGAGCAAGGTAAAATCCAAAGCCGCGAAGTCGAAGAAGCCCCTTGCATCGGCCCGCTTTGCCTGGAACGGCATCACACTGTCGGTACGCCACCAGCGCGACTACATCTCGAAGGGCTGGGATCACATCGAACTGCGCGTGGTAGCCCCGAAGGGGGCTATCTTGCCGATCACGGCAACCGGCTACCTCTCACATTTTCTCACGCCTGCCGACTTGAAGGTCGCGGGCGGCCCTGTCGCTTTCTTCCAAGCTTGGATCGAACGAGAAGCGAAGACCAAGAAGTGGCGGGAGGCGGATTTGAAGTCGCGGCAAGGCGATCTGTTCAGCGGCTTGCAAACACGTACTTCTCCCAAGCCTCCATAACGTCGCGCCGTTTCTTCAAGAGGTCGCCGCGCCGGTAGGCGGCCTCCACCTTGTTCTTGATGGTGTGGGCCAATGCCATTTCGACGACTTCGGCCGGAAAGGTCGTCTCTTCCGCCGCCCAGTCGCGGAAGCTCGACCGGAAGCCGTGCGGCGTGCACTTCTCCGTATAGCCGATACGATCGCGGGCATTGAGGAAGCGGTTTTCCGATAGCTCTTCGCCGCTACGGCCATCCCGGAATATCAGTGCCGCAGCGTAATGCTTCGGCGTGTGCGCCTCAGCTTCCTTCAGAATAGCGATGGCCCGATCCGTCAAGGGCACGACATGCCCTCGCCGTGCCTTCATGCGCCCAGCAGGAATCGACCAGAGTTTGTTCGCGAAGTCGATCTCGCCCCAGGTGGCAAAGCGCACTTCCGATGTTCGCGTCGCCGTCAGGATCAGAAATTCGAACGCCAGTTTGGTCGCATCTTCGCACTGTGAACCGTGCAGAGTGCGAATGAAGTGGCCAACGTCCTGATACGGCAAGGCCTCGTGATGTTCGTTCTTGCGCCCCTGCTTTGGCAAAGCCTCGCCGATAAGATCAACCGGATTGTCGCCGCTGCGATGCCCAGCAGCACGCGCCCAATCGAGAACCGTCCGCAGGCGCTGACGAATACGCCGCGCCGTCTCGGGCTTCGCCAGCCAGATCGGCGTCAGGACTTGCAGGACTTCCGGAGTACCCACCCGATTGACCGGTACCGAGCCGATGACCGGGAAGGCATGATCCTTGAGCGAGTTGATCCACTGATCGACATGCTTGCCGTTGCTCCAGTTCGCACACCGCTTTTCGTGCACTTCGCGCGCCGCCGCTTCGAAGCTTGGAACGCGCGCCTCTTTGCGCGCCGCTCTCTTCCCAGCAATCGGGTCGACACCGCGATACGCCAACACTCTGTACTCTGCAGCTTGCTCACGAGCGGCCTGCAACGGCACCTTCCAAAGAGGACCCAATCCGAAGTCACGACGGCGCCCGTTGACTGTCAGCCGCAACGCCCACCGCTTGGCGCCGCTACCATCCACCTCGAGATACAGTCCGCCACCATCTGCATGCCATCCGGGCTTGGCAAGACGGCGAACTTCTAACGCTGACAACCGGTTAAGCGGTCCCTGACGTTTGAGTGGCGGAGGACTTCGCATGGATTTACCCCACACTTAGCTATGCGCTTGGATACGGACGCCGAGGCATGCACAAAACGAGACAGCATGAGCCGCACTGAGCGATTTCAATGCGATGTGCTTCTTTGCTAAGTTTAAGTGCCAACGGATCGCTTTTGTCCGCCACTCAAAGCGCCTCGAAACTCCCCCACCATTTCCCCCACGCATATTCACGCGATTGGGCGAGACCGGACGAAACGGTTTGAGACACGTCGAAACGATTTGAATGAGTTGTAAGGTACTGCCAATACGGCAGAATATCAAGATGCCGGCGACATCATGAGCCAAAACGATCAGTTATGAGACAATGGGAACAAATTAGCAACTGGCGGAGAGGGAGGGATTCGAACCCCCGGTACCCTTGCGAGTACTTCGCATTTCGAGTGCGACGCGATCGACCACTCTGCCACCTCTCCGCACGACCGGGCGCGAACCCGGCGGAGCAGGGCTTGTAGCTTCCCTCGTGGCGCCGCGCAAGCCGTCTCGCGCGAGCAAAATCAGCGCGCCAGCCGCCACGTCAGGTTGAGGGGCTCGGTCGCCGGGCCGTCGGCTTCATAGCCCTGCGCCACCATCCGCCCCTGCTTGGCGTCGGCCACCATTACGAGCCGCGTATGATCGTTCAGAATGGGCGGCTGCAACCACGGAAATGCGGGGTCCAGGTCAGGCGTGATCTGATGCATGCGGCGGGCGCGGCCGGCACTATCGACGCCGCGCGCATGGCCGCTCCAGCCGGCGGCTTCCCAATGATTGGCCGCAACGTGGCGCCCTTCGCGCACGCGCGCATCATTCTCCTTGCGCTCGATCACCGCCAGTTCGTGCGGGTCGGTGCCCGCCAGCGTAAAGATGGCCGGCGTCGAGAGCGGCGTGCGCGTCAAGCGCGCCAACGCGTCGGCGAACGTGTCGCTCTCTTCAGACACGGCGCGCAGAAGATGCGCCGGCGTTTGATGCGGCATCGACCACACCCGCCGCCGGTTCACGGCCCAGTCCATGTAATACAGCCCCGACGCCACCTGCATCGGCGCCTGGTTGAGTGCTGCCGAAAATCGCCCCGGCGCCATTACTTGCAGAACGCCTGTGTAGCCCGGCCATGTCAGGATCGCGAACGGACCAGCGGGCGCGCCGGAGACGCGCGCCGCCACCAGATTGCGCCCAAGACCCGGCGTCATCCAGTCCAGCACCCGCACCAGCCGGGCCGACGTATTTTCGGCATCCGGCGCGGCACGGCACGTACAGCCCCACTCGTAATTCACCGAGAAGAAATAGGTGCCCGGCCGGCCGAGCACACGCGCGACGCAATCGATTTCATCGAGATGCGGATTGTTCCATTTCACCAGCCAAGCGCGGGAGACACGATCGAGCGACATCAACACGCGGGCCGGATAGCGCCGCGTTGCCGCATCGAACAGGGCGTGCGCCTTGTCCTTGTAATGTCTGAGCGTGGCGATGGGGAAATCGCGGCCCGTCTCGATCACGGGTATGGCGGGCAGAACGGCGCCCTTGGAGACGAACGCGCGATGCGGTGGCGAGGACGACATGGGGTTTCCCGGCGACGAAGTCCTTGGAAATATGGCCGCTCGACACGCCGAAACCAAGGCAAAGACCGCGTTCTGACGATCGGCGATGGCCGTCGCGCTGCGTGCCTGTCGGACGGTTTGTCGGGGGTGCGGCGTGTTGCATCCGCATGTCAGAATGCGGGGACGGCGCAATGGACGCGCTCGAAGACGCAAGGCCTCAGGGGCTCAAGACCGCAAGCACTATGTCCAGACGCAATTGTCCAGCCGCCCTTCCCTACAACCCCGCGTCCGGCGATCGGGGGCCATAAAGTTGAGCGGCTGGAACACCGCTAAAAAGCCAGCGTGCGCCCGCCGCCGCATTGACCGGGATCAATCGCTGAAGGTTTGAGGCTTTTGTATTCCGTCCGGTGAACCTTGCCGCCACAGGTGCGGTGCCTCTGAGCCGCGATTGACAACCAGGGGCTGTTTCAAGCATAAAGCCCGGCAACGCGACGGTGCAATTCCATGTCGCGTATCACGCGCTGCCCGAGGCTCACCGGCACCTGCCGGTAACCCATTGAAAGTCCGCTACTTTAGCGGCGCCACAGGGCGCGGCAAACAAAAGGAAAGACCCATGTACGCTGTCATCAAGACAGGCGGCAAGCAGTATCGTGTCGCCAAAGACGATGTTCTCGAGATCGAACGCCTGCCGGGCGAAGCCGGCACAACCATCGAATTCAACGAGGTTCTGCTCGTCGGTTCCGGCGCAGGTGTGAAGGTCGGCACGCCGATCGTCGCTGGCGCCAAGGTGACCGGCGAACTCGTTGAACAGTCGCGCGGCCCAAAGCTCATCGCTTTCAAGAAGCGCCGCCGTAAGAATTCGCGCCGGAAGAAGGGCCACCGTCAGGACCTTTCGACCATTCGCATCACCAATATCACCGGCGCCTGATTGGCAGCCGCAGTTCCTAAGGACTTGAACGATGGCACAAAAGAAAGCTGGCGGTTCAACGAAGAACGGCCGTGATTCAGAATCGAAACGCCTTGGCATCAAGCGCTACGGCGGCGAGCACGTCATTCCCGGCAATATCCTCTGCCGCCAGCGCGGCACGCAGTGGCATCCGGGCACGGGCGTTGGCATGGGTACCGATCACACCATCTTCGCTGTTGAAGAAGGCGTGGTGGCATTCGACACCAAGCGCAATGGCCGCATTTTCATCTCAGTGCGCCCGCACAAATTGGTTGCCGCGGAATAAGCGGCTGACCAGCATCGGAAGCGCGGGAGGGGATGGCGCTGCCGTCCCCTTTTGCATGTCTTGCAGGCGGTCATGACCGTGAGCACCACGGCGGCCACGCGGCCGCTCACCACCAGCCGGCTACGTCTCAGAGCGTTGACGCGCGCCGATGCTCTCAGCATCGCGACGCTTGCCGGCGCGTGGGAAGTCGCCAGCATGACGGGTCGCATCCCGTATCCCTACAGCGAACTGCAGGCGCTGCAGTGGGTGACGGATCTGGCGAGCGGCGAAGTCGTGTTCGGTATCGAGCGCAACGGTAGCCTTATCGGCATTTGCGGTTACACTGCCGGCAACGATGGCAGCGCCGAACTCGGCTACTGGATCGGCCAAGACTTCTGGGGCCAAGGCTTCGCCACCGAGGCCGCGCGCGCGCTCATCGCCCACGGCTTTGCCAAGGGCGGCGTCAGAACGTTCGTGTGCGGACATTTCGCCGACAATCCTGCGTCGGCGCGCGTCATCGCCAAACTCGGCTTCACGCACGTCGGAGACTACATGGCCTGGTGCGAGGCCCAGCAGTGCGAGCGCCGCGCGGAACGATATGTGCGACGGCGCAATTTGCTCGCGACATTGAAGGCATTAGCGTCATGAAGTTTCTCGACACCGCCAAGATCTACATAAAGTCGGGAGATGGCGGCAACGGCTGCATCGGCTTCCGGCGTGAGAAGTTCATCGAGTTCGGCGGCCCCGATGGCGGCGACGGCGGACGCGGCGGCGACGTGTGGATCGAGTGCGTCAACAATCTCAACACGCTCATCGACTATCGCTATCAACAGCACTTCAAAGCCGCCAATGGCCAGGGCGGCATGGGTCAGAACCGCGCCGGCGCCAACGGCGACGACATCACCGTGAAAGTGCCGCCCGGCACGCAGGTGTTTGCCGAAGACGGCGAAACGCTGCTCGCCGATCTCGTCAACCCGGGTGACCGCTTCCGCATTGCGCGCGGCGGCAACGGCGGCTTTGGCAACGCGCATTTCAAAAGCCCGACCAATCAGGCGCCGCGCCACGCCAACCCCGGCCTGCCCGGTACCGAGATGACGTTGTGGCTTCAGTTGAAGCTCATCGCCGACGCCGGTCTCGTCGGACTTCCCAATGCCGGGAAATCGACATTCCTCGCGGCGGTATCCGCCGCCAAACCGAAGATCGCCAACTATCCTTTCACGACGCTGCATCCCAACCTCGGCGTGGTGCGCGCGGGCGATACTGATTTCGTCCTGGCCGATATTCCAGGCTTGATCGAAGGCGCGCACGAAGGCGCAGGCCTCGGCGATCGTTTCCTTGGGCACGTCGAGCGTTGCCGCGTTCTCCTGCATCTCGTCGATGCGACCGAAGAGGATGTGACCGCGGCCTATAAAACCGTGCGCCGCGAACTCAAGGCCTACGGCGGCGGCATCGAGAAGAAGAAAGAGATCATCGCGCTGTCGAAGGCCGACGCCGTTGACGCCGATACGCTTCAGGAAAAGTTCGCCGAACTCAAGAAGGCATCGCGCAAGACACCACTGGTACTGTCGGCCGTCTCCGGCAAGGGCGTCAAGGAAGCGCTCTATGCCCTGACGCGCGAAATTGCCCGCGCCGACGAAAAAGAACACGAGAACGACGACGATCAGGAAGCCTGGCGGCCCTAACGCACGTTCCACGACGCCAAACCCATCCGTCGCGATCGATCCTTGTCACCGAAGCTTGGCCGTTGGCTACGAACCGAACGCACGACGTTCGCACGCCGATTGTTCGCAGCGCCCGTCGCTTGACCGCCGCGTGCTGAAGCGGCGCGCTGGACCGACCGGCGATATTTGCTACTCTCGATCGACGCAACGCCGCGCCGCCGCTCGTGCCACCCGGCATGACGCTCTCATATCGCTGCCCTCGCAAACGCCAAAGTACAAAAGGAATGTCATGGTCCACACTCCAAATACGCCGGTCTGGACATGGTTGTTTCCAGTGGCTGGGCTTGTCTTTTTCGCGGCGGCCAGCGTGTTCGGCTTCGACGAGGGGTTTGAGAATTCCGCGCTCGGCATCGCGATTGCCGTCGCGTTAGTACCGCTGCTTTTGGCGGCCGTTTTCGCCGCCGTCTACCATGCGGAAGAAGCGGCCCACCTGACGGGCGAACCTGTCGGCACGCTAATACTGACGATTGCCGTCACGGTCATCGAGCTGGCGCTCATCGTTTCGCTGATGCTCGCCGGCAAGGCCGGACCAACGGTCGTTCGCGACACGGTGTTCGCCGTCATCATGATTATCACGACCGGTCTCGTCGGCTTGTGCATCACCGTTGGCGGATTGCGCTACCGCGAACAAACCTTCGACGTCACCTCGGCCAAGATCTATCTCGCCATGCTGATCGTGCTGGCGTCGCTGACGCTGATCATGCCGAACTACACGATGTCCGCCGAGGGGCCCGTCTATTCCGGCAGCCAGATCGCATTCGTCAGCATCATGGCCATCATGCTTTACCTCGTTTTCCTCTACACGCAGACCGTCATGTACAAAGATTACTTCGTGTCGAGCGCGATCGCCGGGACAACCGGCAGCACGCCGAAAGCCCGTCTGGTCAAATCGATCCTGTTTCTGATCGTGGCGCTGACGGCCGTCGTGCTGCTGGCCAAATTGTTCGCACCCGTCATCAGCTTTGGCGTGGCGGCAGCCGGCGCGCCCATTGGCGTTGTCGGCGTCGTCATCGCGCTCGTTGTGCTGACGCCGGAAAGCATCGCCGCCGTCCGCGCCGCAACCGACGACAATCTGCAGAAGAGCTTGAACCTCGCACTCGGCTCGACGCTGGCAACCATCGGCCTCACCATTCCCGCCATGGCCGCCGTCAACGCGTTTCTGCAAAAGCCGCTGACACTCGGCCTCGATCCGCGCGACACGGCGCTGCTCGTCACCACGCTCGGCGCCAGCATCCTGACCTTCGGCACCGGCAAGACGAACGTTCTGTTCGGGTTCTTGCATCTGGTGCTGTTTGGAACCTTCATGTTCCTGGTGTTCGTTCCTTGACGCCGGTTGGGCTCGCGCCAGCACGCGATGCGCGGCCGTCGATCTTGCCGCCAAACAGCATGATGGCCGCCAGCGGCGCGGCGAGCCCGATCGTCATCGCGGTCGCCAACAGCATCGGCAGATTGCCATAAGCGCCGCGATCGACCACCATCAGCGCGTTCAGATATTTTGTCTGCAACGCGCCAGCCACCAGCGCCAGATTCATCAGTGACGCCATCAGCGCGAACCAGCTTGCGCGCCGTCCGGCCGGCGCATAGATGGCGCTCAGCGTCAGCAGCGGGATCATGCTCAACTGCACGAAGGGCGACGACGCCGCCGTATCGATGATGGCAATCGTGCGCGCACCGAAACCGAAATTCTGCTCGGTCCAATCGGCCAATCCAAGTGTCAGGCCGAGGCTTGGCAATGACAGAACCGCCGTTGCAAGCGTCAGCCACAGCAACACGGTCGCGACCGGCCGCCGCGTGATGGCGTCGGAGAAGATCCACGTGCCGATGAACGCCAGCGCCGTGCCGATTTGTCCGAGCGTGCCGAGAAACGCTTCGTCAAACCCGAGCTTATCCATCGTGAACCACGTATAGCCCTGGCCGACGGACGGCGCGGATCGAAACACGAATATGATGATCGCGGCATAGAAAATCTTGGTCCTGGTTGCCGCGTCGATGCCTTCGACCACGCGCGTCAGCATGGCGATGACCACCACCATCGAAACCAGGAAAACGATTTCCTGATTTCCGGCGAAATCGGCGCGCGCCAGGATCGCAACGAAAACGCCGAACGCAAGTCCGCCGCCGAGGATGCGCCAGTCGATGGCGCGCGGTTCGATTTTGTCGAGCTTCACCAGAAGCGCGCCGGTGATCGAGATGAGCGGGATCGAGAGCCCCATGAGAAACACGGTTTCATATGAGAAAACGCTCGCCAGCCATCCGGCAGCGCCGGCAACGCTGAACGCGCCAAGAGAAAGCGCAAGCCGGCCGAGCACCTGCACCATGCCAAGATCGCGCTCGATGTCGGCCTGCGGCCTCGGCGCGCCCGCCTCGTCCACACGCGGCACGACTTCGGTGCTCATGGCATCCGCCGTCACGTCCTGCAGCACGACGCCGACAATGTTCAGGAACGATCCGAGGCGGTAGATATTTTCCGGCGATGCGAACGTCAGCCATCCGCCCGCCGCGCCCGCCAGCATGATGAGCCCGATCGCGATCAGCCCGGCGCCCAAGAACACATAAACGCGCCGTTGCGATCCGAAGATCGGCACGGCGTCGACAAGTTCGCCAAACACCATCTTGATGGTCCATGGCAGCGTCAGCCAAACGCTCAACGCCGCGAGTTCGGCCGGCGTCAGCGACAGGTTTTTCTTGATCCAGAAGGTTTCCGCGATCGAAACAAGGCCAAGCGCGCCATACGCGAAATAGACCATGAGCAGCGGCAAATACTGCCAGCGCAGCGCGCGCACCGGATTGACGAGTGCTGTTTGCACCTTATCGCCCCAGCTACCGGCGTCGTGTGTTGCATCTGCCGTCATATCGCATCATCCCGCGCATCGTCCGCTCACGCGCGACGATACTGTGCGCGCGGCGCTGGTGATATGGCTTATCAACATCGCTGCGCGTGGAAAATGCGGGCCTCCTGTCAGGGCGATGCCTGCTCGTAGATCATCTGATGCAGCGCTGAGTCCCCGGCCTGCAAATCGATGCCGAGCGCCGATTTGAGAACGTACCCCGCCAAGACGCAGACCAAGAACAGCAGCGCGCCGCCAACGCCAATGGCGGCAGCGTAGGTCGCCGAGATGCGCGACAGATCGATCTGCCCCTCTTCCAGCAATCGCGTCAGGCTACGCCGCTCGCGTCCGAAGAATACGGTCAGATAATAACGGCGGCCGAAGACTGGAATGCTCACGCGCCAATCGATCTTGTGCGGCGATGGCTTGGGCCTCAGAGCGCTCTCCAGACACGCGATCTGTTCAAGCGTGAACGTATGGCGCACGGCGGCCGGCATCTCGTTCAACAGCCGTTGCAGGTGCGGGCGCAGGTTTGCAATTGGCGCTGCCGCGGTCTGGCCGTCGCTTGACGACCAAACGGGCGCATAGGGCGCGCAACGGCCGTCTGGCATTTCGCGCGCGGCAAAAATAGCATGATGGAACTCGGACAGGGCTCATGTCCTCCGGAAACCAGGTTTCGGAACAGCGTGCGGTCGGTTGCAATTTGGAAAGAGGTCCGCTTGAGCCTTCAATGACCGCCGAGCGAGACGTGACGGGCAGACTATCCGATGATCTCTAATTTGCGTTAAACGCGCGCCATGGCGCTTGCATCAAGATCGCAACGCATTTTATCGACCGGCCGCATCGGGCGTCGGCTGCGGCCCGGCGCCGCCGTGCTACGCGACAGTCCGGCCACGCAGCGCCGCCGCTAGCGCACTGAGCCTGCACCCCGTTTAGTTAGCGCCTAGAAAGTCCAACACGGGTGCTGGCGAACCTGCTATGGCAAAGCCAATCTTCAACAAGCAAGCGCCTGCAATGACCAAGACTTCGACCGCCGACTCCACAAGACTGCAATCCGCCGTCAGACCCGAATGGGCGCAAGCGCGTCGCGTCGTGGTCAAGATCGGCTCGGCGTTGCTTGTCGAACGCGAGACGGGCCACCTGAGATCGGCGTGGCTGAATTCGCTGATGGACGACGTCGCGGCCTTGGCCAAGTCGGGCAAGCAGGTGGTGCTGGTTTCGTCTGGCGCGGTGGCGCTCGGCCGGCATGCCTTGAAGCTGCCGAAGGGCCCGCTCGAACTCGAACAGTCGCAGGCCGCCGCGGCCGTCGGCCAGATCAGTCTTGCCCATGCCTATCAGGAACTGGCACAGGCGCGCGGATTGATCGCGGCACAGGTGCTGCTGACGCTCGGCGATACCGAAGAGCGCCGCCGCTATCTCAACGCGCGCCACACCATGGAGCAACTTCTGGCCCTTGGCGCCATTCCCGTCGTCAACGAGAACGACACGGTCGCCACCGCCGAAATCCGCTACGGCGACAACGATCGCCTCTCCGCGCGCGTTGCATCAATGGTCTCGGCCGATTGCCTGGTGCTGCTCTCCGACATCGACGGTCTCTACACGGCGCCGCCGAATGATGATCCCAACGCCCGCCACCTGCCGCTCGTCACCGAGATCACGCCCGAGATCGAGGCGATGGCCGGCGACGCCGGCACGGAACTGTCGAAGGGCGGCATGAAGACCAAAATCGAAGCCGGAAAAATCGCGCTCGGCGCCGGCACCGACATGGTCATCACGACGGGCAAGGTGATGAACCCGCTTTCGGCCATTGCCAGCGGCGCGAAAGTTACATGGTTCCTCGCCAAGTCCGATCCGGTGACGGCCAAGAAGCGCTGGATCGCCGGTCAGCTCGAAGCATCGGGCCAGATCCACATCGATGCCGGCGCGGAGAAGGCTCTTCTCTCGGGCAAAAGCCTGCTGCCGGCCGGCGTGACACGCGTCGAGGGTGATTTCGATCGCGGCGACGCGGTGATCATTCGCGCCAGCGACGGACGTGAACTCGGGCGCGGCCTCGTTGCCTACCCACGTGCCGAGGCCGACCTCATCATCGGCAAGCGTTCGACCGAAATTGCCGACATTCTCGGCTATGCGGGCCGCGACACACTTGTTCATCGCGACGATATGGCGTTGAACAGGAAGTGAGTGCGGGAGCGCCGCGCACAAAGGTCACAACTCTCGCCGCCTATTCACACCACCAAGACCATGATCGCACACGCCATGACCAGCAAGGCCAAGACGACCGAGACGACCAGCATCGATCAGTCCGTGACCAGCGGAGCCGCGAGCGGCGATACCGTCGCGCTCATGCAGCGCATTGGCAGCGCCGCACGTGCCGCCGCGCATGAACTGGCGCTCGTGCCGACTGCGCAGAAAGTCGCCGCACTGAAAGCCGCCGCGAACGCCTTGCGCACAGCAACGCCCGCCATCCTCGCGGCTAATGCGCGCGACATCGCCGCCATGCAATCCGGCGACCGGCCGGCGTCATTCGTTGATCGGCTGCGCCTCGACGCGCGCCGTATCGACGCCATCGCCACAGGCCTTGAAGACATCGCCGCGCTCGCCGATCCCGTCGGCACGGTGCTCGCCGAATGGACGCGGCCCAACGGTCTCAAATTCCAGCGCGTGCGCGTACCGCTCGGCGTCATCGCCATCATCTACGAGAGCCGCCCCAACGTCACCGCTGACGCCGGCGCGCTGTGTTTGATGTCCGGCAACGCCGCCATTCTGCGCGGTGGGTCCGAAAGTCATCATTCGAGCGCTGCGATCCACGCCTGCCTCGTCGCCGGCCTCAAGGCCGCCGGATTGCCAGAAGCTGCCATTCAACTCGTGCCGACGACCGACCGCGCTGCCGTTGGCGAAATGCTGAAAGGGCTGAACGGCTGTGTCGATGTCATCGTGCCGCGCGGCGGACGCAGCCTCGTCTCGCGCGTGCAGCGCGAAGCACGCGTGCCGGTGTTCGCCCACCTCGAAGGCATCTGCCACACCTACGTCGATCGCGACGCCGACATTGCCAAGGCCGTCGCCATCACCTTGAACGCCAAGATGCGGCGCACGGGCGTCTGCGGCGCAACGGAGTGCCTGCTCGTCGATACGCACGCGCCGGCCGGCACGCTTGAAAAGCTGGTCACGGCGTTGATCGAGGCCGGCTGCGAAGTCCGTGGAGACGCCGCGACACAAGCCGTTGCCGCACGCGTCAAACCCGCCGCGGCCGCTGATTATGGCCATGAATTCCTCGACAGCATCATCGCCGTCAAGACCGTCGACGGCGTCGATGCCGCCATCGCCCACATCGCGCATTACGGTTCGCAGCACACCGACGCCATCATCACCGAGAATGCGATCACCGCCGATCGCTTCGTCACCCGTGTCGATAGCGCAATCGTGCTCGTCAACGCCTCGACGCAATTCGCCGACGGCGGCGAGTTCGGCTTTGGCGCGGAGATCGGCATTGCAACCGGAAAAATGCACGCGCGCGGACCCGTCGGCGTCGAGCAATTGACCAGCTTCAAATACATCGTGCGCGGCAACGGTCAGACGCGGCCCGTGTAACGGAGCAATCGTGACGTGACGGGTAAGGTTATGGCGCTTTGACGAGAAAAATTCCGCCCGCCGATTTCGGATCGCTCGACGTGCGCACGCCGCTCGCGGGCACCGGCTTGCGCATCGGCGTCATGGGCGGCACCTTCAACCCGCCGCATGCCGGCCACGCCATCGTTGCGGAAACGGCCGTCAAACGTCTCGGCCTCGATCAACTGTGGTGGGTCGTGACGCCCGGCAATCCCTTGAAGGCCAACAGCGCATTGCCCGATCAGGATACGCGCGTCGCGATGTGCCGCCGCCTGGCGCGCGGACCCAAGATGCGCGTCACGAGTTTCGAAACGGAGCTTGCTACACCCTACACCGCCGCGACGCTGGCATTTCTGACACGGCGCTATCCGCAGACGCGGTTCGTGTGGGTCATGGGCGCCGACAATCTCGCAACCTTCGAGCGCTGGCAGCACTGGCGGCAAATCATGCGCACCATGCCGATCGCGGTTGTCGACCGTCCCGGCTGGCGCTTGAAAGCGCTCGCCGGCGTCGCCGCGTCGGCCTTCGCCCGCGGGCGCATTCCCGAGCAGAGCGCGCGTCAACTGGCCGACTGCAAACCGCCGGCTTGGGTTTTTCTCACGACCCGGCTTTCCGGCCTTTCCTCCACCCAGTTGCGCCAAAGGCGTTGAAGCAGCTATAAAATCTCAGATAACAAGTTGAATTTATTCGCTAATTAAACCTGCGCGCGCATTCACGATTGCTGCTGTCACACTCCCGGACTATATTCAAGGCTGTGGCTCAGCGTTCGCCGCGCCCGTCACCGTCGCCAACTAGCGGGTTCGTGGACGTGTGATGCCACCTAACGCCTCTGAAAGGACAAAGGCCGCTTGATACGATCCACCGCCGAGGGCGCACGTAAACGCTCCTCTTCAGCCAAGCCCGCAGCAACGATGCCGGGTTCGGCTGCACTCCTCGCCGACGTGATGCATTGGCTCGATGACGCCAAGGCTGAGGAGATCGTCGACATCCCACTCGAAGGCAAGTCGTCGCTTGGCGATTACATGGTGGTCGCAACCGGTCGCTCCGATCGCCACGTCGGCGCCATCGCCGAGCAGGTCGCGTTGAAGCTCAAAGAGCACGGCGTTGGCAACGTTCGCGTTGAAGGTCTGCAGACCTGCGATTGGGTTCTGATCGACGCCGGCGACATCATCATTCACGTCTTCCGCCCTGAAGTGCGCGCGTTCTACAACATCGAAAAGATGTGGCAGGCGGACGTGCCGGGCGGCACCGGCGACCCGCAGCACTGACTTGAAAGCGCGCGCACGTACTTTCAAGCGTGTCCGCTTTACGCGCTTGTCCTGAACCGTGCTCGTCCTAGTCACTCGGCAACGTTTTTCAGCCGTTGCGTAATGTCTGACGCGACACGAGGCCGGTGAGACAGTCATGCGCCTTCTCATCGTTGCCGTCGGCAAGCTGAAAGACGTCGAGGAACGCGCCATCGTCGCGCGCTACGCCAAGCGCCTCGACGTCATCGGGCGCGGACAAGGCCTCGGCCCCCTCGACATCGTCGAACTCTCCGAAAGCCGCGCCGCCACGGCGGAAGTCCGCAAAGCTGACGAAGGCGAGCGCGTGCTGAAAGCCGCAGCCGCCGCCGATTTCAAAATCGCGCTCGATGTGCTCGGCACTGCGCTCGATAGCGAAGCATTTGCCCGCCATCTCGGACGCGCTGCCGATGCCGGCGCCAAGACCTGCGCCCTGCTGATCGGCGGCCCCGACGGCCACGCGGCAAGTGTCCTCGATCAGGCGCAGTTCAAACTCTCGCTCGGCGCGATGACGCTGCCGCACGGCCTCGCCCGCGTTGTGCTGGCTGAACAGCTCTACCGCGCGGCAACGATCCTGGCGCGCCATCCCTATCATCGCGCGGGCTGAGGATAAGCCCGACAGCAGGGCAGCGGCCGCACGCGGTGCGCCAGCCGGCCCCTCACCTCACGCGCGCAATTTCTGCACGGCGAGGCGGATCAGATCGGCCGTCCGTTCGACGCCGAGTTTGGCTTTCATCTGCGTGCAGATGTTGGCCACCGTCTTGTAGGCGATGCCAAGCGATTGCGAGATGGCCGTCAGGCTCTTGCCTTCGCCGAGCAGGCGCAGAATTTCGATCTCGCGCACGCTCAGCGTTTGCAGCGGATCGTCGTTGCCGATCTGGCTGACCGCGATACGCGACGCGATATCGCGATCGACGTACTGGCCGCCTTCCGTGATCGTGCGCACCGCCGTCACCAGTTCATCGACCGGCGCACCCTTGCTGACGTAGCCCGATGCCCCGGCACGCAGCGCGCGCGTCGCGTAAACCGGCTCGGCGTGCATGCTGAAGATGAGAACGCGAACCGCGGGATCATTCAGAACCAAGCGCCGCAGGACTTCAAGCCCGCCCGTACCTTCGAGATTGAGGTCGAGCACCACCAGATCCGGCTTCTCGCGCGCGTATAAATCAAGCGCGCCATCGACGTCGGCTGCTTCGAAAATGTTGGATTCGAAATGCACGGCCAGCAGGCGGCTAACGCCCTCGCGCACCACGCCATGGTCGTCGACAAGTAGGATCTTGATCACGTCGTCATCTCCAGTTTATCGCGGCGCGCAACCGCGCTGCGCTTTGAATCGAGCGGCATTTCGGCACAAACCGTGACGCCGTTGGCATTGCCGTTGTCGGTGACCGAAAGCGAGCCGCCCAGCGCCGCCATGCGTTCGCGCATGCCCGGCAGGCCGAAACCGTTGGTGCGCATGGTGCCAAGGCCGCTGCCGTTGTCGATGACGACAATCTGCATGACGTCGGCATCGCTTACCGACACGGTGACGCCGATGCGCGTCGGCTTGCCGTGGCGCACGGCATTGCTCAATGATTCCTGTATGATCCGATAACTCGCCTCATCGGCCTCGCGTCCGAAACTTTCCTGCGCCACATCGACGTCGATGACGAGATCGGGATGGCGCGAGGCCCAGAACGCGACGAGCTGATCGACCGCATGGGCCAGTCCGAGATCAATATGCATGGCTGGCCGCAGACGGCCGAGGATCGCGCGCAGATGCCCCTGCATATGCGCAACCGACTGGCGAATGGCGGCAGCACGCGACGTCACTTCACTCGACGCGCCGCGCTGCAAATATTGCGGGATCGTTTCGGCATCGACACCGACGGCAAACAGGAACGGCCCAATCTCGTCGTGCAAATCGCGCGCGATATCGGCGCGCTCTTCTTCCTGCACCGTCGATAATTGCTCGTTCAATTGCTGGTTCTTTGCTTCCGCCGCCGCCAGTTGGTCGGCCATGCGGTTGAATTCCTTGTACAGCGTCACGAGTTCCAGCGGGCCGCTTTCCGGCACATGCGTTTCGAAATTGCCGTGCCCGACCTCGACGAGCGCGCTCGACAGTTTTTCGAGCGGCCTCAGCGCCCAGCGCAGCGTTGCCGAAACCAGCGCGATGACCAGCGCATAGAACCCGGCGAGGATCGCAATCTTCAACGCGATGTCTTCCCACACTTCCGAAATTTCGTTCTGCGGGTCGGCCTCAAGCCGAAGCTGGCCGTGCTCAGCCAAGCGCGCAGGCAGAGCGATGGTCGCATCCCTGGCGCCCGTGTTCAGCGCACTCTGCAGCCACACCGGCGCTGGATTGGCGGGCGGCGTGGTGCGCGATTGCATGACGACCGTGCCCGACGGCGCAATCAGCGCTATGCGCATATGGCGATCGCCATCGAACGATTTCACGAGCCGTATGAGCTGCGCCTGCGGATCGTCGACATCTGCGAGCGGCGCCACCGCGTCCTGCACAGCCTGCTCACCGATCTTCAGTGCGCTCGCCATCTCGATTTCGATCTTGCGCACCGCATGCCAATACGTCAGCACGCCGCCGCCCAGCAGACTGAGCAGCAGCACGGCGCCGAGCAAAACCATCAATCGTCGGCGGAGCGACATAGCTTTCCTTGTGAACGCGATCGCATGTAACTCTGTAACAATGGGAAAATGCCCATGGCAAGCCCAGAGCGCGCCGAGAGCGCTGCCCGCACTTCACGCTTCAGTCATTGGTAAATGCGTCGGGAATTATTCTCACCGCAACGGCGTGACGGTGCCGGTGATGGACGGCCACGCGCGTTCGAGATGCGGGATAGCCGTCTCTTTCAAAGTTTGACAGCAAGCATCGGCCAAATCGCGCGGCAAACTGCCGAGTTCCTGTCGGCGCGCGACAAGCGTCAGGGTGCGCGCCAATGCGGGCCCTGGCAGCGCGACGCACTGCACCGCCTGCGGACCGAAGCCGGATTCGAGCAGGCACAACGGCGTCGAAATGGCGAAGCCACCGCCGGACGCCACCATCTCCGTCACGGCCAGCGGCGTGTCGAACTCGCTGCCGTGAGCGATGTCCAGCACCATGCGGCGCAAATGGCGTTCGATTTCGATGCCGGTTTTCGAGCGGCCGCTGTAGCGGATGAAGTCAAGGCGTGAAGCAAGTTCGGCGAGACCCGCGACCGACGTTGGAGCCGCGACGTCCATCGGCAGAATGAGAACATAGGGCTCGCGCACCAGTTCGAAACGTTCAAGGCCCGCCACTTCGACGAGATCATCGACGCCAATGAAGAGATCGAGATTGCGGGTCAACAGCGCGCCGGCATGCGCCGCCGTCAGACCCGATTGCACCGCCACAGTTTCCGCGCGCTGGCGCAGAAAACGCGCCACACGCACGCTCATCGCGCGCCCCAGACTATCGACGAGGCCGATGCGCACCAGCGCCAGCCGCCCGCGCTCCGTTTCCAGAAGCAGCGGCGCGATTTGCCGGGCTTCCGCCAGCAGCGCACTCGCGCGCTGGCGCAGCACCGCGCCGGGCGGCGTCAGCCCCAACGGTCTGACGCGCCGGTCGAACAGCTTCGAACCCGTCTTCAATTCGAGATCGGCGATGGCCTGAGACACGGCCGGCTGCGTCATGGAGAGCGTGCGTGCGGCAGCCGCCATGGCGCCGCTTTCCGCAACCGCCAGAAAAATCTCGAGCGACCGCAAATCGAACGGCAGAGTTTCAGGACGTGCCATGCGCGCAGTATAACCAAAACTTATATTAATGCCAATACTAGGCTTCGCTATAAGCTCTCATTGGTCAAATTCGGCGCCCATCCAACCTCCGGCGGTCTCGTCATGGCACTCGACCACTATTCGATTTTCAGCGTTCTGCGCGAGACGTTGCGCGGCCATAGGGGCTGGCGGCCGGCGTGGCGCGATGCCGAACCCAAGCCCCGCTATGACGTCGTCATCGTCGGCGGCGGCGGGCATGGGCTTGCCACCGCCTATTATCTCGCCAAGCGCTATGGCGTGCGCAACGTCGCCGTCGTCGAAAAAGGCTGGATCGGGTCCGGCAACGTCGGGCGCAACACGACGATCGTGCGCTCCAACTACCTGCTGCCCGGCAACATCCCGTTCTACGAACTGTCGATGAAGCTTTGGGAGGGGCTAGAGCAGGACCTCAACTACAATGCCATGGTCTCGCAGCGTGGCATTCTCAATCTTTTTCACTCCGACGCCCAGCGCGATGCCTACGCGCGGCGCGGCAACGCCATGCGCCTGCACGGCGTTGACAGCGAACTGCTCGATCGCGCCGCCGTGCGCGCCATGTATCCGTGGTTCAACTTCGATAATGCACGCTTTCCGATCCAGGGCGGCTTGATCCAGAGGCGCGGCGGCACCGTGCGTCACGACGCGGTGGCGTGGGGCTATGCGCGCGGCGCAGACGGCCTCGGCGTCGACATCATCCAGAACGCCGAAGTCACCGGTTTCAAAATCGTCGATGGCCGCATCAGCGGCGTCGAGACCACGCGCGGCAGCATTGAAGCCGGAAAAGTCGGCCTCGCGTGCGCCGGCAATTCATCGCGCGTTGCGGCCATGGCCGGCCTGTCGCTCCCCATCGAAAGCCACGTGCTGCAAGCCTTCGTCTCCGAAGGCATCAAGCCGTTCATCGATGGCGTCGTCACGTTCGGCGCCGGACACTTCTATGTCAGCCAGTCGGACAAGGGCGGCCTCGTCTTCGGCGGCGATATCGACGGCTATAATTCCTATGCCCAGCGCGGCAACTTGCCGGTCGTCGAGGACGTGCTCGAAGGTGGCATGGCCCTGATGCCGCGCATTGGACGCGTGCGCCTGCTGCGCTCCTGGGGCGGTATCATGGATATGTCGATGGATGGTTCGCCGATCATCGACACAACGCCGGTCAACGGCCTCTTCCTCAACGCCGGCTGGTGCTACGGCGGCTTCAAGGCCACGCCGGCATCGGGGCTTTGCTTCGCGCATCTCATCGCACGCGGCGAGCCGCACGATGTCGCCCGCGCCTACCGCCTCGATCGTTTCCGCACCGGCCACATGATCGACGAAAAGGGCATGGGCAACCAACCCAACCTGCACTGAACCCGACACCGGATCGAAGAAGGTCCGCACGACGACTTGCCCTTGAAAGGCTCGAAGCATGCGCATCAATTGCCCTCATTGCGGCGAACGTGGCTTGGATGAGTTCGCCTATCACGGCGACGCGACGGTCACGCGGCCCGATCCGGCCGCGCCGAACGCCGCAGAAGCCTTCCACGACTACGGCTACATCCGCCGCAACCCGGCCGGCGCCCATCGCGAGCTTTGGTATCATGCGAGCGGCTGCCATGCCTGGCTGGTCGTGACACGCGACACCCGCACACACCGCATTGAAGCCGTCGAGCTTGCAGCCAAAGTCGCCCGCGCGCGCAGTAAAGCGGAGGGCGTGTGATGACCATCGCCACACAGTCTCATCGCCTCGCCAATCGCGGTCTCGTCGATCGCCGAGCCGACATCACGTTCACGTTCGACGGCAAGACCTACACCGGCTATGCCGGCGATACGCTCGCATCGGCGCTCATTGCCAATGGCGTTGCGCTTGTCGGCCGCTCGTTTAAATACCACCGCCCGCGCGGCATCCTCAGCGCCGGATCGGAAGAACCCAACGCGCTCGTCGAACTGCGCTCGGGCAACCGCCGCGAGCCCAATACGCGCGCGACGACCATCGAACTCTATCCCGGCCTCGAAGCCGTCA
>JBOFCQ010000166.1:0-13259 GCA_051646145.1 Hyphomicrobium sp.
AGTTCCGCCTTGTCCGCTTCGCCCGGATCGTTGGCATTGTAGAGGATCAACGGATGCAGATTGCCGTCTCCGGCATGGAAGATGTTGGCGACCTTGAGCCCGTATCCGGCGCAAATTTCGCCGATCCGCGTCAGAACAAGCGGCAGCTTGCCGAGCGGGATCGTGCCGTCCATGCAGTAGTAGTCGGAGATGCGGCCGATGGCGCCGAACGCAGCCTTGCGGCCCGCCCAAATCTGCGCGCTTTGCATCAGATCGCGGCTGACCTCGATGGTCCGCGGTTCGAAGTTGCGCGCAATGGCCGTGACGCGGGCCAAGAGATCGGCGATCTCCGTCTCGCTGCCTTCAACCTCAACGATGAGGAGCGCCTCGGCATCCAGCGGATACCCAGCCTTGGCGAACGCTTCGCACACCTGGATCGCGGGCTTATCCATGTATTCAATGGCGACGGGCACGATGCCGGCGGCGATGATGCCGGCGACGCACGCACCCGCCTGCTCCGGCGAATTGAACCCGATCATCATCGGCCGCGCGTCTTCAGCTTTTTTCAGGATGCGCACCGTCGCCTCGGTGATGATGCCGAACTGCCCTTCCGACCCGATGGTGAGCGCGAGGAGATCGTAACCCGCCGGATCAAGATAGCTGCCGCCCATCTCGACGACGGTTCCGTCGGTCAGCACCATCTTGAGGCCGAGCACGTTGTGGATCGTGACACCGTATTTCAAGCCGTGCGCACCGCCGGAGTTCATGGCCAGATTGCCGGCAATCGTGCAGGCAAGTTGCGACGAGGGATCGGGCGCATAGAAAAAGCCGTTGCCGCCGACCTGCCCCGAGATGGCGAGATTGGTCATACCGGCTTCCACCCGCGCGATGCGGTTGGCGTAGTCGATCTCGATCACCTTATTCATTTTTGAGATGCAGACGACGACGGTGTCTTCCGTCGGCAGCGCGCCCCCGCATAGCGAGGTGCCGGCGCCGCGCGGCACGACCTTCAAGCGGTTGTCATGGCAATAGCGCATGACTTTGGAAACTTCGTCCGTCGTTTTCGGGAGCACGACAGCCAGTGGTAAACGCCGGTAAGCGGTCAGCGCGTCGGTCTCATAAAGGCGCCGGCCGTCCTCGTCGCTGATGAGCTGATCCTTGCCGACTAGGCGCGCCAGACCCTGAATAATCTGGTCTTTGCGGGCCAGCACCGCCGCGTCCGGCTGCGGCATCCTCAATTGCGACATGACTGCTCCTCAAACGAACCTGGCGATCGATCGGCAAACGAGCACGCCTGCCCGCCGCTCACTATGGCCCGATGAAACCCTTGCCGGAAAGAAGAACCGCCGCCAGTTTACTCTCTGGGGAATAACAGTCCTTCATTTAACACGATTTAGCGACACACTTTAGTCGTGGCAAAAGGTAACTCCAAGGGAGGGCAAGCGTGCCGCAACCCAGATTGAGCGTCCCAAGGGATCCGAACGTGACCGCGATCAGCGACCTGGACATTTTTGCACGCGTCGCCCGCACCGGCAACATGTCGGCGGCAGGCAGGGAGATGAGCTTGTCTCCGGCCGTGGTGTCGAAGCGCATCAGCCT
The DNA here is from genome assembly GCA_051646145.1 of Hyphomicrobium sp. Classification (GTDB taxonomy): domain Bacteria; phylum Pseudomonadota; class Alphaproteobacteria; order Rhizobiales; family Hyphomicrobiaceae; genus Hyphomicrobium_B. The sequence goes on from JBOFCQ010000166.1 coordinate 1,579, forward strand.
GCTCGAGGAGCGGCTAGGCGCGCGCCTGTTCCAACGCACCACGCGCCAGTTGACTCTGACCGAGACCGGAGAAGGGTACTTCCGCCGCGTCGTCGATATTCTGAGTTTGGTTGAGGAAGCGGAAGATTACGTCAGCCGCCGTAATACGAAACCACGCGGCGTGCTCAAGATCTCGGCGCCGACGTCGTTCTGCCGGTTGCATATCACGCCGCATCTGCCGGGCTTCCTGGCGCGCTATCCCGATATCGAATTCGACATGCACATCACCGATCACTTCGTCGATATCATTCGCGAAGGGTTCGACATCGCCATTCGTATTGGTGAGCTCGAGGATTCCTCCCTCGTCGCCCGCAAGCTGGCGCCCGAGCATCGGGTCATCTGCGCCGCCCCGTCCTACTTGGAACGGGCCGGCGTGCCCAAGACCATCGAAGATCTCGACGCGCACAACTGCCTGCAATCGGGCGCGCAGGATGTCTGGCGCCTTGAAGGCCCAGGCGGCCAGCACTTCGTGCGCGTCAAGGGCAACATCCGCTCAAACTCGGCTGATTTCGTGCGATCGGCGCTGACGCAGGGTCTCGGCATTGCCTTGCGCGCCCGCTGGGATGTCGGCCCCGAGATCGCCAGCGGCGATCTCAAGGTCGTTCTGCCGGAATACACGGGCTCGTCCAAGAACGCGATCTACGCCGTCTATCCGTGCCGCGAATTCATGCCGGCCAAGGTCAACGCCTTCATCGAATATCTGGCCGAACTCTACAGCAGCGAAAACGCCTGGGATAAGACGGTGTCACCGGCCGACCGGAACGTTGCCGAGCAGGCGCGCGCCAACCGCAAGGTCATCCGCCGCTAAGTGCGATTGGCGGGACGGCGTGATGCCACCGGCGTTGTCCTATTGCGTGCGCATGATGCGTCCGAAATTCCAGCAGCGCAAACGGCCACCGCCGATTGGAACCTCAGTGGCGAGCAGCCGCGTCGGCGCAGCGTCAGGCGGCGTCAGTTGCGGCGGCTGCGGCAGCTATCCATGCACGACTGAAGTTGGGCGTCGCAACTCGGCGATCCCTTTGTCGAAATACGGCATTGGTTATGGGCCGCGCGGCACTGCTGCACGCAAGGATCTGCCTGCGCGACTTCAACGTTGGCGTCGCCGACCGTGAACAGCCCAAAAAGGGCGAAAACGGACAGGCTGGATTTACAAAAATTACCGAGCATCGGTGCCGACCTCCACCGCTCCCCATGCGCCGCACGCAGGAGAAATACATCACATGCTGACTGTTTTAGTCGGATCTGTCTGAACGAAAGCTGAACCACGGGGCCATGAGCGAACCCCCGAGTGGCCGGCCACGTCAAAGACCCGCTAACAATCTAAGACCTGCCAAACGCCGGCGCCGCCGCACCGTTCCGACGCCGTCCGAGCCCACCCGGCCATCAGAATGCGAATTCCTCGAACATATGGTCGATGTCGTGCCCCCACGGGCCGTTGTAGCGGTCAAGCAACTGGTCGGCGACCGTGCGCCCGGACCCAGCGATGCTTTCCAGCGGCGCCAGATAGATCGTCTCATCCTGGCTCTTCGCATTGATGCGCTGCCGGGCCTTCAGGCCGGCGCGCGAAATGCGCAGCGCCTCGCGCGTCAGTTCGCCAGCCGTGGTCGCCCGGAATGGCGTGCGCAGCCCGCCGACCGGCACCGCGTTGCGCAGCTCCTCGCGCTCCGCGTCGGTCCAGTCGGAAACCAGTCGCCACGCCGCGTCCAGCGCCCCAGCATCGTAGAGAATGCCGGTCCAGAACGCCGACAGCGCCGTGATCGTGCTCCAGCGCCCGCCGTCGGCACCGCGCATTTCGAGAAAGCGCTTCAGGCGCACTTCGGGAAACAGCGTTGTCAGGTGATCGGACCAATCGTCGATCGTCGCCCGCATACCCTCGAGACCCGGCAGCTTGCCGGCAAGGAAATCGCGAAACGACGCGCCGGCAACGTCGATGTAGCGGCCGTTGCGGTAGACGAAGTACATCGGCACATCGAGCGCATAGTCGACATAGCGCTGATAGCCCATGCCGCTTTCGAACACGAACGGCAACATGCCCGTGCGCCGCTTGTCGGTATCGCGCCACACTTCGCTGCGCATCGATTGGAAGCCGTTCGGCTTGCCCTCGGTGAAGGGCGACGAGGCAAACAGCGCGGTGGCGAGCGGCTGCAGCGCCAGCGAGACGCGCAGCTTTTTGACCATGTCGGCTTCGCTCTCGAAGTCGAGGTTCACCTGGATGGTCGCCGTGCGATACATCATGTCGAGGCCGCGCGAGCCCACCTGCGGCATGTATTTCGTCATGACGCCGTAGCGCTGCTTCGGCATGGTCGGAATTTCGTCAAGTCGCCAGCGCGGCGAAAACCCGACGCCGAGAAATCCGATGCCCAGATCCTCGCCGACGTCGATCACTTCGCGCAGATGGCGATTGGTCTCTTCGTGCGTTTGATGCAGCGTTTCGAGCGGCGCGCCGGACAACTCGAACTGCCCGCCGGGCTCAAGGCTGATGGTGCCGGCACCGATCTCGCCTTCGGGCCGCTTCAACGCGATGATGTTTTCGCCCTCGAGGATCGGCTGCCAGCCATAGCGGGCCATCAACTGTTCCATCAGCGCGCGGATACCGGCCGGCCCGTGATACGGCACCGGTTCGAGCGTAATGGTGCGGAACACGAACTTCTCGTGCTCGGTGCCGATACGCCAATCGGCCTTGGGCTTTTCCCCCGCGGCAATCCAGGCGACAAGTTCGCCGAGGCTTTCGATGGGAGGGCTTTCAGCGCCCTGTTCTCGCGTCGACATCCGGTCTTCCTGCACTGGTGCGCCGCCACAGCCTGCCGCCGGTTGCGCGCCATGGGTTATGGCGGCACTGCGCCCGCTCGGCAAGTCGTCTAGAGGCGGGGGACGTCTGCGGCTCAGGCCGGCCCGGCCCAATCGCCAAGGGTTGCATTGACCAGCGCCAGAGCCGCAACGGCGGCGGTGTCGGCGCGCATGATCCGCGGACCGAGCCAAATCGGCGTCACGAACGGCTTGGCGCGCAGCAGCACGCGCTCGTCATCGGAAAATCCGCCTTCGGGTCCGATCAGCACGCCGACAGATGTCGGACGATGCCGGGTAAGCACAGCGAGCGGCGACTTGGGGCCGCCCGCTTCATCGCAAAAGACGAGCGTGCGCTCTGCCGGCCACGTCTCCAGCAATTTGGCAAGCGTCACCGGCGCTTCGACCACCGGCACGGCCAGAACTCCGCATTGCTCGGCCGCCTCGATCACGTTGGCGCGCATGCGCTCGAGGTTGACGCGATCGGGCACGGTGCGCCGTGTCATCACCGGTTGCAGCACGCCGGCGCCGAGTTCGGTCGCCTTCTGCACCATATAGTCGAGGCGGGCGTGCTTCAGCGGCGCGAAGCAATAGACGATGCCGGAACCGCGCGTCTGAGGCCGCGTTTCGGCAATGAGGCTGAGTGCAACAGAGCGCTTCTTGATGTCGACAACTTCGGCTCGCCATTCGCCGTCGCGCCCGTTGAAGACGAGCACTGCACTGCCGATCTTCGCGCGCAGCACGTTGGCGAGATAATGCGCCTTGTCGTCGATAAGGGTCAGCGTTGCGCCGGCCGACAGATCGTCGGCGACGAACAGGCGTTCGGACGTGAAATCATGTATGGCCATGCGGCGGTGATAGCCGACCCGCGCCACCTCGCAAAGATAGGGCGGCGGCGGACACGCTTGAGGACCAGCGGGCAAACCCGGCCAGCACGGCTGACCAACACGGCTGGATTGATCGCGGCTGGGCCAGCGCGCAGCGACAGCCGGTGCTACCGAGGTTAGGCGCAGGCCGTTGTTCTGCCGCGCTTTCCGCGCCAACCCTGTAGCCACGACCTTGTCAAATGCACTAGGTTCGCGGCCGAGAACATGCCGGCGCCGCAGCCATCACAGGCTCAATCGGTTTGCGCCACCTGCCGAGCCGCCCGGAGACTGCAGGAGACTGATCACGATGACGACGAGCCTAGACCGGGCGCCAGACGGCTCGCCGCCGGTTGCAGATGCCAGCCCCGAAAATTGGGTCGACCGGCTGGCGCCCCGGTCGTGGCGGCCGTATCTGCGGCTTGGCCGCTTCGACCGGCCCATCGGCGTTTGGCTGCTGCTGTTCCCGTGCTGGTGGGCCCAGACCATGGCGGAGGTCGAGCGCGGCCAGCCGTTCCCGAGCCTCTACTACCTCGTCCTGTTCGCGGTCGGCGCGCTCGCCATGCGGGCCGCCGGTTGCGCCTACAATGACCTCATCGATCGCGACATCGACGCCAAGGTGCAGCGCACCGCCAACCGGCCGATCGCGTCGGGCCAGATCTCGCCGACCCAGGCCGGGGTCTTCATCGTCACGTGCACGCTGATCGGCCTTGGCGTGCTCGTACAATTCAACACGTTCACGATCCTGCTCGCCATCGGGTCACTGGTGCCGGTGCTGCTCTATCCGTTCGCCAAGCGCTGGACGTCTTATCCCCAGATCGTGCTCGGCCTCGCCTTCAACTGGGGCGCGCTCGTCGGCTGGGCCGCGGTCAAGGGCACACTCGGACTGCCGGCCCTGCTGCTCTACGCCGGGTGCGTGCTGTGGACCGTTGGCTACGATACGATCTATGCCCATCAGGACAAGGAAGACGATGCTTTGCTCGGTCTCGGCTCAACAGCGCTCGCCTTCGCCGACAACACTGTGTCCTATGTCGGAGCTTTGTATGCCGCCGCCGTGGTGCTGTGGATCATGGCCGGTGCGGTTGCCGGCACGCACCTCATCTACTTCCTCGCCGTCACCTTGGTGTTCCTGCAGATGACCTGGCAGGTGGTGACGCTCGACCCCAAGGACGCGGCCAACTGCCTGCGCCGCTTCCGCTCCAACCGCGATGTCGGCGTCGCCGTGTTCCTCGGCCTCGTCGCCGACATGGCCATTTCGTGGATGGCGGGCCTCAGTTGATGGCGCCCGCCGCACCGACCGGCATTCGCTGCGCCAGATAGCAGTGCGGCGCGGAAATCTGTTGATTATCCGCGCCGCGCTGGCCTCACTGTCGACTTTTCGAGCAGCCCATTGACTGGACCTATGGACACAGTGCCAGTTTTGTCTTCCGATCCCCTTAAGAGACAGCGTAAATATGCTGTTGTGGTTGTGTCTCAATCGGGGACATGACCGGCCCCATGAGCCTGGCGGTCGGTGCGATCACCGACCCCGCGCTTTGCCGTAAGGATGCCACCGACCGCCATGACCCAACCGGCCGCAACCGCACAGAAGCAATTGCTGCACCTCGTTTTCGGCGGGGAATTGAAATCGCTCGACAGCCATGAATTCCGCGATCTCTCGGCGGTCGATGTCGTCGGCGTTTTTCCGAATTACGCGAGCGCGCACGCCGCCTGGAAGGCCGCCGCGCAACGCACCGTAGATAGCGCGCAGACACGCTACTTCATCGTGCACTTGCATCGGCTTCTTGAGCCGGACGCCAATGAACAGCCAGGCAAGGCCGGCAGTCACACGTGACCGAACGTCCGCCAGAAGCGCCCTCAACCAAGCGCGCGCAACTGTCGTTGCGGCTCGACCCGCAGTCGCGCGTGCTGCTCAATCGATTCATGTCCGATTGGGTATGGCCGCGCTGGCGCGAACTGCTCATTACGGTTTTGCTGACCGCGTGCCTCGCCGCCGCGACCGGCCTCTATCCGACAGTCATCAAGCTATCGTTCGATACCTTGATGGCCAGCGGCGAGAGCAACACGTCGGCGCTGCCCTATGTTCTGGCCGCCATCATCACCATCACGGCGCTGCGCAGCCTGTTCCTGTATTTGCAGTCGGTGGCGACGAACCGCCTCGTGTTGCGCATGACGACCGATTTGCAGCAGAAAACCTTCGTGCATCTCATCGAAGCGGACTTCGCGCGTCTCGCCCGCGACACGCCGGGCCGCCTCGTCTCCAAACTGACGAACGACATCACGTTCATTCAGCAGGCCGTTATGGCGGCGCTCAACTCCGCTATTCGCGATACGCTGTCGGTGATCGCGCTCGTCATATCGATGCTCTACCTCGACTGGAAAATGACGCTGTTCGTGCTCGGCGTTTATCCGATCGCGGCGCTGCCGATTGCCGTCATTTCGCGCCGCCTGCGCCGTGTCGCCAAACGCACGCAGCATCAGTTGGGCGACATGACGTCTCTCTTGACGGAAAATCTATCGGGCACGCGCCTCATCAAATCGTTCCGCTTAGAGCGTTACGCCGGGCAGCGGCTCAGTCAAAGCTTTGAAGAGGTCTTCCGCCTGCGTCTCAAGGCCGTCAAGACGCGCGCCCGCCTCGATCCGATGCTTGAAGCGCTTGGCGGCTTTGCCGTTGCAGGCGTCGTCGCGCTCGCGTACCTGCGCATTTCAAGCGGCATCTCGACCGTCGGCGATTTCATGGGCTTCGTAACCGCGCTGCTCATGGCGGCGCAGCCGATCCGCGCGCTCGGCAATTTGTCGGGCAAGGTGCAGGAAGGACTTGCCGCCGTCGAAAGCATCTACGGACTGCTCGACGAAGAACCGCGCATCGTCGATGCGCCGGGCGCCAAGCCGATTGCCGTCTCGACAGGCGCCATAGCCTTCAAGAACGTCGGCTTTGCGTATGACGGCGCCGCCAATGGCGATCGCGCCGTCATCGACTTCACCCTCGATGTTCCAGGCGGGCGCACGGTGGCGCTCGTCGGGCGCTCGGGGTCCGGCAAATCGACGGTCATCAATCTCGTGCCGCGGCTTTTCGACGTCACCGACGGCAGCATTTCGATCGACCACCAGGATGTCCGCGCCGTAACGCTCACATCGCTGCGCGACGCCGTCGCCATCGTCAGTCAGGACATCACGCTGTTTGACGATACGATTGCAGCCAACATCGCACTCGGCCGGCTCGATGCCAGTGAGGCCGATATCATCGCCGCGGCCAAGGCTGCGGCCGCACACGATTTCATCATGGCGCAGCCGCAAGGCTATGACACCTTGATCGGCGACCGCGGCGGGCGGCTGTCGGGTGGGCAACGCCAGCGCCTCGCACTCGCCCGCGCCATTCTGAAAGATGCGCCGATCCTGCTGCTCGATGAGGCAACGAGCGCGCTCGATACCGAGAGCGAAAAGCTGGTGCAGGACGCACTCGCGCGATTTACGCGCAACCGCACGACGCTCGTCATCGCGCATCGCTTGTCGACGGTGCAGCGCGCCGACCTGATCTGCGTGATGGAAGCAGGCCGCATCGTCGAACGCGGCACGCATCAGGAATTGCTGGCCCTGCAGGGCGTGTATGCGCGTCTCGCCGGCAACAGCGAGAACCCCGCACTCGTCGGCTGACGTCAGCTACTCGCGGCGCAGAAGTCCATCGACGATGCGATTGGCCCACCCGCGCGCCTTGAAGCGGCGTTCGACGTCGGCCGGGTCGTAGCGGGTTTCGACCCACGTCCAGAACGGCATCGGCTCTACCGCCGTGTCAGCGACATAGCGATCGAACACCGCGTCGAGAACGCCGGTATCGGCCTGCCGGATGTGCCCGTATTTGAGACCGAGTTCGGCGCGGGCATCGGCGACCGGCACACCGTCGTGCACGATGCGATACAGCGCACTCATCAATCCGGCGCGATCGGCGCCCGATTTGCAGTGCATCAGCACCGGATATTCGACCGTTTCGAGAACCGTTTTAATGGCGCGCAATTCGTCCCGCGTCGGGGCCGCGCGCGAGCGAAGTTTCAACTTCACGAGTGTCAGGCCATGGCGCGCGCACGCCCGCTCTTCGAGCCAATTGGTGCCGAACGATTGATCACCGCGCAAATTGATGACGGTCTTGACGCCCGCGCGGGCCGCATGGCGCAGATGGTGCGGCGCGGGCTGCCCCGACCGCCACGCGTCCGCCGACATGCGATGGCGATTGTTGAAAAACAGCCGGACGAAACCGTAGTCCGTGATCAGCATATCGAAATAGCACAGGGCCTGGCCAATGTGTGAATGGGCGCTATGCGGGGTTTCATCGACGGCCGCACGCAATGCCGCCGCGCTACGGCGCCGCACGCTGCGTTTCACCCGTTTGAGAAAGCTCGCCATGCTGGTGTGGAAAGTCTCGCGGCCGATCGTCGTTGCGGGTCTGAATTGCGGGACTGCGGCCCGCGGCGCTTTGACCTGGATTGCAGATCCCGAAATACGCTCAAAAACAGGATCGCCTAAAGTGGGAAACGCGTTTGCACTGGCTAGATATTCGCTATAGGTACGTGCCGCAAGGGGCAATGGCTGGCGCAGGCGTGGCCCATTCAGGACAGGTCGAGGCACCGCACGCGAAATGGCGAGCACGACAACGACGTTGACCGGGGCGACAGGCCGCGCGCTTGCGCGATTGATCAAGCTGGTCGCGAAAACGTCGCAGACGGTCTACGACCCGCCCGACCTGCTCGCAAATTTGCGGCACACGCACCCTTGCATCGTCGCCTGCTGGCACGGCCAGTTCATGATGCTGGCGCTGCTGCATCCGGGCGATGTCAAAGTATCCGCTATGGTCGCCCGCCACGGCGACGCGGAACTGATCGGCGAAGCGCTCAAAAAACTGAATACGGATCTGATCCGCGGCGCCGGCGCCGGTGGCCGCAAGAAGGATCGCGGTGGCGCATCGGCGCTCCGTGCTGCCATGCGCGCCCTGCACGATAATGCGTCAATCGTCATGACGGCCGATGTGCCGCCGGGGCCAGCACGCCGCGCTGGCGAAGGCATCATCACGCTGGCGCGCATGTCGGGTGTACCGATCGTACCGGTTGCCGCCGCATCATCGCGCTTCACGTCGTTCGATACGTGGAGCCGCATGACGATCAACCTGCCGTATTCGAAACTTGTCTTTGTCGGACGTCCGCCGATACACGTGCCGAACGATGCCGATGCCGAAACACTGGCAGCGTTGCGCGCCAAACTCGAAACCGAATTGAATACGGCCATGACGCACGCCTATCGCTTGGCCGGCGCCGATATATCGCGCGCTACGCCGAAATCGGCATTGGCCGCCGCCAATCCGCCAAAGCCCGGACTGCGGCTCAAAGTGTATTCGGCGGGGTTGACCGCGTTGAAACCGGCGGCACCCTTGCTGCTGTCGTTTCGCGAGCGGCGCGGCAAGGAAGATCCGGCGCGGCGCGGCGAACGGTTCGGCGCAGCTTCACGCGAGAGGCCGAAAGGGCAACTCGTCTGGGTCCACGCCGCGAGCGTCGGCGAAACGATCGCGGCCTTGCCGCTCATCAATGAGCTTATCGCCGCGCGGCCGGAACTTGGCATTCTCGTCACCACCGGCACGACGACCTCGGCGGAGCTTGCAGCGCGCCGATTGCCGCCGGGCGTCATCCACCAATTCATCCCGCTCGACAGCGTGAGCTACGTGCGCGCCTTCTTCGATCACTGGCAGCCGGATCTCGCGGTTATTACCGAAAGTGAAATCTGGCCCAATCTCATTCTCGAAGCAGATCGCCGTAAAATTCCGCTCGCGCTCATCAATGCGCGCATGTCGCCGCGCAGCATGAAGCGCTGGCGGCGCTTTGCCCGCCTGGCGCGGCCCTTGTTCTCGCGATTTGCGATTGTCTTGGCGCAGAACGACAAGGTGGCCCGCACCATCACGTATCTCGGCGCGCCGAACGTCGTCATTTCGGGCAACCTCAAAATCGACGCGCCGCCGCCGCCCGTAGATAGCGCCCAGCGCGCGCTGCTCGAAGCGGCCATCGGTTCGCGCAAGCACATCCTGGCGGCAAGCACGCATGCCGGCGAAGAGCTGATGGTTGCGCGCGCGCACCGGCAACTGGCCGAGACGTGGCCTAAGTTGCTGACCATTATCGTGCCGCGTCATCCTGACCGCGCGGGCGCACTCCAAACCGAATTGGCCGCCGAGGGCTTCATCGTCGAACTGCGCAGCGTGACGGGCGTGCCCTCTCCCGCCTGCCAGATTTTCATCTGCGACACGATTGGTGAACTCGGCACACTCTATGCGCTGTCGCCGGTCGCGTTCATTGGCGGTTCGCTCGTGGCGCACGGCGGCCAAAATCCGATTGAGGCGGTGCGTCATGGCGCGGCCGTCATCACAGGCCCGCATGTCCATAACTTCCGCGACAGCTATGACGCTCTGTTCCGCCGCAAAGGCGCGCGCGAAGTGACCGACGCTGCGAGCCTCGCCGAAGCCTTCAAAGATCTGCTCAGCCGTGACGACGCGCTGGCGGCCATGCGCAAGGGGGCCGAAGCGGCGATCTCGGAAATGTCGGGGGCGCTGCGCATTACGCGCGATGCCCTGTTGCCGATCCTCGACGCGAAAGCGGGTGCGAGACGTGCCTCTTGATGAACCAGGGTGGTGGTATGGCAATGACGACGCGCAGACGTCGCGTTGGCCCGCGCGCCTGCTCGCCCCGGTCGGATGGATCTACGGCGCCATAGCCGAACAACGCTATCGCCGCACAACGCCCTATCGATCGCGCCTGCCTGTCATCTGCATCGGCAATTTCACAGCCGGCGGCACCGGCAAGACTCCCCTATCGCTCATCATCGGTGATCTTCTGCAAGCGCAAGGCCGCATGCCTGTCTTTCTGTCGCGCGGCTATGGCGGACACACTCGTGGACCTGTCGTCGTCGATCGCGCAAGCCACAGTGCCGATGATGTGGGCGATGAACCGCTGCTGCTCGCCGCGCATCATGCCACCGTCGTTTCCCGCAACCGTGCCGACGGCGCGCGCTTCATCGAAGCGCAGTTCGGCTCGAATACCGTGATTGTCATGGATGACGGTTTGCAAAACAGCGCGCTTGCCAAATCTCTATCGATCGCCGTCGTCGATGCGGTGCGCGGCGTCGGCAACGGACGCTGCATTCCGGCCGGGCCGTTGCGCGCGCCGCTTGCCGCGCAAATGCCGCGCGTCGATATCCTCGCCGTATCGCATGCGGCGCCGAGCACGCACGTTGCACGGACGGCGACCGCCGTGCCACGCGGTCTCGACGGTGCCGGGCCGCTCCCGAGCCGCATCGATGTCCGCGTCGTGCCGAAGGCCGACAGCGGGTGGCTGCGCGGCGCGCGCGTCGTCGCGTTCGCCGGCATCGCCAATCCCGACCGGTTCTTTGCCTTGCTGGAACAACAGGGCGCGACACTCGCCGCGCGCCACGTCTTCGCCGATCACCACGCCTTCGATGACGCGGACGCAGCACGTCTTCTCGACGACGCCGCGCGCCTCGATGCCACGCTGGTCACAACAGAGAAAGATCGCGTGCGTCTGGCGCATGCTGAAGGCGCAGGCGGCACCCTGCGCGACGCCGTGAAAACCGTTGCGATCACGCTCGCCCTATCGGATCGGGATCAGCAGTGGCTCTTTGCGCAGATCGCGGACGCGCTTGCACACGCGCCGGCTTCGCGCTGAGCGTTTCGTTTTCAGGAACAGTTTGGATAGTGAGACTATGCTGCCAGATGGCTGCACGCAGGTAACGGCGCTCAGCCAGCGTTTACCCCCGCTCGGCACGCGCCTTCAATTCGACGAAGCGTTGCAGAGACACGTCGGCGCTGGCATAGGGCTCCTGCGCCGCAACGCTCCAGTATTTGAGGTCGGCGATGACGATCTGCTTGCCGGTCACGGCGCAGCGGACGAACTCGCCCGGGCTCAAAACTTCGAACTCGCCATCGAGATAGCGCAGCTTCGCCTCGTT
>JBOFCQ010000172.1:0-21692 GCA_051646145.1 Hyphomicrobium sp.
TTCGCCCATCACGTCGAGTTTGTCATGCGCAGCGGTGAAACCGAGCAGGAACTGCGCGAAGCGACCACGGCCACCGCGTACCTCAGCGATCTCAAGAGCCAGATGGCAACCGCCTTGGCCCGCGAATTCCAGGGCCCGATCAAGACCGTGCTTGGCTTTGCCGAATTGATCCGCCGCGAAGTTTACGGCCCGCTCGTGCCCTCGACCTATCGCGATCTGGCCGGCGACATGGCCACCGCAACGCAACAGCTCAATGCTTCGCTTTTGAAACTCATGGATTTCGGGCGCACGCTGACCGCCAATCTCGACGTGAAGTCGGAAACGCTGAGGATCGGCGATCTGATTTCGGATGCCATGTCGGCCCTTGAGCATAATGCGCTCAGGCGCGACGTGGCCATCGACGTCAATCTCCAGATCCCGGCTGATCTGACGTTGTGTGCCGACCGGGCGCTTCTCATCCAAGCAATACGCGCCGTCATCGGCAACGCCGTCAACATGTCGCCGCGCGGCTCACGCGTTGAAATCAGCGCCGCACTCGATGAAGACGGGCAGTTCAATCTTTGGGCGCGCGATCGCGGTCCGGATATCCCGACATCCCTGCTCGCCGAAATCAACGAGACCGACCGGAAGCGCGCCATGCTGCAGCGCCAGCCGACCGAAAGTCGCGAAATCGGCATTAAGATTGCGAAGATTTTGACCGAAGCGCATCAGGGCCGTCTGGACGCCCGCAGCGATCAATCGGGCGGCAACGTCGTGCGTCTCGAACTGCCGCGCGAGCGCGTACTCGGCGGAACGGATGTCCCAACGCCTCAATCGCGCGAGAACGAACGCGCAAGGCTTGCCGCCGTCAGCGCCGCATTGGCCGCCGATCCGCGCCTCGCCGCGCTGACCACCATGCCGTCTGCCACCATCACGACATCCACACCGTCGCGGCCGCGATAATTGCACGCGCCGCCGCACACGCACGACCGCGCTCGTCAGTCAGGAGTAGTATGCCAACGCCATCTCATCTGCTGCCGGAAATCCGGCGCACCCAGGTCGCGATGCTGTACGAGCAGTTGCCGCTCGGCCTTGCCGCGACACTCGTCAACGCGCTGCTGTTGTCGATCATTCTGTCCGAAGTCGTGCCGACCACACTGACATCGGGATGGCTGTCGCTGATTGTCATTGTATCGGCCGGCCGCATGGTTTTGCTGAAGCGCTTTCGCAGCGCCAGTGCCACGGCAACGTCGGCTGAATTCGAACTCTGGCACACACGCTTTTTCCTCGGCGCAGCGGCATCGGCCCTGGTGTGGGGCTTATCCGGCGTGCTTCTATTTCCGACGGAAAGCTATCAGCATCAGGCGTTCATCGGCTTCGTGCTTGCCGGCATGGCCGCGGGCGCGTCGGGTTCGATGGCGGCCGACGACCGCGTCTTTCGCTGTTTCCTTGTCGTCACCGTTGCGCCCTACATGATACGGCTCGCGCTCGCGGGATCGCCCGTCAACCTCGCCATGGCGACCATGTGCCTGGCGTTCATTGCAGCGCTGTCGGTTTCGTCTCGCAAGACATCGCGCGTCACGACCGACGCGTTGCGCCTTAGATATGAAAACCGCGAGTTGCTTGCCGACTTATCCGAGACGGCGGAACAGTTGCGCGCCGCCAACGTCTCGCTTCTCTCTGAGAACAGCGAGCGGCGGCGCACGGAAAGCGAACTGATCGAGGCCAAGCGCGCCGCTGAAGACGCCGCGACCACCAAGACGCAGTTTCTGGCCAACATGAGCCACGAAATCCGCACACCCATGAACGGCGTGTTCGGCATGACCGACCTGTTGATGCGCACGACGCTCGATGTGCGGCAGAAGAAGCTGGTGCGCACCATCCATGAATCGGCAAAGTCGCTGCTGGTCATCATAAATGACGTGCTCGATTTATCGCGCATGGAAGCCGGTCGCATGGAACTCGACGTGCACGAGTTCAGCCTGCGCGACAGCGTCGAACGCGCGAGCGATCTTTTCGTCGGTCAGGCGCACACCAAGGGCATTGAACTCTCCGTCTTCGTCGATCGCGACGTGCCGGCGGTGGTCAAAGGAGACAGCGGACGCCTGAAGCAGGTTTTGCTCAATCTGATCGGCAATGCCGTCAAATTTACAAGCAACGGCGAGGTCGCGGTCCGCGTGACGTGCCAGAACGCCAGTGAAACGCGCGCGCGCATCGCGTTCGAAGTGCGCGACACCGGCATCGGCATTGACGCCGCGATGAAGGCGAAACTATTCGAGCCGTTCACGCAGGCAGAATCCTCGATCAGTCGCCGCTTCGGCGGCACAGGCCTCGGCCTGTCGATTTCACGCCACCTCGTCGAACTGATGGGCGGCGAGATGGCGCTCGACAGCCAACTCGGCACCGGCACCACGTTGACATTCACGCTCGATCTCGAAGTTGGTTCGCGCGCGGCACATGCTGCCGACTATGGCGACCTGACGATCCTCGACGATGCCCGCATCCTGGTCATCGACGATCGCGCCACCAATCGCGAAATCGTATCGAGCTATCTCGGCGACGCGGGCGCGCACATCTTTTCAGCCGAGCGGGTCTGCGATGCCTGGGCGGCTCTGGTCGCGGCGCTCGAAGCCGGCAAGCCGTATCATGCCGCGGTAATCGACATGATGATGCCGGATCAGAATGGCCTCGATTTCACGCGCCGCATCAAGGCCGATCCGCGCCTTGCCGCAACGCGCATCGTGCTGGCCACGTCGCTCAACTGGGATGGCGATCATGCCGCCATGCGCGACGCCGGCATTGAAGCCATCATCACCAAACCCATTCGCCGCCATGACCTCATCAGCGTCACCGCCCGCGCCATTTCGGGCGCGCGCCACGCAGGCTGGCGCGGCGTCAACGCCCGGCCCGACGACGACAGCGGACTGCACATCGCCTCACCCGTGACACTGCGCATCGACGCCGACATCATTCTTGCCGAAGACAACGCCGTGAACATCGAAGTCGCCAAGGAATACCTCAGCGGCTTTGGATGCCGCGTGCACGTCGCCAATAACGGCCTGCAAGCGGTCGCGTTTGCCAAGACCGGCTCGTATGATGCCATCCTCATGGACTGTCAGATGCCGATCATGGACGGCCTGACGGCAACCCGTACCGTGCGCGCCTATGAGGCCGAAACCGGCAAGCGCCGCATTCCCATTATCGCCGTCACCGCCAACGCGTTTGCCGTCGACCGAGCCAATGCCTTTGCAGCCGGCGTCGATGGCTACCTGAGCAAGCCATATTCCGAGGATGGGCTGGCCGATGTGCTGCGCACGTGGCTAGCACCAAAAGTCTTAAGGGATGGCCCAGCGGCTGGCGCTCCACTTGAGACACGCTCTGACAGCAGCGACGTGTTGCACGACGACGGCGGTGTGCCGACGCCAAATACCAGGGACGAAGCCAGCGACGTTGCAGCGGACGGCCCCATTGACGAGACGATGCTGGCGCCGCTGCGTCGCGTTAGGCCGGATCTCCTGCGCCGCATGTTGCTGACATACCTCGAAAGCGCACCGGTCGTGCTGCGCGAACTCGACGTGGCCGTTGGCCTTGCCGATTTCGATGCCATGTCACGCGTCGCCCACAGCCTCAAGTCGTCGAGTGCCAATCTCGGCGCAGCGGCGCTGTCGGACCTCTGCAGGTCACTCGAGCTTGCCGCCGATAGCCGTGACGGCGCGACATGCCCGATCGTCGCCGGGCAAATCCGTGCCGGCTTCGCTGACGTGAGCAACGCCCTGCAACGTGAACTCGTGGCGCTTGACGGGCGAAAGAGCGCAACGGCCGGCGATGCTGTTGCGCGCCACCGGCAAAAGCACGGTTAAACCGACGCGTCGGGTGCGCGTCTTGGCAATAACCCAGCGCTAAAGCCCGGCACGCCGCGCCGATTGTAATCGCGCGGCCGCCGCGCCATGGTCGTTGCCCAACATGTCCATCGCGGCGCCTTTCGGTCGCGGCTATGGAAGCATGACAGAAGTACCCGCCGCCGGAGATGCCGCGATGGACATTCGCCAGTTGCAGTATCTCGTCGCGCTCGCCCGCGAGAAGCATTTCACCCGTGCCGCCATCGCCTGCAACGTGACGCAGCCGACGCTATCGGGCCGCATCCGCCAGCTCGAACTCGAACTCGGCGTGCCGATCGTCGAGCGTGGCCAGCGCTATCAGGGGCTGACGGGCGAAGGCGAGCGTGTCCTCAAATGGGCGCAGCTCATCCTCAACAACTGGCAATCGATGCAGCAGGAGTTGACTCAACTCGTCTCGCACGACGCCGGACTGACCGGCCGCCTCGTGCTTGGCGGCATTCCGTCTGCATTGCCGATGATCCCATATCTGACACGCGCGGTCCGGCAATCGCATCCGGCGATCGATTTCACCATTCTGTCGATGAGTTCGGAAGAGATCCTGCGCTCCATCGAGGACTTCTCGATCGATGTCGGCATTACCTATCTCGACAACGAGCCCATTCACGGGCTGCTCGCGACACCGCTTTATGCCGAGCGCTATTGCTTGTTCGTTGCCGAGAACCATCCCCTCGCCCGCGAAGCCATCGTCACCTGGCAGGATGCCGCCAAGCAACCGCTCTGCCTGTTGACGTCGAACATGCAGAACCGGCGCATCATCGACCGCGCCTTTCGATCGGCCGATTGTCATCCAACGCCGGAACTCGAGACCAACTCGGTGATCAATCTGTGCTCGAACGTGCGCCTGATGGGCCTCGCCAGCATCATGCCGCAATACATATTGGACATCCTCGGTCCTCAGTCCGGCATCACGGCCGTGCCGCTCACTGCGCCCGAGGTTTCACACAAGGTTGGTCTGGTAGCCCTCGACCGCGACCCTATCAGTCCCATGATCCGCGCGCTTAATAACGCCGCGCGCAACTTCTCTCCGGAGATGGTGGCGCCGCAAGGCTTTGCGCCCTAGGGCAACTGCCGCAACAACCGAAGTTATTGCGTTGCACCATAGATTTCGTCGATGATAAGATCGGGAAAAACGATTTGAATGGTGCGTAGATTGCGCGCAGCGTGCGCGCTAATACATCCAAACATCTGGCTTGTGGAAGGGGGAGGCGACGCGCCTCCTGCAAAACTCATGGCAAAACAAAAGGGTAGCTCCAAAGCCGCGCCGGCCGAAAAGCCTGCGCCGACAGCCGCCGAGGTGCGCGTGCTTGCAATCTGCGGCGCGCACGGCAACCGGCCCGACGAACTTTTGGAGATCCTGCACGACATCCAGCACGAACTGGGTCATGTGCCGGAGGCTATTTTGCCGATCATCGCCAATGCGCTGAACCGCTCGCGCGCTGAAATCCATGGCGTCGTCACCTTTTATCATGACTTCCGCCGCGAACCGGCCGGCCGCCACGCCATCAAGATCTGCCGCGCGGAAGCGTGCCAGTCGATGGGCACCGAACAGCTTTGCCAACATGCTGAAACGTCTCTTGGAACGTCCCTTGGATCGACGTCGGCGGATGGCAAGTACACGCTTGATGCCGTCTACTGCCTTGGCAACTGCGCACTCTCGCCAGCGGTGCTGATTGGCGACCAATTATATGGTAAGGTCACACCTCAACGTTTTGACGAAATCGTCGCCACCCTCGGCAAGGAGAAAGCGCGATGATCACGATTTATGTCCCGCGCGATGCCGCCGCTCTCTCTGTCGGCGCCGACGATGTGGCCGCCGCGATCGCGGCCGAAGCGCGCAAACAGAAGAAAGACGTCAAGATCGTCCGCAACGGCTCGCGCGGCATGCTCTATCTCGAGCCGCTCGTCGAAGTCGAAACGGACAAGGGTCGCGTCGCCTATGGCCCGGTCACGACGGCTGATGTCAGCGATCTGTTCAACGCCGGTTTCCTCGATGGCAAAAAGCATCGTCTTGGCCACGGCCTGACAGAGAGCATTCCCTATTTCAAGAACCAGGAGCGCCTGACGTTCGCGCGCTGCGGCATCACAGATCCGCTGTCCATCCCGGATTACATCGCGCACGGCGGCTTCGAGGGCCTCAAAAAAGCGCTCGCCATGCGGCCCATCGACATCGTGACCGAAGTCACGACATCGGGCCTGCGTGGACGCGGCGGCGCCGGCTTCCCGACGGGCATCAAATGGAAGACGGTGCACGACCTCAAGGGCGAACAGAAGTACGTCGCCTGCAACGCCGATGAAGGCGACAGCGGCACGTTCGCCGATCGCATGCTGATGGAAGGCGACCCGTTCTGCCTGATCGAAGGCATGACCATCGCGGCCGTCGCCGGCGGCGCCACCAAAGGCTACATCTACATCCGCTCGGAATATCCGCACGCCGTGAAGGTCATGCGCGAGGCGATCGATGTCGCGCGCGCCGCCAACTGGCTGGGCGATGACATCCAGGGCAGCGGCCGGAGCTTCGACCTCTTCGTGCGCATGGGGGCTGGCGCCTATATCTGCGGCGAAGAAACGTCGATGCTCGAATCCATCGAAGGCAAACGCGGCATCGTGCGCTACAAGCCGCCGATCCCGGCCATCGAAGGGCTGTTCGGCAAGCCGACGATTATCAACAACGTGATGAGCTTCGCCGCCGTGCCGATCATCATGGACAAGGGCGGCGCGTTCTATCGCGACTTCGGCGTCGGCCGTTCGCGCGGCACGCTTGCCTTCCAGCTCGCCGGCAACATCAAGCAGGGCGGCCTCGTCGAAAAGGCGTTCGGCGTCACAACGCGCCAGTTGATCGACGATTGGGGTGGCGGCACCGCCACCGGACGCCCCGTGCGCGCCGTGCAGGTCGGAGGTCCGCTCGGCGCCTACCTGCCGCAATCCAAGCTCGACGTGCCGATGGATTACGAAGAATTCATCAAGGCCGATGCCATGGTCGGCCACGGCGGTCTTGTCGTATTTGACGATACGGTCGATATGGCAAAGCAGGCGCGCTTTGCCATGGAATTCTGCGCGATCGAGAGCTGCGGCAAGTGCACGCCGTGCCGTATCGGTGCGCAGCGCGGCGTCGAGGTGATCGACAAGATCATCGCCGACGAGAACCGCGACAAGAACTTGGCGCTGCTGGAAGACCTGTGCGTGACCATGACCGACGGATCGCTGTGCGCCATGGGCGGATTGACGCCGATGCCGGTGATGAGCGCGGTGCGCGGGTTTCCCGATGATTTCAAGAAACCGGGGCTATCGCGCTTTATCGCGGATGCTGCCGAATAATCGCTACACCCGAGTGACTGCCTGCAACGAGGCTCGCCCATGAACACCCATGTCAAGCCGATGACTCTCATCAAAGAGACAGACTTCGGCACCCCCCACGTGACTTCGCACACCATGGTCACGCTCGAAATCGACGGCCAAGAGATCACGGTGCCGGAAGGCACCTCGATCATGAATGCCGCGATGCAGCTTGGCATCCAGATTCCCAAGCTCTGCGCCACCGACAGCCTCGACCCGTTCGGGTCGTGCCGGTTGTGCCTCTGCGAAATTGAAGGGCGCCGCGGCACGCCCGCCTCGTGCACGACGCCGGTTGCCTCCGGCATCAAAGTGTCGACGCAGAACGATCGCCTTGCCAAGCTGCGCAAAGGCGTCATGGAACTTTACATCTCCGACCATCCGCTCGACTGCCTGACGTGCGCCGCCAATGGCGATTGCGAACTGCAGGACATGGCGGGCGCGGTTGGCCTGCGTGAAGTGCGCTATGGCTACGATGGCGAGAACCACGTTTTCGCCAAGCATCACGACGGCAAGGCCAACGACAGCTTCAAGCCGAAGGATCAGAGCAATCCTTATTTCACCTTCGACCCTTCGAAGTGCATCGTCTGCTCGCGCTGCGTGCGCGCATGCGAAGAGGTGCAGGGCACCTTCGCGCTGACCATCGACGGGCGCGGCTTTGCCTCGCACGTGTCCGCCGGCATGGATGAAAGCTTCCTTGCGTCCGAATGCGTCTCGTGCGGCGCATGCGTACAGGCCTGCCCGACCGCGACGCTGATGGAAAACTCGATCATCGATGCCGGCCAGCCGGAACACTCGGTGGTCACCACGTGCGCGTACTGCGGCGTCGGCTGCTCGTTCAAGGCGGAAATGCAGGGCGAAAAAGTCGTCCGCATGATGCCGCACAAAGACGGCGGCGCCAACGAGGGCCATTCGTGCGTCAAGGGACGCTTCGCGTTCGGTTACGCAACCCACAAGGATCGCGTGCTGACACCGATGGTGCGCGACAAGATCACCGATCCGTGGAAGATCGTCGGCTGGGACGAGGCCATCACCTTCGCGGCCGACCGCTTCAAGGCGACGCAAACGAAGTATGGCAAGGGTTCGATCGGCGGCATCACGTCGTCGCGCACCACCAACGAAGAAGTGTATGTCGTGCAGCGCATGATCCGCGCCGCGTTCAACACCAACAACATCGACACCTGCGCGCGCGTCTGCCATTCGCCGACCGGCTATGGTTTGAAGCAGACGTTCGGTGAATCGGCCGGCACCCAGGACTTCAAGAGCGTCGAGAAGTCCGATGTCATTCTGGTCATCGGCGCCAATCCGACCGACGGTCATCCGGTTTTCGCAAGCCGCATGAAGAAGCGCATCCGTGAAGGCGCCAAGCTGATCGTCATCGATCCGCGCCGCACCGACATCGTGCGCTCACCCCACATCGAGGCGGCCTATCACCTGCAGCTTCAGCCCTCGACCAACGTCGCGATGATGAACGCCATCGGCCATGTCATCGCGACCGAGAACCTGATCGATCGCAAATTCGTGGCGCGCCGCTGCGAGAAGGGCGATTTCTTCCGCTGGGAAGAATTCATCAAGCGCCCTGAGAATTCACCGGAAGCACTGGAAGCCATCACCGGCGTGCCGGCGAAGGACGTGCGCGAAGCCGCGCGCCTGTTTGCGACCGGCGGCAACGCCGCGATCTATTACGGTCTTGGCGTCACCGAACACAGCCAGGGCTCGACCATGGTCATGGCCATGGCGAACATTGCGATGGCGACAGGCAACATCGGCCGCGAAGGCGTCGGCGTAAACCCGCTGCGCGGTCAGAATAACGTTCAGGGTTCATGCGACATGGGGTCATTCCCGCATGAATTCCCGGGCTACCGCCACGTCTCCAACAACGAAGCGCGCGCCGTGTTCGAGAAGGAATGGAACGTCAAACTCGAGAGCGAACCGGGCCTGCGCATTCCAAACATGTTCGATGCGGCGCTCGATGGTTCGTTCCGCGGCATCTTCATTCAGGGCGAGGACATCGCCCAGTCCGACCCCAACACGCATCATGTCGAGCGTGCGCTGTCGTCGATGGACATCGTCGTCGTGCAGGATCTGTTCCTGAACGAGACGGCCGCATTCGCGCACGTCTTCCTGCCGGGAACGTCGTTCCTCGAAAAGGATGGCACGTTCACCAACGCCGAACGCCGCATCAATCGCGTGCGCAAGGTGTCGTCGGAAAAGCAGGGCATGTCGGAATGGGAAGTGGTGTCGCGTCTTGCGACCGCCATGGGCTATCCGATGCACTACAATTCGGCGGCCGAAATCATGGACGAGATCGCCCGCGTCACACCGACGTTCCAGAACGTCAGCTTCGCGCGCCTTGACGACCTCGGCTCGATCCAGTGGCCTTGCAATGACGAGAACCCGGTCGGTACGCCGGTCATGCACATTGACGAGTTCACGCGTGGCAAAGGCCGCTTCATGCTGACGGAGTTCGTGCCGACAGCCGAGCGCACCAATCGCAATTTCCCGCTCATCCTGACGACGGGCCGCATTCTGGCGCACTACAACGTCGGCGCTCAGACACGCCGCACGGCCAACGTCGCCTGGCACCCGGAGGACATTCTGGAATTGCATCCGCATGACGCCGACGTCCGCGGCATCGCCGATGGCCAGATGGTGTCTCTCGCCAGCCGCGTTGGCGCCACCACGCTCAAAGCCAAGATTTCCGATCGCATGCCGCAAGGCGTCGTCTACACGACGTTCCACCACCCGGTGACCGGCGCCAACGTCATCACTACCGAGAATTCGGATTGGGCGACCAACTGCCCCGAATACAAGGTGACGGCGGTGCAGGTGTCGATTTCCAACCAGCCGTCCGATTGGCAGGCCGAGTGGGAAACGCGCGAGCAGGAAAACAAGCGCATCGATAAAAAGACGAAGCTGCAGGCCGCCGAATAGATCCCACCGCCCGGCGGCGGCAGATGTGAGACGCCATGAATGTAATGCAGACCGCAGCCGAAACCGCCGGCGGGCCAGCGAGCTTGTGCTCGCACCCGTTCACGGGAGAGTTGCGGACGGCTGACGGTGGCGCAACGGCTGTGTCGTGGCAATTGCCGGACGAAGTGCCGATCGCGTTGCAGATCAACTCAAAGCCGTTTGCCGTCATGATGGCGTCGCCCGCCGACCTTCGCGATTTCGCGGTGGGCCTCATGCTGAGCGAAGGTCTGATCTCAAACGTCGCCGCTATCGAGGCCGTATTGGTTCTGCCTGTCGAGAACGGCGTGACCGTCGATATCGCGATTGCCGAGGCGCGCCTCGCCAAATCGCTCCCCTCTCCGCGCACCATCGAAGGCCGCACGGGCTGCGGATTGTGTGGCGTCGAAGACATCGCCGACGCCATCAAGCCGATCCGCCGCTGCGCGACGCCGGTTAGCCCAAGTACCGCAGCCATGCTGAAAGCCGCCCGTGCGCTTCCCGAATTGCAGCCGATGAACCGGCTCAATCGTTCGGTGCACGCAGCCGCGTTCGTTTCGCATCAGGGAGACATCACGCTTGTCCGCGAAGATGTCGGCCGTCACAACGCCCTCGACAAGCTGATCGGGGCACTCGCCGCCGCGCACACGGACCCAGCCGGCGGATTCGTGTTCATGACCAGCCGCTGCAGTTTCGAATTGGTGCAGAAGGCCGCGATGTTCGGCATCGGAGCACTCGTCACAGTTTCCGCCCCGACGGTCCTCGCCATGGACCTCGCGCGGGGCTCGGGATTATTCCTCGCCGCACTCGGCGGCGGCGGGGTCGTCGTTTTCAACCCTTCAGAGGCTTGATCTAAGCCTGGAAAGAATGCGCAATGGACTCCAAAGACCTCGTCCGCATGGCCAATCAGATCGCGGCCTATTTTTCCGCCTATCCGAAGAGTGAAGCGATCGACGGCATCGGCAAGCACGTGCATCTGTTCTGGGACCCGCGCATGCGCAACGAGATGAAGGCGTATCTCGATGCCAGCGGCGAAGGCCTGTCGCCGCTCTTTCTCGAAGCCGCCGCCGACTATTTCAAGGGTCCGAAGTCACCGGCTGTTAAAGCGAACATCGCGCGCGACACGACGCCGAACAAGGGCGCCGAGCCGAGTTCCACCCGCGGCACATGACGACGTCGCACCGATAAGAACTTCCTAGCCGTCGCAGTGCTGTCTCCGCGCTGTGGTTGCCGATCCTCTCCGACCGCATTAGAGGAAGATTAGTCGCGCGCCGCAAGCGCGCTGGCGAGGGCGACGACGTGCCCGAAGCAATCCAATGTCCGCAAGCGGCGAGGCCCCGATGAGCTACAGCGCACCCCTGCAAGACATGCTGTTCGTGCTGAACGACATCTGCGACGCCGGGCAACTCGCGCATCTACCGCAATTCGCCGACGCGACGCCCGATACGGTCGCCGCTATACTGGACGAGGCCGGAAGTTTCACCGGCGGCGTTCTCGCGCCATTGAACCGCGCAGGTGACAAGGCCGGCGCCCGGCTGACAGCCGACGGCGTCAAGACAACAGCCGGCTGGACCGATGCCTACGCGCAATTCATCGCCGGCGGTTGGAACGGGGTGATGTTCGCGCCGGAATGGGGCGGCATGGGCCTGCCGTGGCTAGTCGGCGCCGCAGTGCAGGAGATGTTGAATGCTGCGAACATGTCGTTCGCGCTCTGTCCGCTGCTGACGCAAGGCGCGATCGAAGCCATCGTGCTCAATGGATCGGACGCGCTGCGCGCAACCTACGTGCCGAAGATGGTGAGCGGCGAATGGACCGGCACCATGAACCTGACCGAACCGCAGGCCGGGTCCGACCTGGCCGCGGTACGCACGCGCGCGGTGCGCGACGGCGCGCACTATCGCATCACCGGGCAGAAGATCTTCATCACCTACGGTGACCACGATCTGACCGACAACATCATCCATCTCGTATTGGCGCGGTTGCCGGACGCCCCCGAAGGCGTCAAGGGGATCTCGCTCTTTGTAGTGCCAAAGCGGCTCGTCAACGCCGACGGTAAGCTTGGGGCGGCCAACGATCTGCGCTGCGTTTCGCTTGAGCACAAGATCGGCATTCACGGATCGCCGACAGCGGTCATGTCGTTTGGCGATCACGGCGGCGCCATCGGCTATCTGGTCGGCGAAGAAAACCGTGGCCTTGAATATATGTTCGTGATGATGAACCGCGCCCGGCTGAGCGTTGGCATCCAGGGCCTCGGCATCGCCGATCGCAGCTATCAGCACGCGCTCGCCTATGCGACATCGCGCGTGCAAGGCCGCATTGTCGGCGACCGTAGCGGCGGGGCAAAGCCGATCGTGCACCACCCGGACGTGCATCGCATGGTGATGACCATGCGCTCCTCGTGCGAAGCGATGCGCGGCCTCTGCTACAGCGCTGCCTTGTCGCTCGACCTATCGCACGCGGCCGCAACACCCGCGGAACGTGCAGCGCATCAGGCGCGCCTCGACCTGCTCATTCCCGTTGCCAAGGCATGGTGCACGGAAACGGCGTGCGATGTGACGTCGCTCGGCGTGCAGATCCACGGCGGCATGGGCTACATCGAGGAAACTGGCGCGGCGCAATACTTCCGCGATAGCCGCATCACCACCATCTATGAAGGCACGACCGGCATTCAGGCCAACGACCTGATCGGCCGCAAGCTGCAGCGCGACGGCGGCGCCGCCGCCCGCGCGCTCGTCGCCGAACTCATCGCAACGGCTGACGCGCTGGCGGCACATCAAGATAAACGCCTATCCGCGATCGAAGCCGCAGTGCGCAGCGCCGCCGACGATATGTCGGCGATCATTTCCTGGCTGATTGAGACTGCTGCCAAAGAGCCGGTGCGCGCGGCGGGTGCGGCCGTCAACGTGCTGCATCTCTTTGGCCTCGCGATTTCCGGCGGGCTCCTGGCGCAGGGCGCCGCCAAAGCCGCCGACCGCCTTGCCGCCGGCGAGACCGCACCGCTTCTTACGGAAAAAATTGCCGTGGCTCACTTCTTCGCCGGCCAACGCATGCCGGACATCAAGGCGCGCCGTGCGGCTATCACCGATCCGAATCTCAGCGCGTTGGCGCTCTACGGCGCGCTGAGCTGAAACCGTACACGGCCAATGGTGCAACGCACCAATCCACACCCATCCTCAAACATACAACTTTCCAACAGCGTTAAGAGGACCCCACGCCGGCAAACGAGCGTTGGCGGGCATTTTTTGACGCGCGCTCAGCCGCTATTGCAAACGAGTGATGACGCGTTTTCAGATTCACGCGTCGTTGTTGTTGAAATCGGTGCGGCGTCCTGGCACACTTACGACTTCAGGCCTAGGAGCAAATAAGAAACGTGATGCACGAGGACCTCAGGGAACTCGGACTGGCGCTTGACGCTACTCCGAATTTGGGAACGGATATCGTGCGCGCCTCATGGCGGCGCTGTCTATCGGAGTATCGGCTCGACCGGGCGATGAAATCGCCCGTGGCACGACTAACCGATGTGGCCGTTCGCGAACTGCGCGGACAGATGGAAAACATCTTGGTCGAATCGACCCCGGTCATCGACCGCATGCGCCATGTCGCCGCCGACACCAATCACGTCATCCTCATCAGCAATTCCGACGGCATCGTCGTCACCAGCTTTGCCGACAGCGGCGGCAGCCGTGACGTGGCGCGCGAGGGCCTGGAAACAGGTTCGGTCTGGCAGGAAGATCTCGTCGGCACCAACGGCATTGGCACGTGTCTCGTGTCACGCCAGCCGATCACGGTTTATGCTGGCGCCCACTTCAATGAGGGCTTCAAACACTTCACGTGTTCCGCCGCGCCGATTTTCGCGCCCGACGGCCGCGTCGTCGCCGCGTTCGATATTTCGGGACGCGCCGCGCCCGGCTCGGGTGATGGACATTTCGCGCAGCACTTTGCCCGCGAAGCCGCAGCCCAGATCAGCATGCTGCTGTTCCGCCGCTGGCATTTGAACGACTGCATCATCGCGCTCACCAGCGAACCCGATCCCATGCCGATGTCGGTCAAGGCATTGGTCGCGGCGGATGAGAACGGCAACATCCTCGGCGCGACGCAGGAAGCGCTGTCGCTGCTCGGCGTGCCCGATCTCAGCGAACTCGGCGGCCGGCCGATCAACGACATCTGGAATATCTCTCTCGGCGACCTGAAGCCGCTGAGCCGGCATTCAGTGCGCCTGACGCAGAGCGACGGGTCGAGCACCTTCGTCACAGCGTTCCTGCCGAAGAAGAAGTCCGCGTCGAGCCAAGTCGTCAACGGCAAGGCGACGTCGACGGGCGACGACAAGCGCGCGCGCTTCGGCACGACGGCCGCAACCGGCCCGCGTCCGCTCGATCGCGTCGCGGGCGCCGATCCGTTGATGATCCAGAACATCAACCTCTGTCGCAAGATCATCGATAAGGACATTCCGCTGCTCGTGCTCGGCGAGACCGGCGTTGGCAAGGATACGCTGGCCCGCGCGCTGCATCGCGAAAGTGCGCGCGCCGAGAAACCTTACGTCGCCGTCAACTGCGCGGCCATCCCGGCAACGCTGCTGGCCAGCGAACTCTTTGGCTATGCGCCCGGCACGTTCACCGGTGGCGTCAAAGGCGGCCGCGTCGGCAAGATCCTCGCCAGCAACGGCGGCACGCTGTTCCTCGACGAAATCGGCGACATGCCGCTTGAGCTTCAGGCCCATCTTCTGCGCGTGCTTGAAGAGCGCACCGTGACGCCGCTTGGCAGCGCGGATGCCATTCCTGTCGACATGAAGATCATCTGCGCGACGCACCGCAATCTGCCGGATCTGATCGCGAAGGGTATCTTCCGTAAGGATCTGTACTACCGCATCCGCGGCGCGCAGATCGTTCTGCCGTCGCTGCGCGATCGCGTCGACATCACGGCGCTCATCGACGCCATCGTCATGGACGAGACGGCCGCTCACGGTGGCAAGTCCGTCACGTTCACCGCCGGCGCGCTTGATCTCTTCCGCCGCTATCCGTGGCCCGGCAACATTCGCGAACTGCGCAACGTCATTCGATTCGTGCTGTCTCTGCACGGCGGGCAGGAAGTATCGGTCGAAGACCTTCCCGATCAGTTGCTCGATTTCGCCCGCGCCGGCAACGTTCAGTTGTTGCCCGACACCGTGATGCGGGCCGACCTCGTTCTGCACGAGGACACGCCGGAACCGCCCTCACCCGCGGGGACAACGCTGCTGGAAGCGAACGAAGCGGCAGAGCGCCGGCGCATCGTCGAAGTGCTGCGCGCGAATAAGTGGAAGGTGAAGGAATCGGCGAACCAGCTCGGTGTCAGCCGCGCCACCCTGCACCGGAAAATTCGCCGCTACGCGATCACATCTCCCAATAATCAGTATTGATATTGGCCGTTCGGCAGCGCTGATCGCCTGCGGACGCGATGTCCACGTCGGCGCGTGCCGCCGGCGGTGCCGCGATGGTCGTTCTCAGGTTTCGTGTTAGTCGAAGACGGCCGTTTGCGGAGTGACGGCCCGCACCAGATAGCCGTCACGCGCCAAGTAGGCCTGCAACCGCGCCGCAACATGGTGCGCCGACGCTTGTTCGCTCCCGATCAGATCCGCCAGCCGCACATGGCGTGCCCGATCAATCCGGCGATCGATACCGAGATCGGGGTACATGGCATTCATGGCATCGACGGAATGGTCGAGATCGTTGGTGCACATGATGGCCGCATGGGCCAGAACGCCGACGCCAATTTGGCCGTTGGCGCTGAGCCGCCAGCGTTGCGCCGTACCAGCGAGTTTGTCGTCGCCAACAGCCACGTTGTAGGCACCGTCACAGAACGCGCCCGGTATCGATGCCACACGCGCCTTAATGGCAAAGGCGTCATCGAGAAACGCCACAATTGGGGCCGTCAAACGGTGATAGGCCTCCGCCAGGCTCGGCTTGGCGTGCCTGAGATTGAAGATCATGCTGAGATTGACGACGCCCGGACATTGCGGCGTCAGATCGCCGCCCGTATCGCGCTCAAAGAGTGTGTAGCCAAAGCGCCCGGCCGTAACGCGGGCCGCGTCGAACCCGGCACGGCTCGGCATACCGCGCGGTACGATGATCGCCTGCGGCGTGCGCCACAACAGACACCGGACCGGTGATCCCTCGGGCTCGGCGGTGATAGCACTCAGCGCCGCGCGCTCTGCCGCAATGGCTTCATCGAATGAAATGAGATCATCACCGGCCGTCGCGTGACGGTCAGATCCCGCAGGCGATGTCATGGTCGTGTCGGTATCGCTCATGGCGCGCGCCAAGGGAAAGTGGTTCGCGACCTCGTCGGTCTGCGGACCGAGCGATATCACGCCATGCTTTCAATGATTTTTGCAAGATCGGTGAGGAAATCGCCGGCCGGCGCGCCATTGACGGCGCGATGGTCGAACGTCAGCGACAAGCCCATGATGGGCCGCGCCTCGATTTTGCCGTCGACCACCCACGGCCGGAGCGACGTCTCGCCGACGCCGAGAATGGCGATCTGCGGAATATTCAAGATCGGCGTGAAATGGCGAACGCGGGTCAGGCCGATATTCGTAACCGTGAACGTGCCGCCGGTCATTTCCTTGACCGTGATCTTGTTGATTTTCGATCGATCAACGAGATCTCGCCGCGCCTTGACCCGATCTTCCAGAGACAGCGTACCGCTATTGAAGATCGCGGGGGCGACGAGCAGATCGCCCGGCAATGCAACGGCGACGGCAACGTGGATGTCGGACTTGAGCTGGATTTCGGCGCCTTGGACGACACCGTTGAGGCCGGGGTGCTTGCGCAGCGCCTGCACCACGGCTTCAACGAGCAGATCTTCGACCGACGCTTTCAGTCCTTGCTCGGCCAGCAGCCGGGCTTTCATGGCGAGCAGGCCCGTCGCATCGCATTCGGTGAAATGCGTCAACTGCGCAGTCGTCGACAAGCTTTCCAGCATCTTGCTCGCGATCATGCCGCGCATGGCCGAGAGCTTGATGATTTTGTCGTCGCTGACGGCGGGTTGCGTGGCGGCGGGCGTTGCGTCGCTCATGATGGGGTCGATCCCGTGTCGTGTGGTTGCGTGTTAGGTAATCGTGCCGATTTCGCCACCCTTGGCGACGACGGCCTCGGCCGGCTGCGAGATCTTGATCGTGCCGCTGGCCGGCGCGCGCACTTCGTGCTGCACCTTTTCAACCATGATCTCGGCAATGAGCTGGCCTTCATTCACCGCCCCGCCATCGCTGACAAGCCAGGTCGTGATGACCGCCTCGGTATCTTCCTCCCAAAGATCGGTCGGAATCTTCACGCTCACCATTTTGCTTGTCCTTTCATCTTGTGGAATGCGTCAACAATCTTGTCCGGATTGGGCAATGCAAACTGCTCCATCGGGCGCGTAAAGGGAATCGGAATATCCGGATAGGCGACGCGCTGCGGTGAGGCCTTCAACACCGACACATCGCGCTCGGCGATGGTGGCGATGATCTCACCGGTCAATCCGTAGCTCTGATAATCTTCATCGACGACGATCAGTCGGCCGGTCTTGGCGACCGACTTGAAGACCGTATCGCGATCCAGAGGTACGAGCGTGCGCAGATCGATGACTTCCGCGCTGACACCCTGCTGGGCCAGCTTCTCGGCGGCTTTCAGACCGTTGTGAACGCCCATTGCGACGCTGACGATGGTGACATCGGTACCTTCGCGCACGACAGCGGCCTTGCCGAAGGGAATGGCGTAGCTTTCTTCCGGAACGTGGACCGTGGCGCCGGGCTCGGTGCCAAGCCAACCCATGCCCTGCAATCCTTTGTGGAACATGTAGATGACCGGGCTGTCATCGCGGATGGCCGAGACCATCAGACCCTTCGCATCGTAGGCGTTGCTCGGCACGACAACCTTCATGCCCGGCAAATGCGCGAACGTGCCGTAGAGGCACTGCGAGTGCTGGCCGGCGTCGCAATAGCCGCCACCCGTCGACGTCATCAGAACGACCGGCACTTTCACTTCGCCGCCGGAGAAGTAAATGTTCTTGGCCATCGAATTGTAGATCGCATCGAAGCAGACGCCGAAGAAGTCGACGAACATCAGTTCGACGACCGGGCGCATGCCGTCAGACGCAGCACCGACCGCCGCACCCATGAAGGCCGTTTCCGAGATCGGCGTATCGCGCACGCGCTCGGCGCCGAATTCGTCGTAGAGGCCGCGGGTGTTGCCGAAAACGCCGCCGAGCTGGGCGATGTCTTCGCCCATCACGAACACGCGCGGATCGATGCGCATTTCCTGCGCGATCGCTTCCGCCATGGCGCGGGCGATGGTGAAGCGCCGTTCATTCTGTTGCACCTTGGGTGCAGTGGCCGTTGCGGTTGACATGTCTTGCTCCTCCTAGGAAGCGGAATTTGCGAACTCTGAGCGGCCCAGCGCGGCGGCACACTTTCGCGTGCTGCCGCGCGGTCGTCAGGATGAATGGGCTTAGGCGAAGACCTTATCCAGCGCTTCCGCCGGCTCGGGGTAGGCGCTCTGACGGGCGAAATCGATGGCATCGTCGACCTTGGCGCGGGCGCGGGCCGTGATGGCATCGTTGTCGGCCTGGGTCAGCCCGTCCTCTGCCATCATGCGCGCTTTCATGCGCGGGATGGGATCGCGGGCACGAAGCGAATCGAGTTCACCCTTGGGCCGGTAGCCCTCGGCATCGCCCATGAAGTGACCAGCGAGGCGCGAGGTTTCGATTTCGATGAGCGTCGGCCCCTCGCCGCGGCGTGCGCGTGCGATGGCCTCGCCGGCGACGCGGTAGACCTCGTAGGGGTCATTGTCGCGCACGAGATGACCCGGCACGCCGTAAGCCTGCGCGCGGATCGAGTTGTCAGCAACGGCCGTCGATTGCGCCTTGCCAACCGAAATGCCCCACTGATTGTCTTCGATGATGCAAATGAACGGCAGCTTCCAGACGGCAGCCAGGTTCATCGCCTCGTGGAACGCGCCCTGGTTGGCCGCGCCTTCACCGATGTAGGCGATGGCGACGCCGGGCTTGCCCTGCATCTTACGCGACAGCGCTGCGCCGACGGCTGGGCCCATGCCCTGACCGATGATGCCCGAGCAGGCGAAGTTCACCTTCGTATCGAAGATATGCATGTGGCCGCCGCGACCGCCGCTGAGGCCTGAGCGCTTGCCGAAGATCTCAGCCACCATCTTGCGCAGATCGACGCCCTTGGCGACGGCAATGTGATGGGGACGGTGCGTACCGGTGACAACGTCTTCGGCCGTCAGATGAGCGCAGACGCCAACGGCGCACGGCTCCTGGCCATTGGACAGATGCATTTCGCCCGGAATCGGACCGTTGGCCATATTGAAGACCGGCTTTTTGCCCTCGAGGTAGATCTGTTCGATCGTCTCCTCGAGATACCGGCTGACCAACATGGTCTCGTACATCCAAAGTTTCTGGTCCCTCGTCGGATACACGCTTATCTCCTCCCAATGACTGTTTTTTTTGATAGGTCGGCTTGGTGCCGTTAACATCATCCAAGCATTCAACGTGCCAAAATTCGCAACTGCGCAATGCCGGCGGATTTATTGGTATTTCTAGCGAATATTCAGATTGCGGCCGATGGCTTCCGGGCGGATTTCCGATACGGATGTCGCGGCAATGTTTCACCTGTCGCGACCAGCCGTAAAACGTGCCCGTTTTGAGCCCGGACGGGCACCGATCTGCGGTTACGACGGGCGCACCGCCAAGCGCCAAAGAGAGATGCCAAAATCGACAACGGTCCGGCTGAAATTTCCGGCCGGACCGCATCCCAACGCACTTGGCCCAAACAATCGAGCGCCCGGCGCTACGCCGCCACGGCCTCGGTGATGCTGAGCAGAGCCGGGGCCGCAATGACGCGGTTCAGCTTCAGCCCAGCGCGCTTGAACAGCGCCGCGAATTCCTTCTCGGTGCGCTCGAAGCCCGGCAGTGCTGACATCATCAGAATGTCGAGCACTTTGCCGCCATTGGGCTCGTTGCCGGGCGGAATCACGCAGTCGACCACCAGTACCTTGGCGCCGGGGTTCATCGAGCGGCGAATGTTTTCCAGAATGGTGACGCAGACGTCGTCAGTCCAGTCATGCAGAATGCGCTTGAGAATGTAGGCGTCGCCCGCCGGAGCGGACTTGAAGAAATCGCCCTCAACGCACGTCCACTGGCCTTTCTGCTCGTCGACGCGGGCATCCTTCAGCACGTGGGCTGCGTCGTAATTGATGCCTTTAGCGCCGGGGGCCAGTTTCAGGGCCTCGATCAGAAAGCCGCCGTGACCGCCGCCGATGTCGACGATGGTCTTGAAGGGCGTCCAATCGTAGGCGCCGGCGATCGGCGCGTTTTCCAGATCCGACAGGCTCGACATGCCGCGGTGGAAGATGGCGCCGGCATCCTTGTTGTGCTCGAGGTAATCAAAGAACGGCGCACCGAAAATCGGCACCATGCCGTTCTCGCCGGTGCGTACGACTTCATCCAATCCGCCGACCGGCTTCCAGAAAATATCCTGCGTAATCATAAGGGCTGCGTGATGCAGGGTATGCGGAAGGCTCGTGCGCAACAGGTCAGCGGCCGGGGTCAAATGGAAGCGGCCCTGGTCATCTTCCTTGAACACGCCGCAGCTCGCCAGCATACGCAGCACGCGATAGAGCGACTGCGTGTGCACGCCAACTTCCGCCGCCAGTTCCGCAGGCGTCTTAGGGCCCTTTTCGAGGCGATCGGCGATTTTGAGTTTGGCTGCGGTGGCGAGCGCGCCCGAGAGCACGAAGCCAAACGAAAGGTCGACGATGATTTGACCCGGTGCGGGCGATTGAGACATGACAGCGTTCTCCCAGTTCGATTTTTTCAATTTGTTTTTGTTGCCGGATGTCATTTGAGCGCGGCTGAGCGCGGGACGATTGCGCCGTCTTCAGCGCTCCGATCCGCGTGCCCGGACACGGGTGGCCCCGCAGCCCGGCACGTCGCCCATCGTCCAAACACCGATGCGCACGCGTTGCCCCATGCATCGAGGACAGCGAAACGGCCTGAACGCGTCTTGGATCGCGTTCTTCGGATTGCGTACTGCGCCAACCACCGCACGTGAGTTTCAATGAAGCGCAGAGCGGGTCAACCGCCAGCACCGCGCCACACGCGCAGAGCCGGCACAGCACATCCAGCCAACGCATTCCAGGTGAACGGCTCGCCTCGACGGCACGTGTTTTCGCGCACGCGTTGCACCAAGAGACGATGCGCCAAAGCCAAGGCACAAACGGCAGAGCATTGCTGCTCTGCCCGTCTCAGTGTCAGACGGTCACCGGAACCGCGAAACGCTCGCGAGTTCGTGCGTCATCGGCCTGCTGCCACGCATGGCACCGCGCTCATCGTCATCGACGAGACCGAAGCGCACGCGCTGCGAAAGAAGCGCAGCTTCCGTGCGATTGCGGCAGCCGGCCAGCTTGAAGATTGCCGACACGTGCGCCTTGACAGTGCTTTCGGCCACCTTCAGCTCATGGGCGATGGCCTTGTTGGACAGCGCCTTGCCGATGAGAAGAAAGA
>JBOFCQ010000178.1:0-1894 GCA_051646145.1 Hyphomicrobium sp.
GTCTTGGTTTCGCCCGCCTCGTTGACGTAGCTCATCTCATAGCCGCGATACGTCATATAGAGGCCGATCGGGAACTGGATCAGCACCAGCAACGCTGTGAGCCAGTGAAAGATGCGCGCGGTCTTCGAATAGACGGGAACCCCATTGCTCATGTCGTAGGCCATCGCAAGTCTCCTTTGGTCCGTGCCGGCGCGGGTGCCTTAGGCGTTTTGGCGTAGGTCACAATCAAACAGCACGTCGCCATCGTCAAGCACGTACACCGACGTTGCCGGGCGGCGGGCTTCATCGAGGCCGGCGATGGCATCGAGCGAAAGGCCGGTCTTGCCGGAGCCGAGGATCATCGGCGCGACAAGCAGATGCAAACGATCGACCGCGCCCGCATCGATGAACGACGACACGGTTCGGGCGCCGCCTTCGACAAGTATGCGCCGCAATCCAAGATCGAACAGCGCGCGTGTGATGTCGCCGGCATTGAGTGCGGCAGCGGTTGGCCGGACCCTGACGATCTCGACACCCGCTGGAAGCGCGTCGGCTGTTATCGGATCGCTGCCATCGAGCGCGTCGGTCTCGGTTCGGATCACGATGCGGCGCGCGCCGTCGGCGTCCATGCAGCGCGCGGACGCCTGCAAGCGGCAGTTCGGGTCGATGACAACGCGAGCCGGGTTTGCGCCATCGACCCGGCGCACGGTCAGATAAGGATCGTCAGCCAGCACTGTGCCGATGCCGACGACGACGGCATCGACCGACGCCCGCAAGCGATGGAGATGGTCGAGCGCGCAATCGCGATTGATCCAGCGGCTGGCCCCGGTCGGCGTCGCGATGCGGCCATCGAGCGATTGCCCAAGCTGGGCGACAACGAACGGCCGGCCGCGGTCGCAGGCCCCGATGGCCGCGAGTGCTGCCGCAGTGCCGGCGCGCTCGGCCCCGTCGTTACGTTTCGGCGTCTTTGACGCAGTCATGCACTAAATCCTGGCACCTATTGCTGGCGCCTTATACGGCCGACCAATCCCGCCAACCAACCTTGGTTGATCCGCACGCGCGTTCGCGACGCACATATCAACCGCACCGATATCGACATCCACATCGACACCGAAGTCGACAAGCGCCCCGCATGGAAAGCCCGACGGTCGGCAGCCGCCATGCCGCGACGTCAGACATAGACCGCGTGGCGTCACGCTCCGGCTGCGCGCTTCCATAGCTCTGCGATCTGGCCGGAACAAGCCGGATCGAGCGCAAAGGGTGGTGAAGGTGTGCACCCGCAGCGGCGCTGCAATGGCGGCGTTCATGGCGTAGAGGCGAAGTTTGCCCAAAATGACGCCTTGCCTCGCCGCCGCGAAGCCACGAAAGAGACTAACGCACACCCACACTCTGCCGCGCCCAAAGTCTCGCCCGGAGATCACATCTCGATGACGCGCCTTTCGACGATCCCCGAAACGGCATCGGCCGCAAAAACCGAATATACGCTGCCGATGCTCTACTGGCGCACGCTCGCCATGCTGGCGCCCGAGAAGGGCCTCGCGATATCGCTGACACTCGCCGGCATCGCCATTGCAACCGTGCAGCTCGCCGAACCGATCCTCTTTGGTCGCGTCGTCGATGCGCTCGCCAAGCGCGGGCAAGCTTTTTCAATCATCGCGCTCTGGGCCGCGCTCGGCCTCTTCGGCATCATCGCCAACGTCGTCGTCGCTGTCTATTCCGATCGCCTCGCCCATCGCCGCAAGCTTGCCACCCTCGGCGACGTCTTCGAACGCGCCATGACGCTGCCGCAGCACTATCACGCGCAGCGCGGCGCCGGCGCCGTCATACGCACCGTACAAGCCGGCACAGGCTCGCTGTTCTGGCTGTGGCTTGGGGCCATGCGCGAGCAGATGACCGCGATCTTCGGCATTCTGCT
>JBOFCQ010000201.1:0-5445 GCA_051646145.1 Hyphomicrobium sp.
CGACGATGAGCGGCAGGGCGAGGATCAATCCGCCCGACGCGCGATCGGTGACGACGACGAGCCGGGGCGCGGCGCCGTGCGCTTCAGCCAGCTCTTCGTAGAGTACGGTCAGCCACGACAGCGATTGAAATCCGCCAGAGCGCGCGCCTGGCTGAATGCTTTCGAGCGCGGCCAGAACGCTGTCGGCGCCGTCAAAGACTTCGGCGATGACATCGCCGCGTGCGGCCACATCGCCAACCGGCGTGGCGCGGTGTGCTGCCGCCATCGCATCGTCACTGACATCGACCATCCGCTGCATCCTCGTCGGCTTGGGAGCGCGCTATTCGGCCGCCTGCTGCATATCGATGATGGCGCCGAGACGCTGCGGATCGAGACGGAAATCAACGGCGCGGCGTGACTTGCGCGCTTTCGTGAGAATGCCGGTCCGGCGTACGCCGGCTTGCAGGGCCGCTTTCGCCCAGAAGCCCGGACCGCTCGTTGTGCGGCTGGCCGGCGACATGCCGAGCTTGTGGCGCAGAATGCCGTTGGCCATGTTGATCATCTGGCTGCGGCGCACAGATTCCGTCCAATATTCCGTCGTCATGGACACGTTCAGACAATTCAGGTTCTCGACGCGATGCGGCGCGTTGAGCGGCCAGTGCAGCATCTCGCCGCCACCGATCTCGAACACCTGCGCCGACGCGTCGAACGCCGGATCGTACGGCATGTCCACTTCAACTTCGAACAATGCGATGTTCTCAAGCTGCTCCGGCGTGACGAACGGCGCCTTCGCCGGATAGACGAACACGCGCTTGCGGCCGTGGATCTGCCACAGTGATTGGCCGGGCAGATCGCAATGATAATAAACCTGAGCGTTGGGCGACGAGATCAGAATGCCGTTCGTGCGGTTGTAGGTTTCATATCCGCCGACGTTGTCGCGCACCTCGCCGAAGGCTTCATCGAGCAGATCGCGATAGCGTGCATCGACGGCGCCGACATTTCTGAGATTGAGCCACATGCGGCCGTTGCGGATGGCTTCGATGACGTCGCGTCCCTTGAGCCCGCCGATGTCGCCTTCGCGCCAAGTGCGCCGCGCCGATCCCTGAGGGCCCATGTGCACAAGCGCATAATGCTGGCGCGGATAGCCGTCGATGAGTTCAGCCAGCGCGTCGAACGAGAATAGCGGATGCGTGTGCAGCCGATGCTCGGCCTTGAGCGGGGCCTTGCCCCATGCCGCCGTGATCTCGGGCGTCCAGTTGGTGAAAATTGGGTCGGACATACGCGCCACCTTCATACTCTCTGCGTGTCAGGCTCGACGGATCGCGCCCTGTTTATCGTGCCAAGCTCTATGCGCCCCATCGACCTGGCCTATCGTTCTGGCCCACATCGTCCTGGACCATCGTCCTAGTTTGGGTCAGTGGCCAGCTTTGGGCTCGGCTGTGAGCCAGCCGCGTGCCGCACCGCGGGCCATTTCGAGCCAAGCGAGCCCGGTGCGATGACCGAAATCGCCGCGATCCTTGGCCCACCTCGGCTCAACGATCCGTTCCTTTGCAAAAGACGTGCACAAGTATCGGCCAACGCGCGCGGGCGTCAATGGCGTGGACAATCGTGGTTATCGCCTGCGGGCGCGGTGTCTGCCGCCGATCAGAACGCCGCCAGGGCGAGCAGGAACGCTGCGCCCGTCACCTGTTCGACAGCGCCCAGAACATCACCCGTGTATCCGCCAATGCGCCGATGCGAATAGGCGGCGAGCAACCCAGCCGCCGCCCCCGCCAGCGCGGTCGCGGCGAGGAAGGCGCCGGTTTGGAGCACCATCAATCCGGGCAGCAGCCCGAGCGCCACGGCCACCAACGCCTCATCCTTGCCGAGGCCCGACGTCAGCGGCCTGACCTTGGCGCGTTCGGCATCACCCGCGTAGGCGAGGCGCCCGATGACGAGCGCGGCTGCGAGGCGCGACAGGGCATGCCCCGCCACAAGCGCCGCGGCCGCCTCAGCAGGCGTCATAGCCATGAGGCTGACACCCTTGAGCGCCATCACCAGGATCAAGGCCACGACACCGAATGTGCCGATGCGGCTATCCTTCATGATGACGAGGCTCGCTTCGGGCGAAGCGCCGCCGCCGAACGCATCGGCTGTGTCGGCGAGACCGTCCTCATGCAGCGCGCCGGTGACAGCCGTTGCCGCCGCCATCGCCAGCACCACGGCAATCGTCAGCGGCCAGATGTGTGCCGCCATGAGGAGCACGCCCGCCGCAATCGCGCCGACACCGGCGCCAATCAGCGGAAAATATTTGACGCTGCGATCGAGCCAAATCGGTTCGAAGCCGGCGATCGGACGCACGGGAATGCGCGTCAGGAATTGCATTGCGACCAGGATCAAGCGGGCCTCGCGCGCGATCATGTCGGATGCGCTCCCGCAAGGTCGGCCATTTCGGTTAGCATCAATGCGGCGGCTCGCACCATCGGCACAGCCAGCGCCGCGCCGGTGCCTTCACCAAGCCGCATGCCGAGATCGAACAGCGGTGTCGCGCCAAGATGCGCCAGCAGCAGCGCGTGGGCCGGTTCCGCCGAGTTGTGCGCATAGACGAGATAGGGCGCGAGGGCCGGCTGCATCGCCAAGCCGACGGCCGCCACCGCCGTCGCGATGTAACCATCGACGATCACAACCCGCTTGGCGCGCGCCGCGCCAAACATCGCACCGAGCATCGTTACCATTTCGAAGCCGCCGAATGCGACCATGCCATCCCATGCCGTGGCGACCGGCGTCAGCGCAAACGCATCTTTCAGAACCGCGCGCTTGTGGTCGAGCCCGCCGGGCGGCGCACCGGCTCCGGGACCGACGAGCGCGTCGAGCGGCAACCTTGTGGCTGCGTGCGCGACCAGTGCGGCGGCGCTGGTGTTGCCGATGCCGATCTCGCCTAAGGCAAAGATGCCAACGCCCGCAGCGCTGGCGTCTTGAGAGATTGCACAGCCTGAGTCAAACGCGCGGCGGGCGTCTTCAGCGGTCATCGCCGGTTCACGGCGCGCGTTGCGCGTGCCGCTCGCGATGCGGCGCTCCAGCAGCATCGGCGCTGGCGGCAACGCCGTCAGCATTCCGCAATCGACAAGCATGACATCAACGCCGACGGCCTTGGCCGTAATGTTGGCGCCGCCCGTGCCCGCGAGAATGAGGCCCGCCACGAGCCCCGTGATCTCGGAGGGATACGCGGTGACGCCCTCGGCGGTCAGCCCGTGGTCGGCAGCAAATACGATGAGCCGCGCAGCACCAAGATCGGGCTTCAGCGTGCCGGTCGCAACTACGATGTCGGCTGCCAACTGTTCCAGACGGCCGAACGCGCCGACGGGCTTCGCCTTGCCGCGAATGACGGTCTCGGCGGCGGCACGCAACGCATCCGACGGAGCTTCGAGAGAAAAGTCGGGGGTCATGCGCTGATGTAGTCTTCGACGCGGCGGGGTGTCGGCACGTTTGTCGAGAACCCGGCAAGATTCTCAAGCCCGCGCGGCACCGGTCCGCCGTACGCCCAGTCGAGCATCTCGACCGTGTGCACGACCGGCATATCGAGCCCACGCGCCAGTTGACTGATGCAGCCGATGTTGCCGGTTGCGACCACATCGGGCCGCACAGATTTGATATGCCCGACCTTGCGCGCCAGAAGCTGGCTGGCGATCTCTTCCTGCAGAATGTTGTAGACGCCGGCTGAACCGCAGCACAGATGCCCTTCGGGAATATCGAGCACGGTGAAGCCCGCATTCTTCAGAAGGATCTTCGGCGGATAGATGATGCGCTGGCCATGCTGCATCGAGCAGGCCGAATGATACGCAACCTTGAGGCTCGACCAGCGCTTGGGTGCGCCGAAGTCATGGCTGCTCAGAAATTCCGTCACGTCTTTCGTCAATGCCGAGATCTGGCGCGCGCGCTCGGCATATTGCGGATCGCCGGCCAGCATATGGCCATAGTCTTTCACGGTCGTGCCGCAGCCCGAAGCGTTGATGAGTATGGCGTTGATCTCGCCCTTGGCGATGTCCTTGCTCCAAGCATCGACATTGCGGCGGGCGGCGGCGAGTGCATCGGCTTCAAGACCCATGTGCGACGTCAGCGCGCCGCAGCAGCCGGCTCCCGCCGACACGATGACTTCGACGCCCGCGCGCCCGAGCAAACGAATGGTCGCGTCGTTGATGTCGGGCCGCAGCACCTGCTGCGCGCAGCCTGCAAGCAGAATGACGCGCGCGGTCGGCGCCTTGTCGGTGACGGCCTTGCCGGGTCCGACATAACGGGCGCTGCCGACGGACTTCGGCGCCAGTTCGATCATGGCGGCCAGTTCTTTGAGGCCGACGCGACGCATGAGGCCGGTCATCGATCGCCCGAGAGGCGCGGCTTTCAATGCCAAGCGAAACCGCGCGGGATACGGCACCGTCGCGGCCAGCAGGCGGCGCACGATGCGCTGTTTCAGACCGCGATCGTAGGTGGTTTCGATGTGATTGCGCGCATGCTCGACCAGATGCATGTAGTCGACGCCCGACGGGCACGTGGTCATGCAGGAAAAGCACGACAGGCAGCGGTCGACGTGGAACGCCACTTCCGCCGGCGCCGGGCCGCCCTTTTCGAACATGTCCTTGATCGCATAGATGCGTCCGCGTGGACTGTCGCGCTCATCGCCGAGCACCACATACGTCGGGCACGTCGCCGTGCACAGCCCACAGTGCACGCAGCGCCTGAGGATCTTTTCCGCATCCGCCACTTTTGCGTCGGCAAGCTGCTCGGCTGTGAAATTGGTTTGCATGAGCGTCGGGTCTTCCAGAAGGGCCGCGATCAGAGGGTTG
The DNA here is from genome assembly GCA_051646145.1 of Hyphomicrobium sp. GTDB lineage: Bacteria > Pseudomonadota > Alphaproteobacteria > Rhizobiales > Hyphomicrobiaceae > Hyphomicrobium_B. Next base: position 4,800 of record JBOFCQ010000201.1, read on the forward strand.
CGTACATGCGTCCGGGATTCAAGATGCCGGCCGGATCGAACGCAGATTTGATACCACGCGTCAGGCGTTCGACCTCGGGCTTCATCGGCTCGAAGACGTCGACGCTGGCGCGCACATCGGCTGCGGCGCGAATGAGCGTTGCGTGACCGCCGCGCACGGCAACTGCGCGGCGCACGTCGGCGGCACCCGCGTCGGCGGCGGCCGGCACTTCCAGCCACACGAGACCGCCCGACCAGTCGTAGAGCGCCGTTGCATCCATGAACTTCTGAATGGCCGCGACGATGATGGGCGCCTGCGTCGGTGCCGTCGAAATGCGCCACAAGCTTGTTTCGGCGTCGTAGGGCATCACGTTGAGACGGCGAATGTCACTCCAGATTGCAACGCTCTCTTCGATGCCAAGCTCGATCGGCTGCCCGTAAACGCGCAGCGCGGTCTTGAGTTTCTCGACGCGCGCCGCAACGAAAGGAATGAATGTTTCAAGCCGGATCAGCGTCAACGCCTTCCCCAATCCGGCAAGCTTCGGCGACGACGCACGCGCCGCAACCGCTTTCTGCATGTGCGCTGCGCCAGAGACGTCGAACGGCGTGCCCATGGCAGCCGCCAAAGCTTCAACGGCGAGATCGTCGGGCAATCCCGGATAGACCAG
>JBOFCQ010000209.1:0-2116 GCA_051646145.1 Hyphomicrobium sp.
TGCCGGATCGACGGTGTCGGTGAAGATCGGCGAAGCCTTCGTCGCAATCGCGGTTCTCGACGGCGTGCACGATACCAGCACGGCGGAATTGCAAAAGGCCGGAATGATTCTGGTCTAATTCGCGATAAAACACGAATTCTGAAAGCGGCCTCTTTCACTCGAAAGGGGCCGCTTTTTTATTGTTTGAAATTATTGCATCGATTTCATCGGCGAAGACGCGAATAGCAATATAAAAGCCATATTCGGCGATCGATTATTATCTTAAACGATGGCTTGATAAAACGCCATTTTTGCCATGTTCTGGTGCATTTTTTGGTCGTCAAGTTATCGCTTGGGTCGCGCGCTTGGAATTTATCGAAAATTGTAATCGCAAAAGCCACGTGATATTTAAATCGGCTTGCTAATTTTATAAAACAGAAGCGACAAGTCAGCCAAAATGAAAGTGGATTTCGCTGCAATTCATTCCGTCGCGATATTCAAACAGGCAAGACGTTAGGGGATCGACACTATGAGCACCATCACCGGCACCGTTGACAACGACAATCTGCAGGGCACCACGCTGCAGGATGTCATGATGGGGCTCGAAGGCGCTGACATTCTCAGCGGCGGCGACGGCGACGACACGATTTCCGGCAACGACGGCAATGACCACCTGTTCGGTGACAAAGGCAACGACATCCTGAAGGGCGGCTACGGCAACGACTTCCTGCACGGCGAGGACGGCAACGACGACTTGCAGGGTTCGGCCGGCCACGATGTGCTGAACGGCGGCGCGGGCGACGACATGCTCGACGGCGGCTCGGGAGATGACCAGTTCATCGGCGGCGGCGGCAACGACACAGCCAATGGTGGCAGCGGCAACGATCTGTTCATGGCGTCGTCCGGCGCCGACACGCTGATCGGCGGCTCGGGCTTCGATACGCTTGACTACAGTTCAGCGACCAGCGGCATGAGCGTCGATCTTGGCGCGCATACCCTGACGAGCGGCGCCAATTCCGCCTGGGTCGATGGCATGGAGGCCGTCTTCGGCTCGATCTATGCCGACGACATGACCGGCGATTCCGGCGTCAATCATTTCTTCGGCGGTCGCGGCGACGACATGTTCCGGTCGAAAGGCGGCGCCGACATCCTGACCGGCGGTGACGGCCTGGATACGTTCATCTACTTCCGCAAGGACGTCGACGTGAACGGCGTCAATCAGGGCGTCGACACGATCACTGATTTCCGCACCGGTGATGCGCTGGATCTGAGCAACATCCTGAAAGGCATGTCCGGTTCAGAGCTCAACGCTAACGTGCGCATGACCTTCGACGGCGTTAACACGATGTTAGCGGTCAAGATCGCCGCGGACTTCCAGGACGTTGTGGCGCTGAAAGGCGAGTTCGCGATTTCAGCGAAGGATATGGCGCTGGAAGGCATGCTGCTGACCTGATGCCGAGAATCGAGGACGAGGCGGGCCATTCCGTTGGCACCGCCACACCTCGCGCGGCGCTCTTAGGTCCCGACCCAGCGGTCTGCCGCGCAGCACGAACAAAAAACGTAAAACTTTATCGTTTGTCGCGGTTTTGACCGCGGGCGGTCGCTCCTTGACCGATCGCTAACCACTCTTTCAGCCTTCGTTTAGAGACGACCACTAAGGTGAGTGCGACCCTCATTGTGTCGCGTCCGGGGGTGGTTCGTTTGCTTTCAAGCCTTCGTATCGGGGCGCGGCGCTATATGCGGCGATGTGCGCACAGCCGCGTGCTGTGCAACCCGGGAAGGCCAGCGTGATGCGGACCTCAAGGCAGATGTTGAAGGATGTGCGCCGCGCATGGCTTGCGGCGTTCGCGTTCAGCGCATTTGTCAACATGCTCATGCTGGCAACGCCGCTCTACACGCTGCAGATCTTCGAAACGGTCGTGCCGCTTGGCAGCGTTGAAACGCTGATCATCATCACCGCCATCACCGCGCTTGCCATCCTCGCCTTAGCTTTGATCGAGATCTCGCGCGATCTCATTTTGCTGCGCGCCAGTGTTTGGCTTGAGGACCAACTCGGCAGCCACATGCTGGATACCGGGCTTGCACGCGGCACTCCGGCCATTGAGATGCGCCGCAACGCGCGCGCGCTTGAAAATCT
>JBOFCQ010000213.1:0-4427 GCA_051646145.1 Hyphomicrobium sp.
ATCGTTGAAGCGCGCGGCATGCGGCAGGTGACGGATACGGGCGCCATCGAAAAAGCGTGCGACGAGATTATCGCCGCCAATCCGGACAAGGTCGAACAGGTCAAGGCGAAGCCCTCGATGCTCGGCTGGTTCGTCGGCCAGGTGATGAAGGGAACGGGCGGCAAGGCCAACCCGGCGGCGGTCAACGAGGTGCTGAAGCAAAAGCTCGGCATCTGAACGCGTGCGCGGGCACGCTGTAGTGTTGACCAACAGGTAATCGACGATGACCGATATCTACAAATGGCTGTTCGGCGAGCGGGGCCGGCAAGCCATCGACGATCTGGCGGATGATCCCTCCGGTCTGCTGACGCCCTACATTCAGAAAATCCGCGAGACGGAGCTTACGATTGCGGCCATCGATCTTGGTGCTTCGGCCCCGGCCTTGCCGACCGGCAGCCAGCTCGGCGGGTTGCCGTGGTGGCCGGCAGGGCGCAGCTATCCCTCAGACACGGCCGGCAATCCTCTGTACCTCCTGGCGCAGATCAATTTCGCGGAGCTGCCGGCGGCGCCGCAGTTGGGCATGCCGCGTGCCGGACTGCTGCAGTTTTTCATTGCCGCCGATCATCTCTATGGCTGCAATTTCGAGAACCCGCTCGCCTCGCCCGGTTTCGCCTGCGTCTTGCACACTGATCTCGCGCAAAAGCCGCGTTCGGATTTTTCAGCCGTCGTGTCGGCGCCTGAGCGCGGATATTTGCCGCTCGAAGCGCCGCTCGAGGCGCGCGCCATGTCGTTTTCCCTGGCGCGCATGGCAGTCGATCCGAGCGACTATCGCTTCGAGCGCCTGCTGCCGGAAATTGCCGCCAGCGATGAACTGATTGAAGCCTACAGCGAGTATCTGGCCGCGCCGGCGCTGCGTATTGGCGGCTATCCGACATTTACGCAGCAAGATCCGCGGAGCTTCGCAAAAGGTCCAAAGCTTGGCGATGTGTCGCTGCTGACGCTCGACACGACAGACGGCTTGATGTGGGGCGATAGCGGTGTCGGCCAGTTTCTGATGCACGAGAGTGATCTGCGCCGCGCGGATTTTTCGAAGGTCGCCTACAACTGGGATTGCTGCTGACGACGATGCGCGCGCCCCGGCGGGGCCGGCAGTCCGTCATCGCTGAAGGCGCGCGACATCGCGGACAACGCAAAAGCGACCCGGACAAACCGGATCGCTTCAAAATTGCATCGCGAGATTGACTTTATGCTGCAGGCGTCAAGCGCATGCAGCGGGCAGGCGTCAGGCCGAAGCCTTAACAGCCGAGCGGGCCTTGCCGGCCAGCTTCTTCAAACGGCGGCGCACGGCGGCCGTGTTGCCCTGAATGCGGGTGACAGGCGCGCGCGGGATCGTGCGGCGGGCCTTCTTCTTCTGCTTCTGAACGTTTTTCAGCGACGTCTTGGACATGGAATGTTCCAGTATGGATGATAGCCGGTCGGGCGCCGTGGCGGCTGCCCGGTGCGATTGGAGCCTTCGCATAGGCGATCTTCAGCCGCGAGGCAAGCCACTCACATCCCGAAAAACGCCAGGATGTAGCGCGGGGCCAGAAACAGGCAGGCCAGCAGAACGGCCGAAACGAGGCTTGCGGGGATGAATTGTGCCGGCGACATGCCTTCCGAGCCTGCGACAACGGGGACGTAGGCCCGCTTCACACCAAACACCTTGCTGACGATGATGCCGGCCGGCCCCCATTTGTGCAGGAAACGGCGCGCCGGCTCGATACCGTCGGGATAGTAGCGCAGCGGCCATGCCTCAGCGAGATCCGCGCGCCTTGACTTGCCGATCCAGTAGGCGACGAGGTCGCCGGCAAACGTGCCGCCGGCGGCCGCCACGAGCAGCAACGGCGCATCGCCGCCCGCATACAGAAACAGCAATCCTGTCGCCAGCAACAAGAACAGCGACGGCCAGAACAGCAGCGGCATCGGCACTGCGTGTCCAAGCGCCAGCAGGAAGATCAGGCCAGCGATAAGAAACTCATGCTGGATCATGAAGGCGAAGATTTCGGCCTGGAAGGTGACGAGGAAAAATCCGGGTGCGATGACGCCGGCCGCCCAAATGAAGGCGCTGGCGATATTGGCGATCTGGAACGGGATTTGCGGCATCGCATACATGCCGGCGACGACCGGAATAATAGCGCGCACGGGTCCGAAGAAGTGGCCGAGGAAAACGCTTGCCGCGCCGTACTTGTCAAAGAAATCGCGACCCTGCGTCAGCGTCTCTGGGTGGCGGGAGAACGGCCACATGCCAAGCAGGCTGTCTTTGAAATATCGGCCGATCCAATAGGACAGCGCATAGCCGACGGTGCCGCCAACACCCGCCGCGATGATTGCCGGCCACAGCACGTCGAGACCGACGCCGCCTGCCGCGAGCAGGGCCGATATGCCGACGAGAATGGCCGTGCCCGGCCACAGAATTGAAAGGAAACAGAAGCTTTCCATGAAGGCCACGAGGAACGCCATCGGCGCGGCCCACTGTTTATTGTCGCGCACGAAGGCGACGATCATTTCGACGAAGTCCTGGACGCCCATGAAGGATTGTTCCCATTGTGGACCGCTGCCCGCGGAGTGGCGAGCGGGCAAGCTAACCCCGTGTCACGGGAGGTCGAGGGTCGGTGTGACGCGTCTCCCGTCGCAATCGTCCACGCCGCGCCCTCCTGCCATTCCCCAATGGCCGACATCGTGGAGGGGGCCTGAAATCACTCTGCTACGTCGTAGGCAGATAAGCAACGCGCCGCGCCGATCAAGGGCGTCCATGTGTACAACACGCTCTGGCACGGATTTAAGTTTTACGGCACCTGCGGTCCAATTCGCGGCCGAGGTCGCGCGCGACTTCACTTGACAGCATGACGCTCCGCGAGACCTGAGCCGGAGTGATGCGTCCGGCCATCTGACTGCGCAGAATGCCCGGTCCGGCGTCGGCTTCGCGCTTGCCCACGGCAAGTTCGTCGCAGGACAAGTCCTTGCGGCGCTTGGTCAATGCGAACAAGCGCACGCCTGAGGCGTAGGCTTCAGGCGTCGCCGGCTGGCGCACCCACGCGCGCGATTTGTCGGCCATGTACTGATCGAATACGCGTTCACGTTGTGAGATGCAGTGATGGCTATCGTCGATGCAACTGAGACCGGCGCGGTGGTTGGTCACTTCGGGTGCATTCGAGCCGGCGCATCCAGCGATCATGGCCGATAACGCGCAACCGATGGCCAGCAGCGCCGTTTTACGAGCGCGACGCGGCGCAAACAGCGGCACGACGCGCGCGGCGCCTGCGGCGTATTTTGGCCGTCGGCTCGGACACTGTGTTGCGCTGGACGTCAGTTGGGCCATTGGCCGCCTCTTGAGAACGATACCGCGAGCCCGTAGAAGGCGAGCGTGGCAGGCTCAAGGCGGATGATGGCCGAAAGCCGGTAACGAAGAATTAAGCACACCAAATCCGGCGTTTGCATGGATTTAGGCGGGGTATGCAGGACGATCCGGCAACTGACAACCGGAATTGCACGCCCTCGCTACCACGATTGATTCGAGAACGGGAGAGCGTCCGATATGTCGCGTGCCATTCGCATTCATGAGTACGGCGGTCCTGAACAGCTGCGATTCGAATCCGTTGAGGTCGGCGCTCCGGGTGCGGGCCAAGTGCGCCTCAAGCAGTCCGCGATTGGCATCAACTACATCGACACCTACCAGCGCACCGGTCTCTACAAGCTGCCGGCGCTGCCAGCCGTGTTGGGCCTCGAAGGAGCAGGCGTCGTCACGGAAGTGGGCGAAGGTGTCGCCGATCTCAATGTCGGTGATCGGGTGGCGTACGCAGGACTTGCCGGCGGTTACGCCGAAGAGCGGTTGGCGGACGCTCAACGTCTCGTTCGTATCCCCGACGGCGTCTCGGACGAAACCGCAGCAGCCATGATGCTTCAGGGCATGACAGTTCGATATCTGCTGCGAGAAACGTACAAGGTCACGTCCGATACCGTCATGCTGTTTCACGCGGCGGCCGGCGGCGTTGGTCTCATCGCGTCGCAATGGGTGCGATCGATTGGCGCGACGATGATCGGCACTGTCAGCTCTCAGGAAAAGGCCGCGCTCGCGTTGTCGATGGGCTGCACGCACGTCATCAACTACCGCACCGAAAACTTCGTTGAGCGCGTGCGCGACCTGACGGGCGGCAAAGGCTGCGATGTCGTCTACGATTCTATCGGCAAGGATACGTTCCCGGCCTCGCTCGACTGCCTGAAACCCAAGGGCATGTGGGTCTCGTTCGGCAATGCATCGGGGCCGGTGCCACCGTTTGAACTCACGGCGCTGAAAGGCTCGCTTTTCGCCACAAGGCCGTCGCTCTTTGCCTATACCGCAACGCGTCAGGATCTGCTGGCGAACGCGGCGGAGTTGTTTGCCATGGTCGGCTCGGGCAAGATCACCATTC
>JBOFCQ010000263.1:0-8022 GCA_051646145.1 Hyphomicrobium sp.
CTGCATTCCGACGCTCCTGGCCCGCTTTCGGTACGCCCCCGGCCATCTGTCCTTTGCCCCCCATGCCGCGCTCAGCGATGCCCTATGCGCGGCCGTATCCGTTCGTCGACCTGTCTGCGATTGCCCCGGCTGCCCATAAACTACACTCCGGCGCGCAGTGCCTCAAATCCATGCGTCTTGGCAGCCTCGTCCGATGCGCCGCCCAGAACTCCATCTCCCCATTCGCGACCGGCCCGATGGCCCAGCCCTGCTGCGAAACACGCTCAAATACCGCGTTAAGTGTTTGTTTCCTCATTGTAACGCATCGTATCAAGACGGGTCATTACCGCCCGGTTCGAGTGCACTCCCTCGATGTGTTATAGCACTTGCCACCAACGGGGCGACCTCGTAGACTTGATACTGTATTCGGAAACGTCCTCGAATAGACGCCTCAGGCGTCCACCGCGCGGACGTGAGCGATGCTTGATCGGCTTGCTGCAGCGACTTTAAAATGCTGCGTTCACAAGTAATTAGGCGCGTCCGAATGACGTCGGAACCTGGCCTGGAGGGCGCGTGCTGCGTCGACCCCGGTCAATCCGATGCGCAGATCGCAAAACGCGCTCTAGGGCTGCCCAAGCGACGCTGCTCACTCACACGACCCGCTCGTGGACTGCATCCGGCATGGCGCCCGCAGAAAGGCAGAATTAGAGGGTTCGCCACGGACGCAGAGAAGGGTTCGTTACCGCGTGCTGACGCGCGTTGCGTCGTGAGCCGGTACACTCTCATCCACGTGCTTCGAAAGAATTCCCAGGACTGCGCGCCCCGCATCGCGGCCGAGCGCAGCCGGGTTGTAGCAACAGGGCCAAGATGACCGATCGGTCCACATCATCCGAAGCGAAGCCGGCGGCAAGCCGGTCTCTCGCGGCTGCACGCGCGCGACGTACGTTGCGCGGGACGCCGGGTGCTATGGCCGGCCGCTTCGTGGCCAGAATTTCCCCTGACCCCAAAACTGCGCGTGCTCGCGCCCCGCTCGCCACCGAAGAGTTTCTCTTTAGGACAGCGAGCGTGCCGCCGCCGGTGCGCGCGAAGGATCAACACCAATGTCCAACTGCAAAATGCTTATCGACGCCACCCACCCCGAGGAAACTCGGGTGGTGGTTCAGCGCAACGGCCGCGTAGAGGAATTCGACTTCGAGAGCGCCGCACGCAAGCTGCTGCGCGGCAATATTTATCTCGCCAAGGTCACGCGCGTTGAACCGTCGCTGCAGGCGGCGTTCGTCGACTACGGCGGCAATCGCCATGGCTTCCTGGCCTTCAACGAAATCCATCCCGACTACTATCAGATCCCGGTCGCCGACCGGCAGGCGCTGATCGACGAGGAAGCCGCCGCCGAGGCTGAACTCGAGGCCGCCGCCGACCGTCGTGCTGAAGCTCTTGCCCGCCGCGCCAACCAGCGCCGCGGCGGCGCACCCGCAGCGTCCAAAGCGTTCGCGAGCGAAAGTGGCGACGCGGGCGATGCCGGCCACCATGACGACGACGTCCGCGATGCCCACGATCCCGACCAGGGCGATGGCGGTTCGAACATCGTCGACGTGGACGAGGAAGACGAACACATCGAGGAAATCGGCGGCGAAGACGGCGACGATGACGCCGCTCCCGGCTATGCGGCCGCGGCCAGCGTGCGCGACGACGTGATCTCGGAAGCCGCGCCGGCATCCAGCCGCGATGAAAGCTCTGTCGCCAGCGACGACCAAGATGACGAAGACGACGCCGACGATAGCGACGACGATGACGACGACGAGCGCGCGTCGGAACAGCGCGACGACAATGGCGAACATCATCACGCCGGCGCGCATGACACACACGAGCACGCCGAGGCTTCCGGCGAGCAAGACGAACATCTCGAACACACCCATTTCAACGATCCGCAGCCGAGCAGCGAACAGCCCGCCGTCGCCGACGATCACGGCCAGGGCGACCTCATGGAAGACGTGCAGGTGCGTCCGCGTCGCCGGCCGCGCAGCTACAAAATCCAGGAAGTCATCAAGCGCCGCCAGATCATCCTTGTGCAGGTCGTCAAGGAAGAGCGCGGCAACAAGGGCGCGGCGCTGACGACGTATCTGTCGCTCGCCGGCCGCTACACCGTTTTGATGCCGAACACCGCGCGCGGTGGCGGCATCTCGCGCAAGATCACCAATCCGCAGGACCGCAAGCGCCTGAAGGCCATCGCGCAGGAGCTCGAAGTGCCGGAAGGCATGGGGCTCATCATCCGCACTGCCGGCGCGGCCCGCACCAAGCAGGAAATCAAGCGCGACTTCGAATACCTGCTGCGGCTGTGGGAAAGCGTACGTGAACTGACGCTGCAGTCGACGGCGCCGAGCCTCGTCTACGAGGAAGGCGACCTGATCAAGCGCTCGATCCGCGATCTCTATAACAAGGACGTCGAAGAAGTCGTGGTGGCAGGCGACGCCGGCTATCAGGAAGCCGCCGGCTTCATGCACATGCTGCTGCCGAGCCATGCCAAGAACGTCGTGTCGTATAAGGAACCGACGCCGTTGTTCGCGCGCTACGGCGTCGAACGGCAGTTGAACGCCATGTTCTCGCCGCAGGTCACGCTGCGCTCGGGCGGCTACATCGTCATCAATCAGACCGAAGCGCTCGTCGCCATCGATGTCAATTCGGGCAAGTCCACGCGCGAGTTCTCGATCGAGGAAACCGCGCTCGCGACCAACCTCGAAGCCTCCGACGAAATTGCCCGCCAGTTGAAGCTGCGCGACCTTGCGGGCCTCATCGTCATCGACTTCATCGACATGGAAGAGAAGCGCAACAACCGGGCGGTTGAACGCCGGTTGAAAGACGCGCTGCGCCATGACCGCGCCCGCATCCAGCTCGGCCGCATCAGCCATTTCGGCCTGATGGAAATGTCGCGCCAGCGCCTGCGCACCGGCGTTCTTGAAGGATCGACGACGCAGTGCCAGCATTGCCAGGGCACCGGCATCATCCGCTCGACGGAAAGCATCGCGCTCGCCGTGCTGCGCGGCATCGAAGACACGATCACCGCCGGCGTCCAGGCGCCGCTCGTTGCAACGACGACGTCCACCGTCGCGCTCTACATTTTGAATTCGAAGCGTGCCTACGTCACCGATATGGAAACCCGCCACGGCTACACGATCACGATCCTCGGATCGGACCGCGTGCATGGCGCCAACTTCACCATCGAACGCGGCCAGCACGTCGCTGTGCCGACACGCCGAACCGAACGCTCCGCCGTCAACATGGACTGGGGCTTTGAAGGCGAGGATGAAGAGGCGCCAGGCTTCGAGACCAGCGGCATCGAGGATGTCGGGGCTTTGGACGACGAGGCGCCCGCCAGCAGCGGACGCGAACGCCATGGCCGCTCATCCGAGAGGGGCGAAAGAGGCGAGCGCGGCGAGCGTGGCGGCGAACGAGCTGAACGCGGCGAAGGCGATAATGACGGCGATCGCAAGGGTGGCCGTCGCCGCCGGCGTCGGCGCGGACGGCGCGGCGAACGTGATGAGAGCCCGCGTGGCGAGTATCGCGCTGAAGGCGCCGCCGGCGCCGAGACCGGCGCACCACGCCGCGCGCTCGAAGCCGACGATCAATATCAGGGCGACGACGCCACCGACGAAGGCGACGACGAAGCCGACACCAATGATGCCGGCGACGAGCCGGGCACGACCGAGGCACGTGGCGACACCGCAAACGGCCAGGGCGAACGTGGCCGCCGCCGCCGCAGGCGTGGCCGTCGTGGTGGCCGCCGCGGCCGTGATCGCGAGACGACCGGCGAAAGCGTCAGCGGCGTTTCGGATGACGCTGTCGGCGGCGGTGCGTCGGACGAGGGCGATGACATCGAGAACGCCGCAAGCGGCACGAGCGAGGCTGGTGAAGGTCAACGCAGCGAGCCGCGCCATCACCAGCGTGAACCGCGGCCCGAGACCCGGCAACGCAACGAGCGCCAGCAGGCGCCAGGCTTTGAGCCGCAGCCCGACATTGCAGGCAGCGCAAGCGACGCGCCGGCAAGCGGCCGCGACAGCGGCGGGCGCCGCACGCGCGGTGAACCGCGCTCTGATGAAGCGCGCGGAGAAGCACGGGGAGAAGCACGGGGCGACACCGAGCCGCGCCGCCGTCCCGAACGTCTGTGGGATGTGCAGACCTCTGCCAGCACTGATGCCGAAGCTGAAGCGCCCGCAAGCCCCGCTGAAGGTCCGGCCCGTGAAACGACGGACGAGCCGGCACGCGGGCGTACCGCCTCGCGTCACGCGGCGCCCGTCGCTGACAAGCCTATCGCGGACACGCCTGTGAGCGAACCGGCCGCAGAGGCACCGGCAAGCGACACCGCGACCAGCAAGCGCCGTCATGAAATCGGCTCGAGCGAACCGCGTATCGAACGCGTCGTCGTATCGCCTGATCCCTCGACATCCTCGACCGCAAGCGATGAAGCCCCCTCACAGCGCAAGGGCTGGTGGCAACGACGCTTCGGCGTGTGACTGCAGCGGCTATTGCGCTGACACAGCGGCGTGACGATTGCAGCTTGCGATTGCTTTGAAAATTCTAAAAAGGCCGGTGCCGAAAGGTGCCGGCCTTTTGCATGTCGATGGGTAGATCAGGACATGCCACGACGACGTGCTGCGCAGCCGGCATGCGGCCCGCGACACCTCACGCGCGCCGCTGGCTCCACGCCTGCAAGCGCTTGGCCGCTTCGAGCATCCGCTCCGTCGCGCCCGAATAGGAAAATCGCAGATACGTACCGCCGCGCGCGGCATCGAAATCGACGCCGGGCGTCACCGCGACACCGGCCTCATCCAGAATGCGGCGCGCGAGAGATGTGCTGTCATCGGTCAGGTGGCTGACGTCGGCATAAAGATAGAACGCGCCGTCGGCGGGTACGATTGCGCCAAAGCCGGCCTTCGGCAATTCGTTGAGCAGCAGAGAACGGTTCGCAGCATAGACACCGCGGTTCGCTTCCAGTTCCTCTATGCCGTCGAACGCGCCGAGCGCGGCGGCTTGCGCGATGGCGGGTGGCGCGATGAACAGGTTCTGCGCCAATCGCTCGACGGTGCGCACCAGCGCCGGCGGCACGATCATCCAGCCGACCCGCCAGCCGGTCATCGAGAAGTATTTCGAGAAGCTGTTGATGACGACAGCGTCGTCGGAAAACTGCAAGGCCGTCGCGGCTGGCCGTTCGTAGGTCAGCCCGTGATAGATCTCATCCGAAATGAATGTCACGCCGGCCGCCCGGCAGCCACGCGTGATGGCGGCAAGGCGCTCCGGCTCAAGCATGGTGCCGGTCGGATTGGCGGGCGACGCGATGAGCAACCCGTCGAGGCCTTCGTCACCGAGACGCGGTGTGATCTGGGCCGCGTCCGGCATCCAGCGCGTTTCGGGGCCGGTGTCGAGCATCACCGGCGTACAGCCGAGCACGGACAGGATGTGGCGATAGCACGGGTACCCGGGTGATGGCAGACCGACACGCGCGCCCGCATCAAAGAGCGCCAGAAACGCCAACACAAACGCCCCGGACGACCCCGTCGTCACAACGACGCGCGCCGGATCGATCGCCAGGCCGTACCACGTGCCATAGAGCGCGGCGATGCGGGCGCGAAGTGCATCGGTGCCGAGCGCCATGGTGTAGCCTAGCGTATCGCGTTCGAGAGCGGCGGCAGCGGCACGGCGCGCGGCCTTCGGCGCGGCCGTTGCCGGCTGGCCGACTTCCATATGGATGATGTCGCGGCCCTGCTGCTCCTGGCGCGCGGCCTCCCGCATGACGTCCATGACGATGAAGCTCGCGATATCGCTGCGCACGGACGCAAGCCGGGATGCGGCGCGCGCTCTCAAATCGTCCGACGAACTGGCATTGGGATCGAAGCGCGTCGGCATGTGTCATCATCCTGTCGTCGTCACGTGTGGCGTAGCGGTGCCGCCCGACCGCCGCCCAGGCAGGCCGCGACACGCTGTTCGCCCTCTTGTGATGTGCCTTGTTCGCGCCCAAATGTCATCGGCAGATGCAGCATCATCTGCCCATGGACCGATTTTAATGGCGTCTTTCCAGTGGCTTATTGGCAGGGCAGGGCTTTCGCATGGCCTGCTGCTTACGACCGTCGCTTGTTTGACGGTGTGGCGCGGCAGAGCTAGCGTGCGTTCAGGGTTGCGGAGCTTTGCGAGCGTGCACCGTCGAAGAGGTTTGAAGGGCATGTTGGGCCGTCACAGCGCACAGTTACAAAGCTCGGCAGGACGCTCAGCACGAGGCGTGGCAACGCTCGGCTTAACGTCACGTCGGCTGACGGCCTTAGGTTTGACTCTGCTGGCGATGGCGCTGCCTGAGCGTGTGGCGGCGCAAAGCTTACCATTGATCCGCGATAGCGAAATCGAAGCCCTACTCAACGATTACGCGCGGCCCATTTTCCGCGCCGCTGGCCTCGGCACAGGCCGCGTGTCGGTGAAGATCGTGCGCAACGATGCGTTCAACGCCTTTGTGCTCGACGGACGCAACGTGTTCATGCACACCGGCTCGCTGCTGCAGGCCAAATCACCGAACGAGATCATCGGCGTCATCGCGCACGAAGCCGGCCACATCGCTGGCGGCCATATGGCGGCGCTGCGCGCCCGTATCGCCAAAGACCAGACGCGCGCCCTGCTGACGCAAATTCTGGGCATCGGCGCCATGATCGCCGGCGGTGTCGCGGGCGGCGACGGCGGACGCGAAGCCATGGCTGGCGGTCAGGCCGTCATGCAGGGCGGCAACGACGTCATCATGCGCGGCCTGTTGTCGGAACGCCGCTCGCAGGAAAGTGCCGCCGATCAGGCCGGCCTGCAGTACCTCAACACGACTAAGCAATCCGGCCGCGGCATGCTCGAAACCTTCGAGCGCTTCCAGCAGCAGGAATACATTTCCGACCAGTTCAAAGACCCGTTCGTGCGCAGCCATCCTGTTGCGACCGACCGCATTTCGCGCCTGCGCGATATCGTCGAAGCGAGCCCGTTCTACGCTCAGACCGACACCGCCGCGCTGCAGGTGCGCCATGACCTGATGCGCGCCAAACTCGCCGGCTATCTCGAACGGCCGGGCATTGTCTTCAACCGCTATCCGCCGAGCGACAAATCGCTGCCTGCCCGGTATGGCCGCGCGATCGCCCGCTTCTTTCAGGGCGGCAACGGGGCGCTCGAGGCCGCGCTCGGCGAACTCGATGGCCTTATCAAGGAGCAGCCGAACAACGGCTATTTCTATGAGGTAAAAGGCGATTTGCTGATGCGCTCGGGCAAAATGGCGCCGGCAATTCCGCTGCTCAGGCAAGCCCTGAAACTGGCGCCCGAAAGTCCGCTGATCCGGGTGCAGCTTGCCACCGCGCTGCAGCAAGCCAATGACGCGGCGCTGGTTGGCGAATCCGTCGAGCTGCTGCGCAAATCCCTGGTTGAAGATCAGAACTCGCAGGCCTACAGGATGCTCGCAAACGCGTATTATAAGCAGGGCAAAGGTCCGGAAGCCGACGCCATGACGGCGCAGGCCTACTTCCTTGAGGGCAACCTCAAGCAATCGCAGATTTTCGCCAAGCGCGCCCACGCGCGTTTGAAGCCGGGTTCGCCCGAGTGGCTGAAGAACGACGACATCATCAATTACCGGCCTCAGACGTGAGCGGCCGATCACATCACCCGTCATTCGCAAACCGAAAGTGAGACCATGTCGAAAGAACACCGCGCGCCGTCACTGGCCAAGACAATGAAGGCCGCCGGCCTCGCCCTTGCTGTTGCAGGCGCGTCGGCGCTGGCGTGGTTTTCGGGCCGCGTGGAAATGGCCGCGCCGCACTTCGTGCAGCCCGCCGTCGCGGCCGAAGCTGCTTTCAGCGACGAGCAGAAGAAAGCCATCGGCGAAATCGTCAAGGATTACCTGATCAAGAACCCCGAGGTTCTGATCGAGATCCAGTCGGCGCTCGAATCCAAGATGGAGAAGGAGCAGTCCGAGAAGCTCAAGCATTTCATGTCGGAGAACGCGAAGGACATCTACCGCAAGCCCGATAGCCCCGTCGC
>JBOFCQ010000281.1:0-12318 GCA_051646145.1 Hyphomicrobium sp.
TCGCGCGCGATCTGGCCGGAAATATAAAGCAGCGAGCCCGTCAGCAGATAAGGCACGTAGTTTGCGACCGGCTGGGCGGCAGGCGGCAAGCTGAGCCCAAGCTCGGCCAGCCTCTTTTCGGCATCGTGCGACATCGGCAAGCTCCACACATGCGCAGGCGCTTTGTGTTGAGCCTTGTTTTTGGCCGTGTTGACGCCACTTTGCAATGGCTGGCTTGCTCGGTACGGTTAGGTTTTTAGGGCCGTGCCTTGCATTTTTTTAAGGCCGGCGCGGCGACGGAAGATGACAGCGGCGCCGTTACCCGTCACAACAGGCGCGGCGCGCGCAGGGGCGTGTTCAGCATTGCGATAGGGCTGACGGCAAGATGGCGGATGGCGAAATGGCAGGCGAGACGTTCGAGCACCGGCGATGGGCGACGGCAATCGCGATTTTGGCTGTCTCGAGCAGCTTCAATTCGGCGGCGTTCGGCGACAGTCCGGTCGCGTTCACACCGCACCGCGCCGTCTATGAGTTCGTGCTCGCCAAGTCCGCGCCTGGCTCCGGCGTCGTCGATATGTCGGGACGCATGGTCTATGAGCTGTCGGGATCGGCGTGTGAAGGCTACACGCAGAACATGCGGTTCGTGACGCGCACGTCCAATCAGGAAGGCGTCGAGACGCTCAACGATCTGCGCAATTCAAGCTGGGAAGACGCGAGCGGCAAGCGGCTGCGCTTTTCGACGAACCAGTATCAGAATGATGAGATGGTCGATCAGAGCCAGGGCGACGCCAGCCGCCGCGCCGAGGGCACGGCCGCCATCGATTTGGATCTGGTGCGGCCGGTGAAGAAGCGCGCAGAGCTGCCGGGCGAGATCAGCTTTCCGATGCAGCATGCGAGCCAGCTCATTCAAGCCGCCCGGGCCGGCAAAACGCTGCTGATGGCGACGCTCTACGACGGCTCGGAAAAGGGCGAGAAGTATTACACGACGACGGCCATCATCGGCCGCAAGATCGAACCGGTGCCGGTCAAGAACTCGGCATCCCTCAAGGGCCAGGAAACGATCGCGGGCGTTGCATCGTGGCCGGTGTCCATCAGTTATTTCGAAATCGGCCGCGATAAGCAGGATACGCCGCCATCCTATGAGCTGTCGTTTCGCTACTACGAGAACGGCGTCACCAACGATCTGAAGATCGACTACGGCGAATTCGCGCTGAAGGGCGAGATCAAGGAACTGCAATCCATGCCGGCGAGCGCATGCAACGGTAAGGCCTCGCGCTGACACTCCGGCGTCGGGCAGCATGTGCTGGTCCGGCCGCGCTCCTCACACACCGGCGAGCCATGCCGCGCCGCGCACGCCGCTCGCATCCCCCCATCGCGGCGGTACGACTGTAATCCGCGGCTGATCGGCAAAAATGTGGGTCGCGATCTTGGCCGGCAGGGCGTCGTAGAGGTGGCCAAGCCGCGAGAGCCCGCCGCCGAGCACGATCATGTCGGGATCGATGATGTTGACGACGTGGGCGAGGCCGCGCGCCAGGCGGTCCACATGGCGATCGAGCGTCGCTTGTGCCGCCGTGTCGCCAGTCATGGCTGCCGCGGCGATGGCCTCGGCCGACATCGCCGCCCCGCTGACGCGCAGGTGGTCGGCGGCAAGAGCCGGGCCCGACACCCAACTCTCCATACAACCGCTGCGGCCGCACCAGCATGGGTTGGGCGGCGGCCATTCGGTCTCGCCGGTTGAACCGCAGCCGAGCGGCCCGCCGTCTCTTGGGCCACCGTCTCTTGGCCCACCTCCTCGTGGCCCTCCTCCTCGTGGCCATGGCAGGGGGTTGTGGCCCCATTCCCCGGCGATCCCGAGCGGCCCATCGACCAGACGGCCATCGAGCGTCCAGCCGCCGCCAACGCCGGTGCCGAGGATGACGCCGAATACGGACCGCGCGCCGGCAGCCGCGCCGTCACGGGCTTCGGAGAGCGTGAAGCAATTCGCGTCGTTGGTGACGGCAACGGGGCGCCCGAGCCGAGCCGCCAGATCGACGCCAAGCGGCCGGCCGTTGAGCCACGTCGAGTTGGCATTCTGAACGAGGCCTGTGGCGCGCGCCAGCGAGCCCGGGATGCCGACACCGACTGGCGTCCGGCAGTCTCGTGCGCCCGCGTTTGCGCCGCTGCCGCTGTCACGCGCCGCGTCGAGTGTTTCGACCAAGCCTGCAATGGCCTCGATCGTCGCCCCATAATCATTGCGCGGTGTGGCGATGCGCTGGCGCGGCCCCTCGCTGCCCGATTGTGCCAGCAACACGGCTTCAATTTTGCTGCCGCCAAGATCAACACCGATGCGCGGCCACAAAGCGCTCGTGTTCGACCTGTCGCCGCCGCCCCTCACGTTACGCCTCGGAGGGCTGAGCGCCGGTCAGCAAGTGATGCGCCGGGCTGACGAGGGCCGGGTCGATGCCGTTGGAACTTGTGAACACCAGCAGCAGACTTTCATCCTGCAACAGATAGTCGAGTACGGAGGCCTGCAACGCGCCATCGCCGGAAAACCCTCTGAGATCAGCGGGGTCGGCGCCAGTCAAGGTCATGAAGCGTGTCAAACGGTCTGGATCGCTCGCCAGGAATGCCAGCCCCTGCAACGCGAATGTTTCCGCCATGTCGCGGTTGAGCCGCGGTCGTTTGAAATTCACGAGCATCTCCGGTCAATCATGCGTCGAGAGCGCTGAATTTAACGCTTGCTTACGGCTTCAGCGGCAAGATCAGCAACAGGTATTGCGAGAATCGGTGCACAATTCACAAGCGACAGGCGGCGAAATTTCGAGGCCCATGACCTATCAGGAAACCAGGAACGTCGTCGAGCGCCGCGGGCCGGACCCACGTCTGGGCCAGCGCACCGTCATGATCGTCGAAGACAACGAGCTCAACATGAAGCTCTTTCACGATCTGCTTGCCGCCCACGGCTATCGCACCATTCAAACGCGGAACGGCCTCGAAGCGCTCGAACTGGCGCGCCAGCATCGCCCCGATCTCATCTTGATGGACATTCAGTTGCCGGAAGTCTCCGGCCTCGAAGTCACCAAGTGGATCAAGGAAGATGACGGCCTGCGCCATATCCCCGTCATCGCCGTCACGGCCTTCGCCATGAAGGGCGACGAGGAACGCATCCGGTCCGGCGGGTGCGAGGCGTACATCTCGAAGCCCATCTCCGTCATGGGTTTTCTCGATACCGTTCGCCGCTTCGCCACGCAGTCCAGAGCTTGATCGCCCTCCCTACCGATAAGATCGTTCGCAGATGACAGCCCGGGTTCTCGTAGTCGATGACATCCTCGCCAATGTGAAGCTGCTGGAAGCGCGGCTTTCGGCTGAGTATTTCGAAGTCGTCTCCGCCTTCAGCGGGCAAGAGGCGCTCGATGTGCTGGCGCGCGAGCGCGTCGACGTCGTGCTGCTTGACGTCATGATGCCGGGCATGGATGGCTTTGAAGCCTGCCGCCGCATCAAATCCGACCCGCACACACATCACATTCCCGTCGTCATGGTGACGGCCCTCGATCAGGCGTCCGACAAGGTGCAGGGTCTCGAGAGCGGCGCCGACGATTTTCTGACCAAGCCCGTCGACGACATCGCTCTTGTGACGCGCGTCAAGAATTTGGCGCGCCTCAAGATGCTGAACGACGAAATGATCATGCGTGCGTCAACGGGCCGGCAGATGGGCCTGCCCGACGACGGAGCACTGAAAAAGGCGCTTTCCGGACGTTCAGGCCGCGTTCTGGTGGTCGATGACCATCCCCGGTCCGCGGCCCGCCTGCTCGAGGTGCTGTCGAAATCGAACGACGCCTTTGCCGAGCGCGATGCGCACACGGCCTTGATCAAGCTGGCTGAACACAACTTCGATCTGCTCGTGGTGAGCCTGTCGCTGCAGGGCGCCGACGGTCTGCGCTTATGCTCGCAGGTGCGCTCGCTTGAGCGCACACGGCACCTGCCGATCATTATCATGGTCGAGCCCGGCGACGAGGCCCGTCTTTTGCGCGGCCTCGATATGGGCGTCAACGACTACCTGATGCGTCCCATCGACCGTCACGAGATGCTGGCGCGCGTCAAGACGCAGATCAAGCGCAAGCGCCATACCGATTTCCTCCGCCATCGCCTGGCCGAGAGCGTGGAAATGTCGATCACGGATGCGCTGACGGGGCTGCATAATCGCCGCTACATGGAAGGCCATCTGAAGACGCTGGTGGTCGATTCCGTGCGCACCGGGCGCGCGCTGTCGCTGCTGGTCGCCGACATCGATCACTTCAAGCAGGTCAATGACACCTACGGTCACGACGTCGGTGACATGGTGCTCAAGGAATTCTCCGTGCGCTTGAAGCGCAATACGCGCGGCGTCGATCTCGCCTGCCGGCTCGGCGGCGAGGAATTCGTCATCATCATGCCGGACACCGACATCGCGCGCGCCTATCAGGTCGGCGAGCGCTTGCGGGCGTGCGTCGCCGCCGACAATTTTCCGATCGGCGATGGCAAGACCATCCGCGTAACGGCGAGTGTCGGCATCGGTACGCTGGAGCGCGCCGACGACACGCCCGAGACGATCTTCAAGCGGGCCGATAACGCGCTCTACGCTGCCAAGCGGCGCGGGCGCAACCGCGTGGCCGCCGACGCCGCGTGAAGCCTGTTCACGCTGATGTTTGTGCTCAGGGCAGCGGGTAAAGCCCCCTGCGTTCGGCGTAGGCAGTTATGCTGGCAGGATTTGTCTGCCTACGTATGATGCAACCCTACATCGAAACCGATGGTTTGGGCGGCGAAATTCTATTTAACATTTTGAAATTCATACAATTTTTCCGGAGCCAAAATGTGGGCGTCCGGCCCGCCCGATTGCCTATTTCGTGACGATTCGATCACTGTCAAAGGAGTTCTTGCAAATTGAACGGCGGTCTGCCACCAATTGGGTCCGTTAGGGCGCCCTCGGTCGAATGACAGTTGTCAAACGTTACCAACGGTCGTCGTTTCGATGCAATTTTGGGCGAAGAATTTCGAATTCCTGCTCCCTCGGGTCCGCCGCATGAACCTGAAGGCGTGGGAGTTGATCGATCCAGGCGGCCCCAAGAGTGGCCTCCTCAAAAGGCCGCGACGGATTGATCTGAAAGCCGGGTGGGCGACAACGCCCTCTTTGAAACCTACCCGGTGATGACCAGGGTCCCGAGACGAACTCGGAATCGATTTACCCCGCTGCCGAGCCTGTTTCGGACCCTGGTCGCATCACCGCGCAAACGCACGGTGCCGCCGGCCAGCGCCATATAATTTCAAACCATGTTGAGAAGAGAAAACGGTGCGAAAGCGCTGCAAAAACGCGTGTTTTCGGCGCTTATTTGATCTTCGTTTCCTTGAACTCGACGTGCTTGCGCGCGACGGGATCGTACTTCTTGAACACCAGCTTCTCGGTGGAATTGCGCGGATTCTTCTTCGTGACGTAGAAGAAGCCCGTTCCCGCAGTCGAGAGAAGCTTGATCTTTTGCGTAACAGGCTTTGCCATGGGTCAGGCCCTTGAAATGCGGAACTTCGAATTTTCCGGATGAAGCGTGCACCATACTCACGCTTCCTTGCCTGTCAAGCCGACCAGACCTGCGGCCCTCGGGCTATGAGGTCGCGGCGGAAGACGCCATCGCGCTCGAAATAAAAGGGGATATGCGCCGCTGACGCATCGGCCGGCGCGCGAACATAGTGCGCCACGTCGTCCATGATCATACGGGTGATGCCGGCGAGGTCGAGTGCGCGCACCTCCGCGATGGTGAACCACCCGATGTCCGAGAACTCGCCGTCATGGCGACCTGTTTCAAGGCCCGCCGCCGAGCGTTCGGCAACGAAAAAGCGGGTGTCGTAACGGCGCGTGCGCCCCGGCGGGGTAATCGCGCGCGCCAGCAAGGTTAACGCCGCAACATCTGGGTGAAACCCGGTCGCCAGAAACTCCTGCCAGATGGGCGGCCAAGCAGCGGCAGGGGCAGCGAGGGCCGGCGATGGGCCCGCATGAGGCGCTGGCGCCAAGGTCCGCCGCCCAAGGATGATGCCGGTTTCCTCGAAGAGTTCGCGCACAGCCGTCGAGGCAAAAGCGGTCAGTCCGTTATCCTCGCTCGCTGCATCCGCGAGCGCCGCGGCCGCGTGCGAGTCGTCGGTTTCGCACCGGCCGCCAGGAAACACCCACTTGTTCGGCAGGAAGACGTTGCCGGGTTGCCGCCGCCCCATGAGGATGCGGGGCATTTCGCCATCGCGCGTGTCGATGAGAACGAGAGAGGCGGCGTCGCGCGGCTCGGCGGCATTCGCCGATGGCGCTCCTGACGACGTGGCCTTTGAAGTTGACATGACAGCCGCCGCCCGCGCTCGCCACACGCGTTTAAAGTCTACGTTGCCGGGGGCGGCACGGCGGGCGGAATATCGGCGCCTTCCACGTTGCCCGCGCCAAAGCCGTGCATCCGGTTCGCCCATTGATAGCCGACAAGCGCGCCCTTTACGCGCGGCAGGAGCCACAGGCTCAGAAGCACGAGCATCGGCAGCCAGATGACAAGATGCACCCATGTCGGCGGCGCGAACATCTGCTCGGCGAGCATAATGCCGCCAACGACGATGTGCGCGGTGATCGTCATCGTGAAATAGGGCGGCGCGTCATCAGCGCGCTGATGATGCAACTCTTCCTTGCACGAGGGGCAGGTGTCGTTGACCTTCAGATACTTATGATACATCGCGCCGTTGCCGCACGCGGGGCAGCGCTGGGCCCAGCCGAGTTTGAGGGCGCGCCATGCGCTGCGCTGATGCGCTGTAACGTTGGACGAGGCGCCGGTGACGGGCATGGGCAGCATCCTTTCCGACCTGATCTCTATCAGCCGCCATTTGAGATCTGCGGCGCGCCGGGTCAAGTGCGGGGGTGCCGCACCGGGCATTCAGACGCGTGCCCTGTTGGCCCATGACGTGGGCCGCGTGTGCGTTCAGCGCCGGCCGCGCGGACCTTTGTGACGTCCCCCGCCGCTACTGCCGCCGCGTCCACCCTTGCCACCGCCACCGCCGAAGCGCTGGCGTGGCATGCGCCCGCCGCCCGATTTCATGTCGGAGAAGTTGCCGCGTTTCCCCGGGGTCAGCATTTCGAAGCGCAAGGCGCCGGCCGATGGGATCGCTTCCAGCAATTTGACGTCGACGACGTCGCCGAGCCGATAGCCTTCGCCGCTGCGCGCGCCAACGAGGGCGTGGGCCGCCTCGATGTGATGGAAATAGTCCTGACCAAGGCTCGAGATGGGGATGAAGCCGTCGGCGCCCGTGTCCTTCAGGCGGACGAACAGGCCGGACCGTGTGACGCCCGCGATCCGCGCCACGAATGTTGCGCCGACATGATCGGCAAGATGGGCCGCGATCAACCGGTCTGTCGTTTCGCGCTCAGCCGCCATGGCGCGCCGCTCGGTATCGGAGATGGCTTTCGAGACGGCCGTCAGCCGTGGGATCTCCTCGTCCGACAGCCCGTCGGGGCCAAGCTCGAAGGCGCGGACGAGCGCGCGGTGCACGATCAGATCGGCATAACGGCGAATGGGTGAGGTGAAATGTGCGTAGCGCACGAGGTTCAAGCCGAAATGCCCGATGTTGCGCGGCGCGTACTCGGCCTGCGACTGCGCGCGGAGGATCACTTCATTGACCAATTCCGGCAACGGCAGATCCTTGGCGCGCGTCAGGATGTCATTGAAGGCATCAGGTTTCAGCGCGCCGGCGTGCGGGATCTTCATATCCAGTGTCGCCAGAAAATCCTTGAGTCCCTTCAGCTTCTCAGCGCTCGGCGCGTCGTGCACGCGATAGACGAGCGGCGACCGCTTCTCTTCCAGGCTCTCGGCGGCGGCAACATTTGCCTGGATCATCATCTCTTCGATCAGGCGATGCGCGGCGAGACGCTCGGGCACGATCACCTTGTCGACTTGGCCTTCAGCGTTGAGCACGATGCGCCGCTCGGGCAGATCAAGATCGAGCGGACCGCGCCGGTCACGCGCCTTGGAAAGGGCCGCGTAGGCAGCCCACAGCGGCTTCAACGCGCGGTCCATCAAGGGCTGGCATTTATCCGACACCGTGCCATCGATGGCAGCCTGGGCTTCCTGATAGGACAGCTTGGCGGCTGAACGCATCATGGCGCGCATGAATGTGTGCCGGCGTTTTTCGCCGCTCTTGTCGAACACCATGCGCACGGCGAGGCAGGCGCGCGTCTCGCCTTCGCGCAGGGAGCACAGATCATTTGAAATTTTTTCCGGCAGCATCGGCACGACGCGGTCCGGGAAATAGACGGAATTGCCGCGCAACTGCGCTTCCCGGTCGAGTTTGCTGCCGGGGCGAATGTAGTGCGCGACGTCGGCGATGGCGACGATGACGATCCAGCCGCCGGCATTCTTCGGGTCGCTGTCGGGTTCAGCGTAGACCGCGTCGTCGTGATCACGCGCGTCGACAGGATCGATGGTGAGCAGCGGCAGCGTCGTCAGATCTGTGCGCCCGTCCATCGTTGGCGGCGACAGGCCTTCCGCTTCGGCGATGACGGCCGGCGGAAAATCCTCCGGAATGCCGTGCGCGTGAATGGCGATGAGTGAAATCTGGCGTTGGTCGCCCGGATTGCCGAGGCTTTCCAGAATTTGCGCGCGCGGCGTTGCAAAGCGCCCGCGGCGCACGAGTTCGAAGCGCACGAGGTCGCCATCCTTGGCGTTGCCGTCGTCGCCGTGCTGAACGGGCCAGCTCTTCAACTGCTTGCGATCGATCGGTTCGATCGATCCGGTGCCGCGCCGGGTTGAGCGATAGATGCCGACGAGGCGTCGGGTGTCGCGCGGCAGCTTCTTCTGCGGGTGGGCTTCGAAGGTAACACCGTCGCGGTCGCGGGGGATCGCTGAGAGCCGTGCGAGCAGGCGATCACCGATGCCGATGTCGCTGGCGGGAACGTCGCTATCCGCCTTGTCGACAATGCGCAGTAGCGGGCGCGCGCCGTCGTCCTCTTCCCAGTGCAACGGCTTGGCGAGCAAATCGCCGTCGCTATCGCGGCCGGTGACTTCGATGCTCGTCACCGACGGCATGCGGCCCTTCTCTCGCAGCTCCTTGCGATTGCCGGCAAGCGTGCCCGCTTCCGCCATTTCGGTCAGCAGGCGCTTCAGTGCGATGCGCGCGCCGCCTTTGACGCCGAAGGCACGGGCGATCTCGCGCTTGCCAGCCTTGCCCTGCGCCGAATTGAGAAACTCGACGATCTGTTCCGGGCTTGGCAGTCCGCCATCGGCTGGGGCGCGCGGCGGTGCGGGTTTGCGTGCCACCAGTGTGTCCTTGCGTGTTGTTAGGCTTTCGACGTGCTGGCTTTTGGTGTTTTCGGCGCGGCTTTGGCCGTCGCTGGCTTTGCGGATTTCGCCGCCGCCTTTTTCGCCGGCGCCTTCTTGGCGGGCGGACGGGCGGCGCCGTCAGCGTCGCTGGCGTCACCAGCAGCGGACTTCGCCTTGCCCTTCGGCGCGGCCTTGCTCTTGCGGGCCGGTTTCTTGCCGCCGCCTTTCTCGATGCGCTCGGCGATCAACTGCACGGCCTGTTCAACCGTCAGATTGGCCGGGTCCATGGATTTCGGAACGGTGGCGTTGACCTTGTTGTGGCTGACGTATGGCCCATAACGGCCAGACAGCACCTGCATTTTACCGCCCTCGCTCGGATGATCGCCGAGCTCTTTCAGGACAGCAGGGGCGTTGCGTTGGAAGCGGCTCTTGCCACCACCTGCGCGCTTTTCGGCAAGCAGCGTCACGGCGCGGTTGAGGCCGACGGTGAACACCTCTTCCATGCTTTCGAGGTTCACATACGTGCCGTCGTGCAGGATGAAGGGTCCGTATCGACCAAGCCCGGCGGTGATCGGCGTTGCCGTTTCAGGATGCTGGCCGACTTCGCGCGGTAGCGACAGCAACTGCATCGCGCGTTCAAAATCGAGAGTTGCGGCGTCGACGCCTTTCGGCAGGCTGGAGCGCTTCGGCTTTTCATCGCCTTCCGCTTCACCAAGCTGCACGTAGGGTCCAAAGCGGCCGGTGCGCAACGTCACCGCCACGCCGTCATCGTTGTAGCCGAGCACCTTGCCGTCGAGAGCTGCGTCGCCCGATCCTTCGGTTTGTGTCAACTGGCGCGTGAAGCGGCATTCGGGATAGTTGCCGCAACCGATGAACGCGCCGTACTGGCCGGAGATCTTGAGGCTCAAGCGGCCGGTGCCGCATTTGGGGCAGGCGCGCGTGTCGGAGCCGTCTTCCTTCTCGGGAAAGATGTGCGGCCCGAGCATGTCGTTCAGCGCTTCGAGCACTTCGCCGACGCGCAGATCCTTGATTTCGCCGACGGCGGCCGTGAAGTCGCGCCAGAAGTCCTTGAGCACGTCCTTCCACTGCAACTCGTTGTTCGAGATGAGATCGAGCTTTTCTTCAAGACCCGCGGTGAAATCGTATTCGACGTAGCGCTTGAAGAAGCTTTCCAGGAAGGCGATGACGAGGCGGCCTTTGTCCTCTGGAACAAGGCGCTTCTTTTCGATGCGCACGTAATCGCGGTCAACGAGCACGGCCATGGTCGAGGCGTACGTCGACGGTCGGCCGATGCCCAGCTCTTCCATGCGCTTGACGAGTGTTGCTTCCGAAAAGCGCGGCGGCGGCTGGGTGAAATGCTGGTCGGCATCGATCTGCTTGTCGGTCAGGCGATCACCGGTTGCGAGCGGCGGCAAGCGGCGCGTGCTTTCATCATCGCCCTCGGTATCGTCTTTGCCTTTATCGATGAAGCGCACGCGATCGTCGCGGCCTTCCTCGTAAACGCGCAGGAACCCGTCGAATGTGATGACGGAGCCGTTGGCGCGCAGGCCGTATGTCGTGCCGTTGCGGCCGTCGACGGTGAAGTCAACGGCGGTCTGTTCGAGATCGGCCGACGCCATCTGGCTGGCGATGGTGCGCTTCCAGATGAGGTCATAGAGTGCG
This sequence comes from Hyphomicrobium sp., assembly GCA_051646145.1. Classification (GTDB taxonomy): domain Bacteria; phylum Pseudomonadota; class Alphaproteobacteria; order Rhizobiales; family Hyphomicrobiaceae; genus Hyphomicrobium_B. The sequence continues at coordinate 10,929 of JBOFCQ010000281.1, forward strand.
GCCTGATCCTTCTCCAAATATTTGCGCACGTTGTCGGGTTTGCGCTTGGGATCGGTCGGACGGATGGCTTCGTGCGCTTCTTGCGCGTTCTTCGCCTTGGTTTTGTACTCGCGCGCGAAGGGCGTGTAGTTCTTGCCGTATTCCGACGCGATGACATCGCGAATGTGGGCGACCGCTTCCGGCACGATCTGTACGCCGTCGGTTCGCATGTAGGTGATGAGACCGACCGTCTCGCCGCCGATATCGACACCTTCGTAGAGGCGCTGCGCGACCTGCATCGTCTGCTTGGCCGAGAAGCCGAGTTTGCGCGAGGCGTCCATCTGCAGGGTGGACGTGGTGAACGGCGGATAAGGGTTGCGCTTGGCCGCTTTCTTATCGACGGCAGTCACGTGGAAATTCTGGTTTTCGATGGCCGCTTTGATGGCCAGAGCCGACGTCTCGTCCTTGATGTCCAGTTTCTTCAGCGTCGTGCCGGCGATGGCTGTCAGCCGCGCCTTGACGTCATCGCCCGAGGGCGTCGTCAGCAGCGCTTCGATCGTCCAGTACTCGTCGGTGCGGAAGGCCTCGATCTCGGCCTCGCGGTCGCAAATGAGCCGCAACGCCACAGACTGCACGCGTCCGGCCGAGCGCGACCCTGGCAGCTTGCGCCAGAGCACCGGCGACAGCGTGAAGCCGACGAGATAATCGAGCGCGCGCCGCGCCAGATAGGCCTCTACCAGCGGCTGATCGATTTTGCGCGGCTCTTTGAGTGCGGCCAGGATCGACTGCTTGGTGATGGCGTTGAACGCCACCCGCTCGATCTCCAGGCCCTTCTTCAGCGCTTTCTTCTGTTCGAGGATTTCGAGGATGTGCCAGGAAATGGCCTCGCCTTCGCGATCAGGGTCGGTCGCGAGGATCAGTTTGTCGGCGCCTTTGACGGCTTCGGTGATTTCGCGGACGATCTTTTGCGAGCGGCCGTCGATATCCCAGTGCATGGCAAATTCGTTGTCGGGCTCGACCGAACCATCTTTCGCCGGCAGGTCGCGCACGTGCCCGTAGGACGCGATGACCTTGTAGTTCGATCCCAAATATTTGTTGATTGTCTTAGCCTTAGCGGCAGATTCAACAATGACAACGTTCATAGGTCGCTTTCACTGAAATGGGGGCAGCGGGGCACGATGCTGACGACGTAACGAGGGTCGACCGGGCCGGTCTGCGGCGCGGGAACATGGGTTAAAGGGCTCTGCCTGTCAAACGGGCGGGGAATTTCGCGCAATGGATGTGTCAAAAACATCTTGCAACTTTAAGGATAATTAACTATCCGTGCTCGTCGAACAGGCGGGGACCATCGGGTAGGACTGAACGCATGTCAAAGGGCAGCGGAGTGCCGGAACGGGCCGTTGAGCCAAAC
>JBOFCQ010000299.1:0-3676 GCA_051646145.1 Hyphomicrobium sp.
GCGCGATTGACGCCGCCGGGCGCCCGCATGCTGCTGATTGGCCTCGACTACGATCCAAAAGAGATGTCCGGGCCGCCGTTCGCCATTCCACAAGACCGCGTGCGCGCGCTCTTCGCCGACACGTTTGAAATCGATGTGCTCGATGCCCGTGACGGCCTGACGAAAAGCGAACATCTTGCCAAGCGCGGCATCACCCGCCTCGAAGAAGCGACGTATGTCCTGCGGCGGACCGCATGACGCGCATCGTCCTCGTGGCTGCTGTGGCGCTGATCGATAGTGACAACCGCGTGCTCATCGCTGAGCGACCGGCCGGAAAATCCATGGCAGGGCTTTGGGAATTTCCCGGCGGCAAGGTTGAACACGGTGAAACGCCCGAAGACGCCTTGATGCGCGAACTCAAGGAAGAACTCGGCATCGACGTCTGCCGGACGTGCCTCGCCCCGTTCAATTTCGCCAGCCACAGCTATGAGACGTTCCATCTCCTGATGCCGCTCTACATGTGCCGGACCTGGGAGGGCGACATCGTACCCCGCGAGGGACAGCGCATTGCGTGGGTGAAGGCCAGCACGCTATGGCGCTATGAGATGCCACCGGCAGACCTGCCGTTAGTGCCGTGGTTGCGCGATCTGCTCGGCTGATCACATGCCCGATGTGCCCTTCGTTCCGGGCGCATTGGAAGACGATCCCAACTCCGGCACGCCCAGCGCATCGGCGAGGCGCATGGCCGCCGAACCCGGCCGCAAAGGTGTTTGCTGGCTCTCGTGCGGGCACCATCCGGTCAACGTCACGATTTCGAACGTCGCTGGCACACGGCCATCGCTGCCTTGCGTGCGTTCGCCATAGATATCGAGAGCACGCATCAGCAGTCCCTTCGTGACCGGCACGCGCCGGCGATCGTTGAGGACGTTGCTTGCGCCCATGCCGCGCACGTCGCGTATGACGGCGAGCGGGGATGCATAGCGCGCAATCACCGTGTCGCTATCGACGACCGGCAATGCGAAGCCTGCCCGTTGCAGCAATGCGCCAAGCGCGCGCACATCGGCGAATGGCGCAACGCGCGGCGACGCTCCACCCGTCACATCCGCTTCCGCCTCAAGCCAGCTCGCGCGCAGTTCCTTGAGGGTTTCGCCACCGAGAAGACTTGCGAGCAGCAATCCGTCAGGCTTCAGACTGCGCCGCATCTGCGCCAGCACGCCCGGCACGTCGTTGACGTGTTGCAGCGCCAGCGGCGACACAATCAGATCGAGCGATTGGTCGGCGAACGGCAGCGCTTCCTCGTCACAGACAACACTTGCATGCGCGCGGCCGGCAAGGAGTGACGGCCCGCTATCGCATTCGATGATCATGGCGTCGGGGTAAAGGCGCGCCAATTTTTCGGCGACGATGCCAGGGTGCGCGCCCACGATAGCGATCCGCGAAAACGTGCGCTTTACGACGGAAAGGCGCTCAACAAAATCGTCGGCAACGCGCACCATGAGAAAGTCGTGATCCCGCGCGCGGCCGGCAAATCGGCAGCGCCGCCGACGCAACAGCGCGCGGTCGAAGATGTGGGGGTTAGGCGTTGCCGTCATGGGTGCAAGAGACTCGCGAAAGGCGCCACGCGCCGCTAAGCTTGCGCCATGCATAAGGCGGATGGCGCCGTGGACCACACCATAAACATCGCGCACGACCGAGGCGAGAGCTTCGGCGGTGACTTAGACGCGCGGCATGCATCGCACGTTCCCGCTGTTCAATGGCCTCTGGACGAAGATCGCGGCACTGAGCCAACGCGCACCGCCCGACTGGCCGCCGCTCTGCGTCGTGCTGGCTCCACGCTCATGAACGTCGTGCTGCCGCCGGTTTGCCTCGCGTGCACCGATCGTCTGCTGACACATGACGCACTTTGCGCGTCGTGCTGGCGTCAGATCCAGTTCATCAGGCCGCCGTTGTGCGACCGCCTGGGCATTCCGCTGCCCTTCGACACCGGCGGCACGATGATCTCAGCGGCGGCCATGGCCGATCCGCCAGACTTCGACCGGGCACGTGCGGTGGCCCAATTCAGCGGCTTGATGCGCGACCTGATCCACGATCTCAAATTTCGCGACCGCCACGATGCGCGCCGGCTGTTCGGACGATGGCTGGCAGAAGCTGGCGCAGCGTTGATTGCGGACTGCGACGTCATTGTGCCGGTGCCACTCGCGCGCCGCCGTCTGTTCACGCGGCGTTTCAATCAAGCGGCCCTTCTGGCCAATGAGATTGCGCGCACCGCGGGCAAGCAAACAGCCCCTTTGGCACTCGAACGTGTGCGCGCGGCGCGGCCGCAGGTTGGACTGACCCGGCACGAACGCCGGCGCAACGTCGCAGGCGCCTTTGCCGTGCCGCCGCGCCACGCCGCAAGCGTTGCTGGCCGTGCGGTGCTCCTGGTCGACGACGTTATCACCACCGGCGCCACCGTCAGCGCTGCCGCCAAGGCGTTGAAAAGAGCGGGCGCTACGCGGGTCGACGTGCTGGCACTGGCCATTGTCGCGGATGTGGGCGTCACTTTCTAAGACGATGTGCGCCGCCTGGATGGCAGACATGCAACAAGGTGCCGCAAGGCTGTGCGTGAACGGCCTCAAATCTTGCACAGACACATGAAATGATTAGGCTTGGGTGCGAATCTGCGAGCAGGCCCTGGAGAGCGGCATCACAGAATGAAACAGGTCAAGGTCTATACCGCCGGTCATTGCTGCTATTGCCACATGGCGAAAGAGCTGCTGCGGCGTAAGGGCGCCAATTTCGAGGAAGTTGACGTGACGGCCCGTACGGACCTGCGTGATGAACTGCGCGTCAAGTCGGGGGGACGCACGACGGTGCCGCAGATCTGGATCGGCGATACGCACGTTGGCGGCTGCGACGATCTCTATGCGCTCGATCGCGCCGGTCAGCTCGATCCGCTGCTCGCCCAATAGAGCGCTCGCGCGCTGGTCGTCAAAATCCAATCGGCCGTCTAAATAGGTATCGTCCAAAGAAGCCGGCATAAGGCATGGCCAACGTGGCAAGCTCGTCAAACATATTCCGCGCTGCCGTCGTGCAGTTGTGCTCGGGCCGCAGCCCGGAACGCAATATCGCCGACGCTCGCGATCTCATTCGCGCCACCGCCGCGTCTGGCGCGCAGTACATCCAGACGCCGGAATGCACGAACATCATGGAACTCGACCCCGCCGCGTTGCGCGCGTCGATCCATGACGAAGCCAGCGATCCAGGTCTTGCAACCTTGCGCGATCTCGCGCGCGATCTTGGCATTTGGTTGCATATCGGTTCGCTCGCCATGAAGACCGGCGATGGACGTATTGCCAATCGCTCATACGTGATTGCGCCAAGCGGCGCGATCGCCGCGCGTTACGATAAGATCCATATGTTCGATGTCGATCTCGGCGCAGGCGAGGTCTATCGCGAAAGCGATAATTATGCGGCGGGTTCGCAAGCCGTGCTCGTTGCTTTGCCATGGGCAACGCTCGGCCTGACGATCTGTTACGATTTGAGGTTTCCGGCCCTGCACCGCGCCCTCGCAAAGGGCGGCGCCGATGTGATCGCCGTGCCGGCGGCCTTCACCCGGATCACGGGCGAAGCGCATTGGCATACGCTGCTGCGAGCCCGCGCGATTGAAGCGCAAAGCTTCGTCTGCGCCGCCGCTCAAGGCGGTCGCCATGAGAAC
>JBOFCQ010000307.1:0-2080 GCA_051646145.1 Hyphomicrobium sp.
CACCTGCCGAGGCCAGCCAATGGCGCAGATCGTAGTTATGGCACGAGAAGGGGTAGACCATGCCGAACGTCAGGGGTTCAACGCCGTCAGCACGCCGCTGTGCGACGACGGCTGCGACACTCTTGGCGGCCGACATGCCGCCGCCCTCGGCGCTGGCGCGATCGGCGGTGCGCATCTCGTTGTAGAGCGACGTTGAAACGGTGATGGCGTTGCCGTTGAGGCTTGTCGCCATGAGCGCGGTCATCGCCACGGCGGGCCGGCCGCCAAGTCCAAGTGTTGCCGCAAGTGGCATCGGCGCCAGCATGATTGCGCAATCGAGGGCATCCGCTTCGGCCTTGTCGCGAATATTGGCCCACGAGACGTCCTTGTGCAGGACAAGCTGCAACCCCTGCGCGGCGTCGAAGCCCATTTCGCGGGCGATGACGAGCGGCGCGCAATCGATGAGGGGGATGAACCCGGCGTGGATTTCGCGCAGTCCGTTGGCGCTGCGCGGCGCGGTATCGGTCATGGCGCATCGTCTCCCGGGGCATCGAGCAGGTCGATGGCGCTCAACAGGCTTTCAGCGACATCGGCGATCTTGCGGCTCTGGCGCATCGCAGTCTGGCGCAGCAACTTATATGCAGCATCTTCATTCAATCCCTTGGTTTTCATGAGAAAACCCTTGGCGCGATCGATGGTCTTGCGATCCTTCAACGCCGTTTTCGCTTCGTCGAGTTCGGCCCGCAGCTTGTCGAACACGCGAAACCGCGACACCGTCATCTCGAGGATGGCGCTGACACGTTCCTTCTTCAACCCGTCGACGATGTAGGCCGAGACGCCTGCATCGACAGAGGCGGCGATCGATCCGCGCTCACTCTGATCAACGAACATCGCAATCGGCCTGCGCACCGCGCGTGACACCTGGAACATCTGGTCAAGCACATCGCGGCTCGGATTTTCGAGGTCCATCAGGATGACGTCGGGATCGAGGCGATAGATGTGATCGACGAGGCGCAGCGTCGTCGCCAGCGTGACGACGTTGGCATAGCCGGCTTCCCGCAAGCCCTCATCGATGATGGCGCGCCGAATTGGATTCTCGTCGACGACAAGAATTTTCAAGTCTGCGCCGCTTTCCGCGATTTCCAAGTGCTGGTCCCGATGTTCTGATCTCGATCAGCGACACACTGTATCGGCGCGCCGGTCGTGACAAGGGCCATGCGTCAGAATGTAATCGGTACGTCGGTCGGTAAATCGCTCGCTGCCCATGCAACGGCGACGCGTGAGGTCGATAGACAACTTCAACGTCGCGGGGCTGATGGGTAGGCACATTCCGCAAGCGTTGTTTTATCAAGTTCAGCAAGAAAGGCATGGCGTGCTGCGGCAAGCTGCTTCTTCAAGCGGCACTTCGGTGTGAGCACGCATTGGCCACCGTCAGCGCGGAAACATTCAACCAGCGCGTGGCGCGCTTCGAGTTTCAGCACGACCTCTCCGATTGAAATGTCGGCTGCGGATCTTGCAAGGTGAAAGCCGCCGCCGGCACCGCGCTGGGTGGCGATGAACCCCGCCTCGGCCAGCGCGCGGACAACCTTCGTCAAATGTTCGCGCGAAATATCGAACTCGCGCGCAATTTCTTCTGTCGTAAAAGTGCGCTCGGGCGTGCCCGCCAAACGCATTAGGGCTCTGAGGCCATAGTCTGTGAAGGCGGTCAATCGCATGGATTTTCCCAAGCGCTAAAGGGCCTCATCGGCGCAAGTACCTTCGATAGAGATGAAGGTGCGCCTTGTTCTGCCGCACCTCAAAAGTCCGCAATGAGAGCGAGGCAGCGTGTCGCGCCAGAATAGGTATTGTAAATACCGATATAAGCTGTCAACACTTGAATCCAGCGATCTTAAGTGATCGCGTGATGACGCCACAGTGGGCCCGGCGGCCGCGCCTGACGAGGTTTGTCTCGTTGCGCTGAAAATCGTCGAGGGCCATACATGGCATCGCGTGCCGAAAACATCCGCGCGTTCCGCGGACCAACAATTCTCAGCGCCGGATTTCGCCCGTTTTTTCTTGGCGCCGCTTTATGGGCCGCGCTGGCGATGGCCGTATGGCTGCC
>JBOFCQ010000310.1:0-3798 GCA_051646145.1 Hyphomicrobium sp.
TGCCGAAGAAGGACCGTCAGGCGCAGCGCGACGACCTGCCGAAGCGGCCGACGGCGAGCCGTCCGGCGCCGAAGCCGGCCGTCGAGTGAGCGAGGTCGGCGCGCCATGGTGCGGCCGCCACGCGTGACATCGCCTAACGAGCGGCCTGAAGCGCGACCAGACGAGCGGTTTGATGCTCAGGCTGTCGCGCACCGTTTGGCCCGGCGCGCACGATCACACTCTGTCTCGGTTCATCGTGTTTTGGCATATGAGCAGGCGGCACCGTCGCGTCGTGATCGCGCGGGGCGGGCATGACCATCGATGGCCACGATGACGTGCTCCGCGTCGGTGACACGACCTTCAGCACCACGGCCCGCGCCAAGATCAATCTCACGCTGAACGTGCTCGGCCGGCGCGCCGACGGCTATCATGAGATCGCAAGTTTGGTGGCGTTCGCCGACTTCGGCGACTGCGTGACGCTCGATCTCAGCGCGCCGCCGTCGGTATCGGTGACGGGGCCGTTCGCGGCGGCGCTGAGCGGCCCGAACATTTTGCATGCCGCACTGGAGCGTCTCGCCGCCACGGCTTTAACGCCTGCGTTGCGGCTCGGGCATGTCACGCTCGACAAGCAGCTTCCTGTTGCGGCGGGCATCGGCGGCGGATCGGCGGATGCAGCGGCGCTGTTGCGGCTGGTGCGGGCGGCCAATCCGCAGAGTGCCGCCGCAGTCGATTGGATGGCGCTGGCGGCCAGCCTCGGCGCGGACGTACCCGTTTGCCTTGCCAACGAAACGGCGTGGATGAGCGGCATCGGCGATAGCGTCACGGCGCGGCCCGATCTCTTGCCTGAGCCGCTCGATGTCGTGCTCGTCAATCCGATGTGCCCTGTCCCCGCCGACAAGACCGCGCGCGTGTTCAAGGCGCTGGCGGCGCCACCGTTCGAGCGGACAGCGCGGCAGGCGCCGGACTCTTTCGCCTCGCGCGACGATCTCGTGGCCTTCATGCGCAAGAATGGCAACGATATGGAAGGTGCCGCGCAGTCTGTGGTGGCCGAGAGTGGTGCGGTGCTGATGGCGTTGCGGGCACTCTCGACGTGTCATGTCGCGGCGCTCTCCGGGGCCGGGCCAACGGCGTTCGCCGTTTTCGCGTCCGCTCACGATGCCGGCGTGGCGGCCGAACAGTTGGCGCGCCGCAACCCAGCGTGGTTCGTGCGCCAGAGCCGGATTGCAGGCCCTGCGCCTTAACGAGACCGCGGTGGGCCGGCGCTACCGGATCTACCGGCGCCAATGCTCAATAGCTGCGTTCGATGCAGAACGAGATAACCTTCTGCAGCGCATCTTTCTCGCGGGTATCGGGGAAGATGGCGAGCGCGTCGCGGGCGATGGCGCCGTAGGAGCGGGCGCGTTCCATCGTCGCTTCAATCGCCTTATGGCGGCGCATCAGCGCCACGGCGTGTTCGAGATCGCCGTCGCGGATGTCGCTTTCGACGATCGTGCGGTTCCAGAAGGCGCGCTCGTCGGGTGTGCCGCGGCGGAAGCTCAGGATGACCGGCAACGTGATCTTGCCTTCGCGGAAATCGTCGCCCGTTGCCTTGCCGAGACGCTGGCTGTCGCCGGCATAGTCGAGCGCGTCGTCGACGAGCTGGAAAGCAAGGCCGAGATTTTTGCCGTAGGACTTGAGCGCGCTCTGCTCATCGGCGGGCCGCTGGGCGAGGGCGGGGCTGACCTCGGCGGCGGCGGAGAACAGCGCCGCCGTCTTGGCATTGATGATGGCCAGATACTCGTCTTCGGTCGTGGCCGTATTCTTGGCCGCGGCAAGCTGCATCACTTCGCCCTCGGCGATGGTGGCGGCGGCGTTCGACATGATCTTCAGGACGGGCAGCGAGCCGACGTCGACAAGCATGCGGAACGCTTGCCCAAGCAGGAAATCGCCGACGAGAACGCTCGCCTGATTGCCCCAGATCATGCGCGCCGTCTTGCGGCCGCGGCGCGTGTCGCTTTCATCGACGACATCGTCGTGGAGCAGCGTGGCGGTGTGCATGAATTCGACGGCGGAGGCGACGCGAATGTGGCCCTGGGCGCCATACTGACAAAGCTTTGCGGTGGCGATGGTCAGCATCGGGCGCAGCCGCTTGCCGCCGGAATCGATGAGATGGTGGGCGAGTTCCGGAATCAGATCGACGTCGGAGACGGCCTTGTCGAGAATGATCCGGTTGATGGCCTGCATGTCGTCGGCCACCAGATCGAGCAGCGGCTTCAAGTTCTCGGACGACTGGCGCCCCTCTTCGATGGATATGACCCGGCCCAAAACGACGTTCCTTATGCATGCGGTTCAGGATCGGTATACGCGCGATCCTGAATTTCGGCCCATGATGCGCGCCGACAAGGGTGCGCCGACCTCTTCCATAGCGTATGCTTTGGCCATGCGCGAGCTTGTGGTGACAGGGGATGGAGTGGTGCTGAGCTTTGCCGAGGCGGTGCTGCGCGACGCCGGGATTACGGCTGTGGTGTTTGATGGCCATATCGCCGGGGTCGAAGCCGGGATCGGGGCGTTTCCGCGCCGGCTGATGGTGTCTGAGGCCGATCTCATGCCCGCCGCACGCCTTCTGCGCGATGCCGGACTTGGGCCCTGGGTCACCGCCGATGCCGTCTCCTGACATGCGCCAGATCAAGGACTTGGCGACGACCGACGACTGGTTCCTCGGCGATCGCCTGACGATCCGCCAGCCGGCGAAAGGCTATCGGGCGGGGATCGATGCCGTGCTGCTGGCGGCGGCCATTCCGGCCGATCTCGCGCCGTGGCGCGCGGGGGCTAAGGCCGCGCGCATGCCGCCTGACGTCGGCACGCCATCCTTGCGTCATCCAGCGTTGCGCATTCTCGATGTTGGCGCCGGCGTCGGCACGGTCGGGCTCTGCGCGGCGGCGCGGCTGAGGGATGCCGAGGTGGCCTTGTTCGAGCGGTCGGCGGACCTCGCGGCGCTGGCGCGGGGCAACGTCGAGGGCAACGGCCTCGCCGCGCGTGTTTCGGTTTATGAGGGTGCGCTCGCTGGCAGCGCCGACTTTGACAGTGACGCTGACGATCAGAGCGCCGCTGCGCCGGGCGGCACGCCGCGTAGTGTTGGCGACACGGCAAGGGGCCGCGCTGCAAATCCGGTTGGGCCCTTAGCTGCCCTCGCTGAAACATTCGACGTCGTCGTCGCCAATCCGCCGTTTCACGATGATGGCAGCGGTACGGCGGCGCCCAACGCGTTGAAGGCGGCGGCGCACGCCATGCCGGCCGGAACGCTTGATGCGTGGCTCAGGTTTATGGCCCGCATGGCGAAACCGTCTGGCGCGGCGATCGTTATTCACAAGGCGGAAGCCCTGGCCGACATTCTGAGCGCCTGCAATGGGCGCTTCGGCGGTTTGATCGTGCGGCCGATCCAGGCGCGGCGCGGTGATAATGCCCTGCGCGTCATCGTTGCCGGCGTGAAGGGCAGCCGCGCGCCGATGACGCTGCGACCGCCGCTGATCCTGCATGATGACGGTCAGAGTTTCACGGCAGAGGTCGACGGTATCTTGCGGCGTGGCGAGCCGCTTGCTTTATAGCGGGCGCGATGCGTCGCCAGAACGTTATGCTGCGAGACCGCCGGGTGCGGTGCGCGCGGCGCAAGGATGGTGCTAGGTCGCGCTTAATCAGGAGAACACGACACGATGTGGCCTTTCACGCGCACGCCGGTGGTTCCTGTTCTCAGGTTTACAGGGCCGATCGGCATGGTGACGCCGCTCAGGCCCGGACTGTCGCTGGCGGCGGTTGCCGGCGCGATCGAAAAGGCGTTCACGG
>JBOFCQ010000323.1:0-1797 GCA_051646145.1 Hyphomicrobium sp.
TCGCATCGACGAGCCCTGCCGGCGCGCTGGCGGCATTATCGGTTGGTTACAACCATCAGTTCGATGGCGGGCTGGTTCTTGGTATCGAAGGCGATATCGGATTGATCGACGCCAGCGACGATGATCGTATCGTCTATGACGGCCACGTCTATCGCTCACGCTTCGGACCGTGGTGGGGCACTGTACGTGGGCGCGCCGGCGTCGCGTTCGAAAGCACGTTGTTTTATGCGACGGGCGGCGCGGCCTTCATGGCGGTCGATGAGGTCTCTATCGGCAACACACCCGGCGAAACGGCGGAGAACCGCGATACGCGGTCGGGCTGGGTCATCGGCGGCGGCATCGAGCATGCCTTTGCGCAAAACGTCAGTTTAAAGCTCGAATATCTGCATATGGATTTCGGCAGCCACAACGGTGTCAGCGCCAATGGCGAGAGCTATGCATTCGACAATCAGGTGGATTTGGTGCGTGCCGGCGTGAATTACCGGTTCTAGCGGCGTGCCGCAAAACCCTCGGGGCACTGTGTGCCCCAGAGACGGTCCGGAACCGAACATCCCCGCGCGTCGGTTCCGGGCTCCTTTTTCAAATTCGAGTATCGCAGACTGGCTACCAGCCGAAGACCACGGCGCCGCCTGTGAGGCCGGCACCCGCCGCCGTCATCAACACGATGTCGCCGGCCTGATAGCGCCGCTCACTGGCGCACATCGACAATGTGAACGGTATGGTCGCGGCCGAGCTGTTGCCGAATTCGGCGATGGTCGATGCGAGGCGATCATTGCCGATGCCGAGACGGCTTGCGGTGCGATCCATCATGCGCCGATTGGCCTGATGCGGAATGAAATGCGATACAGCGTGCGCATCGATACCGGCTTTGCCAAGCGCAATGCGGGCCGCCGTCGTCATCATGTCGATGGCTTCTGCAAATACGGCTTGGCCGTCGTTGATGACCATCAGCGTTTCGGTGGGTGACGCCAGTTCGGCGAACGGCTTGCGGCTGCCGCCGCCTGGGATCTTGATGAGATCATAGCGGCTGCCTTTCGACGCGAGGTGCGCGCCGCGCACGCCGGCGTCGGCGCGCGAGCTTGGTGCGAGTACGACCGCTCCGGCGGCATCCGCGAACAATATGCTGCTGGCGCGATCAGCCGGATTGATCCGCCGCGACAGCACGTTCGCCGCGATGATCATCACTGGCATATCGTGTGTGCGCACGAAACTGTCGGCGAGCGTCAGCGCATAGATGAAGCCGCCGCAGGCCCCTGTCATGTCGATACCGCCCGCGTGACCGATGCCAAGCCTGTCCGCGACAAGCGGCGCTGATGGCGGCAGCAGGTGATCGGGCGTCGATGTCGCCAGCAAAAGCAGGCCGATGTCGCGGCGATCGATGGACATGGCGTCGAGCGCCATCTGGCCTGCTTGTAGGGCGATGTCGGAAAGCGCTTGCTCGTTGCCGACATAGCGCCGCGCGTCGATGCCGGTCCGGCGCTTGATCCAGCCGGCGTCGAGGCCGAGGCGGGCTTCGATCTCCGCATTGGGAACGCGGCGCTCGGGCGCATAGTGCCCCATGCCGACGATTTCAACGCCACTCATGTCGCGAACCTTTCCGCGGCATCGCCAATCGCCGCATAGACAGCGGCGAGTTCGTCGCGCGTGATGCAATAAGGCGGCATGACGTAGATCGTCGCGCCGAGCGGTCTCAATAATATTCCGCTGTCGAGAAAATGCGCGCGCATCGTGAGCGCCACATCGGCGAGATAGCCGTCCGCATTGCGGGTGGCAAGGTCCATGGCCGCAATTGTTCCC
>JBOFCQ010000327.1:0-2301 GCA_051646145.1 Hyphomicrobium sp.
AGCGGCCAGAGCGGCCGCATCGATTGAAAGCTCGCTTTCGCTCGACGAACAGGCCGAATACATGCCCGCACCCGGACGCTTCGCAAAAAACTCAAGAATCCTCTTGCACCGCGGACGCCGTCCATACATGCGCCCTACAAATTACCGCTTTTGCTCTCGCGAAGCATAGTGCGCCGAACCTCACGATGAAATCTGAGACATCGATTATGCCGCCATTCGGCGCCTGACGGCGCGTTCTTGCCGCGTGACCACTTGGAAGTCCCCTCGCGGGGCAGGCGGCAAACTGAACCTTATGCGCCCTGCCCACTCCTACACCCTTCCCGCTCCATACGCCGCAAGCGCTGCCATGTTGACGACGTCGGCGTCGGTCGCGCCGAACGAACAAATCTGCACCGAATGAGACAGACCAACAATCATCGGCCCGATAATGGTCGCACCGCCAAGTTCCTTCAGCATCTTGGTTGAAATCGACGCCGCGTGGAACGCCGGCATCACGAGCACGTTCGCGGTGTCGCTCAGACGGCAGAACGGATAATGCCCCATCAGCGCTTTGTTCAGCGCAACGTCGGCCGCCATGTCGCCGTCGTACTCGAAATCAACTTGGCGCTCGTCGAGAATTTTGACCGCTTCGAGAACCTGGTCCGAGCGTTCGCCGCGCGGCTGCCCGAAGGTCGAGTAGGCAAGCAGGGCAACGCGCGGTTCAATGCCGAGATTGCGCGCCGCTCGTGCCGCCTCAGTCGCGATGTTGGCGAGTTGCTCCGCGGTTGGCATGTCGTGAATGCTGGTATCGGCGATGATTACGGCGCGGCCCCGGCACAAGGCCAATGACACGCCAATGACGTGCCGTCCGGGCTTTTCGTCTAACACACGGTGCACGTCGCGATAAACGCTGGTCCAGTTGCGCGTCACGCCCGAGACCATGGCGTCGGCATAGCCGTGCACCACCATGAGCGCGCCAAACACATTGCGCTCATTGGCAACGAGCCGCTGGCAATCGCGTCTCAGATAGCCGCGGCGTTGGAGGCGCGCGTAGAGAAACTCCGTGAATTCTTCGATGTGGGGCGAGGTGCGCGTATCGACAAGTTCGAAGTCGCTTTTCAGCGGCACGCCCAGTTCGCGAAAGCGTTCCGTCACAACTTCGCGCGTGCCGATCAGAATAGGTTGCCCGAAGCCTTGATTGAAGAATGAGTTTGCGGCGCGGATCACGGCCTGATCTTCGCCTTCGGTAAAGACCACGCGTTTTGGTTCGCTTCTCACCTTGTCGAATGTCGATTGCAGCCACCCGACGATGGGGTCAAGACGCCCTTTGAGACGAGACACATAGGCGTCGAGATCGACGATGGGTTTGCGCGCGACGCCCGAATCCATCGCCGCTTTGGCGACGGCCGCGGGCACGTGCGACATGAGTCTAGGATCAAAAGGCGCGGGGATTATGTAGCCCGGTCCGAACATGGGCCTTTCGCCATGGAACGCCGCCATAACTTGATCGGGCACTTCAGCGCGCGCAAGTTCTGCAATCGCTTCGGCGGCCGCGATCTTCATGGCGTCGTTGATCGTGGTGGCTTGCACGTCGAGGGCGCCACGGAAGATGAACGGGAAGCACAAGACGTTGTTGATCTGATTTGGGTAGTCGGAGCGGCCCGTCGCCATGATGGCGTCAGGGCGCACGGCGTGCACGTCGTCGGGGCTGATTTCCGGATCGGGATTGGCCATCGCGAAGATAAGGGGTTTTTCAGCCATGGAGACGACCATCTCGCGTGAGACGACACCGGCCGCCGAAAGTCCGAGAAAAATATCGGCGCCTTTTATGACTTCGCCGAGTTGGCGTGCCGTGGTCTTCTGTGCGAACGGCGACTTGTAGGGGTCCATCAGCTTGGTGCGGCCTTCATAGACCACACCTTCGATATCGGCGACGAAGATGTTCTCGCGCTTCAAGCCGATTTTCAACAGCAGATTGAGACACGCGAGCGCTGCAGCGCCGGCCCCCGCGCACACAAGCTTCACCTTGGCGATATCTTTGCCAACAACTTTCAAGCCGTTGAGCACGCCTGCCGCGACCACGATCGCCGTGCCATGCTGGTCATCGTGAAACACAGGAATGTCGAGCAGCTCTTTCAAGCGCTCTTCGATGATAAAGCAGTCGGGCGCCTTGATGTCTTCGAGGTTGATGCCCCCGAACGATGGCCCCAAGTAGCGCACCGAATTGATGAATGCTTCGACGTCCTCCGTATCGACAAGAAGGTCGATTGAGTCGATGTCTGCGAAGCGCTTGAACAGCGCTGCCTTGCCTTCCATCACGGG
>JBOFCQ010000339.1:0-33968 GCA_051646145.1 Hyphomicrobium sp.
GCGGATGGGTCTAGGGGTAGTCGCCGGCCGGTCTCGCGCAGGGCCGCTGTCTTAGGGACGAGTACGGTTAAACCATATTCGTTGCGAGAGCGCAATAGAAAAATTGCGCAAAAGATTAGTGGTGAGGAAAGAACGGCTCCAGCAAGTAGGCGGCGGCTATCGCAGCTGCCCATACCGCTAGGCCTACTCGCTCATGTGCTTTTCGGCTGTCGCTCCACTGTTCAATTCGGGAACAGATGAACAAGGCTATCGCGTTTGCGCTCAGTGCGAGCGTGAGGATGCTGATAATAAATATCATTCTGAGCAGGGTGGTCATGCTGCGCCGCGGATCAATAAGGTTTTTGTCACCACAGCCATGATCTTCACCCGTTCGTTGTCGACCAGCTGCGGTTTGGCCTGAACGCTCCGGTCTGTCGAGCGCGAAATGAGGTAGGGCGGATCGTAGAGCCGAAACACTGTCTCGGCCGATCCGCGCTGTAAATTGTAGATGTTGGCCGCTACGGCATCGCCGGCTCGTGGGCCCATCGACATGTCGAATAGAGCGAGCGCACCGGGTGGATAGCCCTCAAGCTCGAGCGCCCGCGTTCGGATTTCCCGTACGTACTGGTTTGGCGTGAGCGGTTCCCCGGCGAATGTCGGAGGCTGGCTGTCCGGCACGCCCAGCTCATCTTCCGCGAAGCCGGGGCCGCGAGATGGAGTTCCGCTTCGATCCGTATAGGGTCCTGGTATCCCGAGGTTTTCGACGATTTTGGTGATTGATCGCGAGTCGAGTTCAGTAGGATTTTCTGGGTCTAGCGCCCGAACCACGGTCGAGGCCGAAAGGCCAACTTTTTTCGCGAATGGCGTCGGTCGCAGGCCGGAATATTTTATCGCGGCCTCAAGCCATACCTTAACGGCGCGATCGTCCTTAGTGTTGCTCACGGTCCATCCTCTCTTCTGCTTGCAATCGAATTATTGCGAACAGTGACGCAACCGTGCATCGTGTTTCTGTGCAGCTTGACAATGGTGGCAAATCGCATTTGATTACGAGTATGCAATTTAATGATCGCCTATCCGCAATAGAACGCCGCGCTGCGCGGATTAACCTGTCGTTGTCGAAGCTTTGCCGAATGGCAACGGTGGATTACGCGCGCATCTATCGCTGGAAGCACGGCGAGAACAGTCCGAACACGAAGACTTTAGAGAAGCACCTCGGCGCTTTGGAAGCAAAGCTCGATGAGTTTGAGCGGCAACTCAGAGAAGCGCTTGGTGTCCCGCTGCCTATGTCGCTGCCGCTCGAAATTCCGGCATCTCACGCCCCTTAAAGTCCCCCGCCCGCCGTCGCGGGCAAGTTCTCTTGTTGCGTCGGATTTCAAATCCGGGGGCTCGCTGCTCCCCGCAACGGAGAGACTTTGAATGCACGCTTCAACGCCGCGCGATAGCATCTCGCAGATTATCGCCGATCTCATGGTCTCCGCCGACGACGTGACGGCGCCCGGCCCGCAGGCCGTCGATGTGCAAGCCATCGCTCTACTGCCCACGCGCATCGCGGCGTTCAAAATCACCGCGCCCGCGGCGCATATGTTCGCCAGCGCGTTGGCCAATCTCGCGACCTGTTCCTATGAGCGGCGCTGGAAGTGGCTGGCCATCGTCTCGGCGCTGAGACCCTTGGCTGAAGAAGAACTCGAGCAAGCCGAGGCGGCGTCGGAAACCATCCATCGCATGGCGGGGGTGCGTTTCTCATGAGCGTACTTCGCGACACGATCGGCAAGCACGCCAGCGGCACGCACATGATGTTTGCCGCGCTGGTGCTGCGCCGCGCCGTCAGGATCGTGCCGGACGGGCAGGGCCGCAATCTGGCGCGCTATCTCGCGCACACGGAGGGCGGTGTCGCGATCAAGTCGCTGGCCCGCGTTTCCGGCGGCATTTCGCGGACTGAGATCAAAAAACAAATCAGATGGATCGAGGATTTGCGCGACGACGCGGCGTTCGACGGCGCGGTCGCCGCGCTCGGCTCTGCGTTCGTGCATCACTGAGGGGGACGAGGGATGGTTGAAAAATTCAAGGATTGGTGTTCGGAACGGCCGATAGCGCGGCCGACCTGGCTGATGGTTTTTCTTGTCGTTGCCGGGCTCAACTTCCTGATGGGCTACGAAATCGGCGGGTTCTTGATGGCGATGGCGTTCGTATCCATCGCCGTTCTCGGCGCCTACGCGGCGTCCGAAGTCAAAACCACAAAGGGCCCGCGCCAGGCGGGCCTGGTGTTGATGGTGGTGCTGCAGCTGGTGCTCGGGCAATGGTGCGGGTGGGCGACCATCGGCATTAATCTGTCGAAGGGTTCGGCGGCGCTCGAAAGCAAGGCCGGAACGCACAACAGCAGCAACGATGCGCTCAAGATGGCGCGCGACGAGCTCGCGCTGCTCGGACCGCAGAGGCCGGCCGATGCGGTTGCTGCGGATCGCAATCTCGAATGCAGCCGCACCGGCAAGAACTACAAAGACGGGCGGGGCCCGAAGTGCACGGCGCTGATCGCTGAAGAGGCGAAGGCCAAGCGCTACGTCGAATTGCAGGAGAAGCTGCCGGAGCTGACGGCCGCGCTCGCTGCGGGGCCTCAGATCAAAGACGCGGATGCCGGCTGGGTCGTGCCGCAAGCTTTCGGCGGTGCGGTAGCGTCCTGGTATCAGGGCAAGACGGTCACGGTCACTGCGGACCAGGTGCAATTTGCCTTTGCCGTGTTTCTGACGGCGATGCTCGAATTCATCGCGACGTGCGGGCCGTGGCTGTTCGATCTGCGCTTCGTCAATGGCGGGCCGCAGCTCTTGCGTCTTGAGCATCTGGTGAGTGCGGGCGCAGCCGCGCATCCCGTTGCCGATAGCATCGTCGCCTTTCGTGCCGAGATGCTGGAAACGCGCCCCGGCGTGATGATGACGGAACAGGAACTGTGCGAAGCCTATTTCGGCTGGGAGCTGGCGCGGCACAGAGAGCCGATGGCGCGCGCGGTGTTCCTGCGTCTGTTCGAGGCGACGGGCGTGCGCCGCCACGGCGAGCACTTCCTCGGCGTGCGCTTTAAGCAAAAGGCGGCGTGATGCAAACCTGTAGCGACATGCAGACGGTGAAGGCGCTGTTACAAACGCGCATTCAAGAGTTGGTGCGCCAGGTGGCGCCCGATGGCCGTCTGCAATACGGCTACTGGGTGGCGCGCAACCCGTCGCGCGACGATCGCAAGCCCGGCTCGTTTTACATCTTCGTCGACCGCGCCGGTAAAACGCCCGGCGCCTGGCGGGACGAGGCTTCCGGCGATAAGGGCGATATCATCGATTTGATTTGCATGACGCAAAGGATCGACCGCGGCGAAGCGCTCCGCTGGGCCAAGGCCTGGTTGAATTACGAAAAGCTGCCGCAGGCGGCCGTCGCGTCAGCTGTGGCGCATCAAAAAAAGATCGAGGCCGAGCGCGATCAACGCGAGGCTGCCGTGCTCGCTGAAAATCAGAAGCGGGCTTTCGGGCTGTTTGTCGCGAGTAAGAACGACGGCAAGAAGCCGAAGGATTTTCTGAAGACCATCGCGCACCAATACTTGCTATCGCGCGGTATCGACGTGTCGCTGCTGGCGCGGGTGCCCGGCTGTCTCGGTTCAATCCCGCGTCACCGGCATTCCGAAACCAACACGTTCTGGCCGGTGATGGTTGCGGGCTTTCAAGATGATCGCAGCATCAAGGCCGTGCATCGCACGTTTTTGCTGCCCGACGGCAGCGGCAAGGCGGACGTAACGCCCGTCAGGAAAATCTGGCCGTCGTATCGCGGGCTCGCGATCCGGCTCTGGCGCGGCGAAACCAAAATGGCGCCGGACGAGGCCGCGAAGCATGGGCTGCTCGATACACTCGCTCTTGTTGAGGGCGTCGAGGATGGATTGTCGGTGGCGCTGGCGCGGCCAGATCTGCGCGTCTGGGCTGCGGGCTCTCTCGGCAACTTGGAGCACATTCAGCTCCCAGCATGCTGCGCGGAAGTGATCGTGTGCGCGGATAACGATTGGGGCAAGCCGCAGGCTGAGCGCTCGCTTAATCGCGGGCTCGAAGCGCTGGCCAGGCAGGGCCGCAAAGTGCGCGTGGCGCGCTCGCCAATCGGCAAAGACATGAACGACGCACTGAGGGGGGCGGCCTAGTGGCAAAGCGGCAGGACAAACAGGAAGATCAAGAAGCGCTGACGACGCTCGACGAGGATCGCGCGGCGGCGATTGCCCACGGCTGCGCCATGTCGACGTTCGATATCGTGCTCTCCTACGCCGGCGACGGCGTCAAGCTCGTGCCGGGGCGGTTCTGGTATTGCCGCACGCAACAGCCCTCTCCGCAAGAGCAGGCCGATCACATGGCCAAGCTCGCGAGTTTTGTTGTGGCGCATGCGCCCATCTCCGGCGAAGCGCTGTATCTCCACACAGCCAGCCACGTCGCTAAGCGGCGCATTTGCGCCTGGCCCGATCTGCCGCTGGCCGAGCGCAAAGCCTTCGAGGTTTTTGCAGCCGTTCTGCCGCCGCTCGTGCGCGAGGCGCGCGTCGAAATCGCCAAGCGCCGCGCGGCAACGGAAGCGGTCGTGGCACTGCCCGATGCCGGCTTCTGGAAGCGCGGCGACGGCCTCGGCAACGGCAAGCGGCCCTCGTTCAACGATCAGCCGGTGCTGAGTTACAGCGATCAACGGAAGGAAGCGGCAGAATGAACGGCGAAGCCAACGGCCAGACCTATGACGACCGCGATCTGGCGGAGCGCAAGCGCGCGGCGGAGCAGCGGCACGTTGCCGAGATGGCGCGTATTGAGAAGTTGAATGAAGAGACGGCGGCAACCGCAGGCGCGGAACCCGCCCCCGCTCCCCACTCCCCACTCTCCACTCCCGAGCCTGAGCCGCAGGCTCAGCCGCTGCCGCCCTTCGTGCTCGACGTGATGCAGGAAGTAACGGCCCTCGGCAACATGCTGATCCAGAAAAACGCCGCTTACGGCAACAGCGCGCTCGATCCGGTGCGGATTTTTTCGCGGGCCGATACTGTCGAGCAATTGAAGGTGCGCATCGACGACAAGATCGCGCGCATGATGCGCGGGCATGACGCGGGCGAAGATACCGTGCTCGATCTCATGGGTTATTTGGTGCTGTACCGGATTGCGCTCAAACGCGCACAGCAGCCGGAGACGGCGCATGGCTAACGGCTATCCGATGCAGCCTTGGACCGTCAACGGCGTGCTCGACGGCCTCGGTATTGGCAGGGCGCGCTATACGATGACGCAAAAGGTGCTGCGTTTGCTCGCAGGCGGGCGTGTCGTTGAAGTGGCGATCATGCGCAAGCCCGGCGAGCGCGAAGAAGATGCAGCCGAGCGGCTGCGGGACGGCATCAGCGAACTTTTGGGGTTAAGCAATGAAAGTACAGGCACGGATCGGATCGCAGGCGCTCGAGGCTATGCCGCTGACGATCTCGCTCACGCTGACGGTTGAGGAATGGCGCAAGCTCATGCGTCAGACTGGCACCGCGTGGCCCGCCTCAGAGGTAGGCATGCGGGTTGCGCGCGTGCTGGGGCACGTCACGCGCACAGCCGAATTGGATTTCCAAGATCATATCGTGTTCCCCGAGGAAGCCCGTGACGAATAAACCGAACCTCAAGGCTGTGCAGGACGCGATTTCGGGCGCCGAGCGGTTCGAGTTGCCGCAGGCAGCGCCCGCCGCGCCGCAGCACGATACCACGGCACTCGATCCTGAGCCGGGCGATGAGAGCGCGCAAGGCGTGTCGCCTGGCAAGTGGACGCCGAACCGTTTGGGGCTCCCTGACGATTGCCCCGTGGTGCCCCTGGGTGTCGATGGCGACACATTTTATTTTCTCGATACGATTGGGCAGCTGCGCGAAGTCGACAACGGCAAGTTCGGCAAAATCCCGGTCATGTCGCTGTTTATGGGGCGGAAGAATTATCTGCCGTGGGCATGGCCGCGCTACAACAAGGAAGGCAAGATTACAGGCTTTGCCAACGACGAGGCCGTTGCCGATCTCATGACCGCTTGCGCTGCGAAAGGCCCTTGGACGCCGGCTGATCGTGTGCGCGGCCGCGGCGCGTGGCTGGGCGCGAAAGAGGATCTGATCTATCACGCGGGCACAAGCGTGCGCCTCTACGGCAAGACGCATCCAACCGGCGAATTCGGCCGCTTTGTCTATCCAAAACGCCCGGTATCTCTAGAGCCTTGGCCAACGGCTATCGACGAGGAAGGTAATCCTGCGAAGCTTCTGCTGCCGCTGCTCAGGCGCTGGAACTGGGTGCGACCCGAGATCGATCCGGTCTTGCTCTTAGGCTGGATCGGCGCGGCCATGATCGGCGGCGCCTTGAAGTGGCGGCCCATGGTTTACATGACCGGCGACCGCGGCACCGGCAAATCGACGCTGCAAGGCATTATCAAAAAGTTATTCGGCGATGGCATCATCTCGACTGCGAACACGACGGCAGCCGGTATCTATCAGTTGGTCGGGCAAGACAGCTTGCCGGTCGCCATCGACGAAATGGAGGGCAGTGCCGATAACCGGCAGGCCATGCGCATTCTGGAGCTGGCGCGCCAAGCCTCGTCCGGCGGGCGCGGCTTGCGCGGCGGCGACCGCGGTGTCGGATCGGAATTCTCGATACGTTCGGCGTTTATCTTTTCCTCGATCAATGCGCCGCCGCTCTTGCCGCAGGATTTGAGCCGCTTCGCGCTGCTGCGCTTAGACAAGATCGACCCATCCTTGCCGCCCCCGACCCATGTCAGCGAGGAAGAACTGAAGCTTTTGGGCCGCGAGCTTGGCAACGAACTGTTGGACGAAGACTTAGCCATGCTCGGGCAGATGGTGCTCCGGCGCATGATCGACGGCTTCCCGCAGCTGCAGGGGCATTTGAAGGCTTACAAAGACGAGCTGCGCGAAGCCGGTCACGATCAGCGCGGGCAGGATACGTTCGGTATTCTGCTGGCGTGCGCGAGCGTCATGGTCGGCACCTCGTTCGAGAGCCTAAAACTGCCCATGGGCGAGAATTTGTCCGAGTGGCGCGAGCTGATGAAAGCCAGCGGCATGTCGGAACTCGAAGACGCGACCGACAACTGGCGCGCGTGCCTGTCGTATCTCTTGACGTCGCCGGTCGATGCCTGGCGCAACGGCGCTAAGTTGACCATCGGCCGCGTGCTCGTGTCTCTGGTTGAGAAGGAAGAGGGCACGACGTTCAAGGAGGTGCGCGAGAAGCTGGAACAGGCCGGCGTCGGGCTCGTACGCAATGCCAACGGTCTGCCGGGCGATTGGCTGGCCGTGCCGAGTGCCGGGCCCATGCTGCACAAGCTGTTTCTGGGCTCGCGCTGGCAGGGCGATCAGAATGCGGGCGTGTGGGGCCAGGCGCTGCGCCAAGGGCCCAGGAGCACGCTCTGGGAGCTATCCCAGGTGCGCATCAACGGCGACAAGCAGCGGTGCACGCTGTTGAGCCTGGACGCCCTCTACGGCAAGAGCGGGCTAATGCGCGACGATCATACGAACCACGATAAGCCGCTGTTCAGCTGACCCCTCCCTTGCCAGTGCGGTTATGCTCTGTTGCGTCGCCTTTGTCTGTCCCGTCCCCCGACCCCGAAAGGGCAAGAATGTCTTCGAGTGTTGCGGGTTAGGGGATTTAATTGCGCGTTCCGGTTGTGTTTTCTGCCTCGCTTGCCTCATTACGCAGTTGCGAACGAGGCAGAGTTAAGTTGTTGATTATGTAGCGTTAAACGTTGTTTTGTCCCACTGTCCCGCTGCCTCGGGATAACAGCCTACATGTGTGCGCGTACATGCGCGCGCGAACTGAGGCACTGAGGCACTGAGGCAAAGGGGGTGTTATGTATTCTCTTTCAGTGACTTAGGTCTGCCTCGCTCGCTGCCTCACTGCCTCAGTGACTGAGGCAGGCACGTTGGACGAATAAAATAAGGGCCGGAAATGGCTGAAAGTGCTCAAATCTCGCTTCTAGGCGACGAAAGTGGACGAACGGGGCCGGCTGCGGAGGCGCGCGGCGCCGGGCGGCCGCGGGGCGCGATGAACAAGCGCTCGCGCGACTGGCAGAAGTGGCTGGCAGCGTCCGGCAAGCAGCATCCGCTCGAATTCCTGATCGAGGTGATGACCTCGACACCGGCCGATCTGCGCGAGAAATACGGCGCTGTGATGCGCAAGGATGGCGATGCCGAGTACATCGGCCTTGAGGCCAAAGATGTCCTGGCGCTGCAAATACGGGCCGCTACGGAGGCTCTGCCGTATCTTGAGCAGAAGCTGCCAACCGCTGTCGAGATCGACGACAAGAGCGCCACGCGCACGGTGCTGGTCATCGGCCAGGCCAATGCGGCACAGGCCAAGGGCATGGCGCAGCGCTTCGGGTTCCGGCTCAAGGAAAATCAAGGGGTTATCGACGTGGAAGTGGGGAAGTCGGACGGCGATAAGTCGGACGATGAGGCTAACGCATTGAAGGATATTACAAATGCTGAGTGAACGCGCTGATGATAAATCAGCGGGGGTGCCTTTCGCGGCAGGAAACACGACGGGGGGGTGCCCCCGGAAACCGCTCGCGCCCTCCTTGTTGGGGGGGGTGCTCTCACACACTGAGGCGATACAGGCGGTTGCTGCGAGTTCAGACGGCCGCGAGGTTTGGACCACGACTGGGGTCGGGGGTGGCGCCTAATGCTCGATCTTGCCGATGGCCGGCTCTACGTTCCTGAAGGTTTTGATGAGGGGGAGATCGAGCACTCCCTCGACAGCTTAATGAATTTCCAATTCCCGGGTCCAGTCTCGGAGCGGTTCTTCTGGGACAACTCGTTTGTGTCGTTCATCCAGGGGCCGTACGGCTCGGCTAAAACGACGACGTGTTTCTTTAAGTTGCTGCACCGCGCCAACAAGATGCCGATCTGCAAGGATGGTGTGCGCCGCTATCGTGCTCTCGTGTTGCGCGACACGTACCGGCGCATGGAACGCACCGCGATCCGCTCGTGGCACAAGTGGTTTCCGAAAACGCAGGGCAAGTGGGAAGGCGGCCAGGACCGGCCGTCGAAACATTTGCTCGAGTTCGAAGACCTCGACGGCGTGCCGCTCGAATTCGAAATCGAGTTCGCGGCCGTCGGCGATATGGATATCGAAGATTTCATGGGCGGGTATGAGATCACCGATCTCATGCTGAACGAAGTCAACCTGCAGACGCAGGAAGTTCTGACCTACGGCTCTGGCCGCTGCGGCCGTTTCCCGTCGATGAAGGATCTGCCGCAGGGTTCGAAGTTCGATTACGGCGTGATCGGCGATTTAAACGCGCCGGAGTTCGATAGTTGGCTGCTCAATATGCGTTTTGGCGAACTCGATCCGCAGCTGGCGCATCTCGGCAAAACCGAATTCTTTCTGCAGCCGGGTGGGCGCATGCCGGACGCGGAAAACATCAAGCATCTGCCGGAAGGCTATTACGACCGTCTCGCAGCCGCCAACGCGCATCAGCCGTGGTGGGTGGCGCGCATGATCGACAACAAGGTCGGGTACTCGCGCAACGGTAAGCCGGTTTACGAGGAGTACAACGACGATATCCATTGCGCGCGCGAGCCGCTGCGGCTGCTGCCTGGCGTGCCGCTCGAATTTGGTTTTGACGGTGGATACGGTCTGCATCCGGCGGGCATCGTCTCGCAGCGCACGTCGACCGGCCAGCGCCGGATCGTTAAGGAATTTTACTTTGACCGTTGCGGCCCGACGCGCTTTGCCGAGCAGTTGAAACTCTGGCTCGAAAGCGAAGCGCGCGATATTCCGCGCGGCCGAGCCTTCGTCGACCCGACGGCCTTCGACGGCATTGATAAGTTGAGCGGTGAGCTCGGTTGGGTGCAGATCGTCGAGGCAGCGACGGGATTGCGTATGGAACCCGCGCCGTCGAACGAGCCGGCTATCCGCCAGGACGCTGTGCGCCAGGAACTGCTGTATTTGATCGACGGAACGCAGCCGTCGCTGTTGATCTCGCCGGCGTGTGTCTACATCAGGAAAGGTTTTGCCTCGCACTACCGTTACGAAAAAGTGCGCAAGGAAACCGGCGACGAGATGGCGCCGAAGCCGGCCAAGAATGAATACTCGCATCCGCACGACGGCCTGCAATATCTCTGCCTCGGCTCGCGCGGTACGCTCGCCGTCATCAATCGTCAGAACGGTGCCCGGCAGCAGGCGCCAACCGGCGGCTGCACGATTGCGAAAACCAGCTTCAGCGTCTTCGGATCGCGGCCATGATCGTGACGAAGGCCGGCGCGCGCGACGTCTACGATCTGCTCGACGCTCTCGGCATCGAAACGCCGCGCAGTCAAGAACTGCAGGGCTTACTCTACGGCGTCGCCGCCGGTCCGGCATGGGTTGTGCGCCGCGCCGCCTTTGCCCCCCCCCTTGGCTTGTTCGGTATTATGCCCGGCGAAGCGCACGTGATGTGGTCGCGGATGGGGGTTGGCGTCGAACGCTGTCTTCCGGCATTTGTCGCGGCTGCGAGGCAGTGCATGCGCGCAACGATGGCCATCACGGGCCAGCCGGTTGAGATGTGGGTTGCGCGTTCCAATCGCGCCGGACATGTGATGGCCGCCGCCTGCGGCTTGAAGCGCACGGGCCGCGTAGTTTCGGGGCAGGTTGAAATCTGGTCGACGGAGGGGTGAGATGGAAATGCTCGTTGGGAAGCTGGTTAGTCAGGGCCTCAGCTACTTTTCCGATCGCAAGAAAGCTCGGCGCGAGCAAACGGCGCGTGAAGCGGCCGAAGCTGCAGGTGCCCGGCGCGATGCCTCGGCACGTTCGGCTGAGGCCGCGATTTTGCGCAAACGCGAAGGTGAGCGCGACGCGGCTATCAAAGCGCAGACCGATCTGACGAAACGCCGAGAAGACGAAGCCGCTAGAGCTACGGCGGACCGCGAAGCGCGCGAGCGCACGCGCCGCCGCGGCGGCCGTGGCGCCACGCTGACGTTCACGGAAACGGGCGATAGCGGCGTTGGGTTTTCTTCGCTGCTCGGCGGGTAACGATGGCGGACACTCAAGCCCCCGATATCAAGGCGATTAAAAAACGCGCGCAGGCCGCCGTGCAGTACCGCGGCCGCTGGGACAAGCTGCTGCGCGAAGTTTACGAATACGTCATCCCGTACCGCAGTGCCGGGCTCGCTGCGGGTCCTGGCGACAATCTCACGGATAAAGTGTTTGACGCCACGGCTATCGACGCCGCGTTCCGTTTTGCGGGGCGCCTACAGCAGGAACTGACGCCGCCGTTTCAAAAGTTCTTCGAGCTGCATGCTGGTCCGGCTGTGGGGAAAAACGCCGACGAAAAGAAGGAGCTCGACGAGCGATTGGCCCTGATCAGTGAGGCTGTCTCTGCTGCGCTCTCGACCTCGCAGTTTCATTTGGCGTCCGCCGAAATGTATCTCGATCTCTTTGCGGGCACGGGCGCGATGCTAATGCTGCAGGGCGACAAGCATCAGCCGATCCGCTGCTTGTCGGTGCCGATCCAGGACTTGGCGCTAGAGCTTGGTCCTTGGGGCGATATCTGGGGGCGTTACTGGACCCGGACCTGGAAGGCCCGGCAGATCAAAGAGATGTGGCCCAATGGTAAGTTCGGCGAAGCGCTTAGCAAGAAGATCAAGGAGACGCCGGACGCAGATATCGGTATTTGTCAGGCGACGCTTTGGGATCAGGAGAAGCGCAGCTGGCGGCTTCATGTCTTCGAGCTGGCGGCAGATGCCGCGGCGAATTCTGGCGAGGCGCACGAAATCTTCACAGAAGAATACCGCAAAAGCCCGTGGATCACGCCGCGCTGTTACGTGGTGCCGGGCGAGCCCTACGGCCGCGGCCCGGGTATGCTGGCGCTGCCCTTCATCAAGACCTTGAACAAAACCCAGGAACTCGAGCTGCAGGCGGCTGCTCTGGCGCTCTTCGGTATCTTCACGGCGCGTGACGATAGCGTCTTCAACCCGAACACGGCCCGCTTCGAGCCGGGCGCCATCTGGAAGGTGGCCTCCAATGCGGGCGGCTCTATGGGGCCGTCGCTGCAAAAGCTCGACGTGCCGGGCAAGTTCGATCTCTCGCGCATGGTGACGGAGGATCAGCGCGCGCAGATCAACCACGTTACTTTCAACCGGCAGCTGCCGCCGATCACCGGCGCCGTCCGCTCGCCAACCGAAATCATGGAGCGCGTGCGCGATCTCGATATCGACCTCGGCGGGCTTTACGGCCGTTTGAGTTTGGAGAACGTGCAGCCCGCTGTCGAGCGGGCTATCGATATTCTCGAAGGCTTGGGCGTCCTGCCGACCAAGATCGATATCGACCAGCTGCAGATCGGCATTCGCGTGACGAGCCCGATCGCCAACTCTCAGAAGGCGGCCAAGGCCAAAACCACAATCGATTATTTTCAGATCGTGCAGTCGTTTCTTGGCGCCGACGGCCTGGCCTCGATCGCGCGGGTCGAGACGGCCTTCCCGAAACTCGGGCGTCAGCTCGGTGTGGACGAAGAAGACTTGCGCACCTACGCGGAAACGCAGGACTTCAAGCGGCAGATTATCGAGCGGGCGGCCCGTATGGTCGCCGACGAGCAGATAAAATCCATGCCGCCGGCGGCAGAGCCGGAACCGCCCACAGCAGATGAGGTTGCGCTGCAATGACGGACCAAAGCAAAGGCTGGGGTTTTTTTAACGATCTCGACAAGCGCCAGGCCTCAGAGGCTGCGACCCATGACGACGCGCGCCGCCGCGCGGGGCAAATACTGCTGCAGGCATTCACGACAGAAGCCGGTGCGCTCGCGCTCGATCTCTTGCAGCGCGAGATCGTCGATAAGCCGTCGCTCCCCGACATCGGCGCGGAGATGATGCTCTATCAGCCCGAAACCTTCACGATGTACGTCGCCTGGAACGAGGCGCAAAAAGCGTTGGTGCGCAAAATCCTGAAACTGATGGACGAGGCGAAGGTGTCGCCGGTTCCGCAAGGAGATAAATCATGAGAGTGGCTTGGCAAAGGCTGGCGGTTTTCTATCACGCGCCGGATGAGGGTGGCGCGGCAGGTGCAGGCGCGGCCGGTGCGGCCGGCGGCGATGGCGGTAATCCGTTCGGAGCGGCCGCAGCCGCGGGCGCTGGTGCAGGTGCAGCGGCTGCTGCAGCAGCGGCTGGTGCAGGCGGCGGGCCGCAGCCGTACTTCCCCGAGAAATTCCCGGATCACTTGCGGGGCGCGAGCGACAAAGAAACGATCGACAAGATGTTCGGCGCCTATTCGGGCTTGCGCACGGATATGGCGCAGCGGGGCTCGGTGCCGAAAGACAGCGACGGCTACACCATCGAGGTCAGCGAGGATCTGCAGAAAGTGTTCGGCGACCTCTCGAAAGATCGTGGCGTCGGCATCTTCAAAACGCTGGCCTTGAAGCACGGGCTGACCGATAAGCAGGCGGCGGGGTTCTTCCAGGATTATCACGCCGAAGCGCTCTCGGCCGGTCTGGTCAAAACCGTCGATCTGGCGGCGGAAGCGAAAAAGCTTGCGGGCAACGCAGGGAACGGAAAGACGCCCGAAGCCTTGAAGGCGGAGGCGGCGCAACGCTGGGAAACCTCGATCGATTGGCTCGACGGCCTGGTTGCCGCAAAGACGCTGACCGCCGAGCAGGCGGCGATCGCCAAGTCGATTGGCGAGACGGCTGATGGCGTACTGTTTCTAGAGGCTATGGCCGGTATGTCGCGTGAGCGCGGGCTCGGCACGGGCGGCCAGGGCGGCGGTCAGCAACTGACCAAGGCCGATCTGGATCAGCGCAACAACGATCCGCGTAATCAGCCGTTCTCCGGCAAGTTCGATCAGAAATTCCACGACGAGACGACGGAGCTTTGGAAGCAGTTTTACGCGGGCTCCGGCAAGCGTTGACCCCCCCCTTGCGGCGCGGGTTAGTTTACTCGGGCACAGACCTGAGAACGCAGGACCCGCGCTCTGGGGGTGGCTCCCGGTCTCGTTAAGAGACGCCTGGCCCGCTCGCCTAAGCCGGCACTCGGCAAATCGGTCGATCTTCAACCGATTTTGAGAGAGCAACGCTATGAGCACAGAAGCACCAACCTGGTACGTCGAGAAGTACAAATCCGACGTGCTGTTTTCATTCCAGTCGCAAGGCCACATTCTGAAAGGCCTGACGATGCCGCCGTCCAAGATCGACGGCAAGACGCTCTACTTCCCTGTTGCGGGCAAAGGCTCGGCCGTCGAAATGGTCGTCGGTTCGGACCTGAAGCCGATGAACGCCGGCCGCTCCAACAAGCAGGTGACGACCAAGGCCTATCAGGCGGCCGAGTTCATCAACCAGGTCGATCTTGATCGCATGGCCGCCAACGAAATGGCGGTGGCGACGCAGCAGGCCGCAACGGCCTTGGGTCGTGTTTGCGATAAGATCGTCGTCGATGCCGTCGACGGTGGGGCTGGCAGCTACGGCACGGCGTACGGATCTGGCGCGGCAGCGTGGGATCTAAAGTTCGCGCTTGCGGCTTCGACGGGGCACTTCAACAAGGATATCCCGCAGGACGGGCAATCTTACTGCATGCTACCGCATCAGGCCTTCGCGCAGATGATGAGCTATTCGGTCTTCTCATCTTCGGACTGGGTTGCGACCGATCTGCCCTTCACCAAGTTCGCGCGCGCCAAGCAGTGGGCGGGCATCAACTGGTTTGCTGGTCCCGCCGAGCACTTCCGCGCCACGGCGAACGACGTCAGGTTCTACATCTGGCACCGCAACGCCATCGGCTCCGGTTACAACGGTTCGGAACTGAACACGAAGATCACGTGGGAAAACATCAAGACCGCGTGGCTCGCTAACAATTGGATGGATATGGGCGCTTCCGTCTTGCTCCCCGAGGGCATCACCGAATGCCACTACCTCGGCACCAGCGGCATCACCGGCGGCACCATCTAACGCGATCCTCGCCGGGGCGGCGCTGCCGTCCCGGTTCGCTTTTCCGCAATTCTTCAATGGAGCTTTACAATGGCATACGACGTCAAAGGCCTGCGCCGGCAATCGCACCGCGGTGCGGTCGGTAGTGGCGAAGGATCGGTTTCGAGCGCATGGGCGTACGACACCAACGACGCGGCAGCGGCGGTCGAGGCGGCCGCTTACTTCGCGGCGCACGCTTGGGCAAAAGGCGACACCATCGACGCGGTTATGGCCCGCGGCGGCACGCCTATCCGCAAGGGTTATGTCGTGACGGCGGTCAACGCCGCGGGCGTCCCGACGGTCGCCCTGCAAACCACGACCGCAGGTTAAGGCATGACAGCGCGGCTCGACATCTCGAACCGTGCGCTCTTGCGCATCAGCGCCACGCCGCTTCAATCCGAGAGTGCGCCTGGCGCTGATGACGTTTTTAAGTTCTACGACGACAACCTGGCTCTGCTCACGGCGCACAAGTATTGGACGTTCAGTCTCGCGACTTTGCAGCTGGCGCGCGATAACGCGATTTCCACGCCGCCCGATTTCTGGCTGTACCGCTATGTGCTCCCGGTCGACCGTGTGGCGCCGCCGCTCGAAGTCTACGATCAGAAGCGCACCGACAACAGCGTGCCGGGCGGCCTCGCGTTCAACAAGTTCGAGCTGCAGGACAAGTACCTGCTGACGGACGCCGAGAAAATTTATGTCCGCTACCAGAAGAAACCCGACCCCGCCATCTGGCCGGCTCTGTTTCGCGAATGCGTGATCCTGGCGCTTGCCGGCGATCTGGCCGTGCTCCGGCACGAAGACATGCCAACACGTACGAAGCTGCACCGCGAGGTCTTCGGCGACGAGCGCGTGCCGGGCGATCTCGGCCTCTTGGGTAAAGCCGCCAACGCCGACGCGCAGGCCTCGCCCTCGCAGGTCATCCCGTTCGGTGCGGGTCCGCTCATCTCCGTTAGGAGGTAGGCGGTGCGGCGTTCGGGGCAAATCAAAAACAATCTCACGAAAGGTGCGCTGGACCCCAAGATGGCGCAGCGCCTTGATCTCAAGCATTACTACCAGGCAGCCAAAGAGATCACGAATATGGTGGTGCTGCCGCAGGGCGGCGCTGTGGACCGGAGTGGTCTCCGGTCGCGGTTTCGCGTGCGTCATAAGTTGCAACGAGTGCCGCTGGTCACGGCAAACTTGACGGCCAATGCGGGTACGGCAGCTGGCTCGGCGCTCGCCAACTGTGTTGACCAGAACAGTGCCACAGAATGGCTTTCCAACAATTTTACGGCGCCGTCGGTCGGCACCGACGTATTGCTTATGACGATCGCGCTTGGTAGCGACACCGATGTCTCTGCTGTCGACATCATCGGGTTCCGCGGCAGTATCCAACTCAAGGCTGATGATGCGTTTGGGGTGTTTGTGCGCGATGCGGCGAGTGTGCTTCATCCCCTCGGCGGCCGCGTCAATCTGCGTGATGTGGACCGGACGCGGCGATTTTCTAGCGCCAGCGGCCTGCCGGTTAGAGGCACCTCTATAGAAATCCGGTTGCTGGCCGCAACAACGGCGGCTTCAGCTGTTGCAATCCACGATCTGCGTGTTTTTACAGAAAGCCCGAATTTATCGGCTGTCAAGCGCGTGCCGTTTACGTTTGGCCTCGGGCAGAGCTACACGATTATCCTCAGCGACCGGAACGCGGACATCTGCCTCGGCCCGGAGCGCGTTGCTTCAGCGCCGATCCCGCACCGGAGTGAGCAGCTGGCCGATGTTGGTTTTATGAGCAAGAGCGATACGCTGGTCCTGTTTCATCCCGACGTCCAGCCGGCTGTGCTTTTCCGCCAAGGTGCACACGATGAGTGGGATGCTTACGCTCAGGAATTTACGAACGTGCCCTCTTTGGTCGCTGGCACCTCTTTCGGAGCGGCCCAGGATGAAGTTCAGTTGATTGAGGTTGGCGGCATTGCTGCCGGCGCCAAATTCTCGCTCTCGGTCGAGGATCTTGAAACGGCGCCGGTGACCTATGCGGCCAATGCGGCCTCAATGCAGTCCGCGATTGCTGCCGCGCTGGCGGCGCTCCCAAATGTCGCGTCGGGTATTGCTGTCACTGTGCTTGAGGCGAGCGCGAACCTGCTGCGGTTCCAAGTGCGATTTTCAGGTGCTGGCAACACCGCGCGCGTCTGGCCGCCGATTTTCTTCGATGTGCCGTCGCTGCCGGCGGCCACGATCTCAACTGTGACCTTGCAGGACGGCCGTCCGTCGACGGGTGCGGTTATGAGTAATCAATCGGGCTGGCCGCGCTGCGGCTGCTTTTTTCAAGGCCGTGCGATTTATGGTGGCATGAAGCTCCGCCCCGAAACGATTGTCGGATCAGCTGTGGATGCGCCGTTCAATCTGTTTCAGTCCACCACGGCGGCCAATGCGGGTTTCGACTATTCGCTCGATAGCGACGAATTGGCGGTGGTGCAGTCGCTGTTCGCTGGTCGGCATTTGCAAATATTTACCGAAAGCTCGGAGTGGTATCTCGATAACCGCTCTATCGACGCAACGCAGCCGCTGAATTTTGTTCAGACCACGCGCTATGGAGCCCGGGGAGGCATATCGCCTGTGCAAGTCGATGGCGGAACCCAGTTCGTACAGGCGTCCGGCAATGTCATCCGCGATTTCGTCTACTCTGATGCTGAGCAGGATTACATTGCGGGGAACGTCACGCTTTTTGCCAGCCAGCTCTTTGGCGATATCCGGGATATTGCCTACCGCCGCGCTTCCGAGACGAGTGAAGGTAATCAAATTTTTGCGGTCAACGGCGACGGCACTCTGGCAGTGATCGTTATGCTGCGCGCGCAGGAGATCCTGGCTGTATCGCAGTTCGTTACCGACGGAAAATTCTTGGGCGTTAATGTCGATGCGTCGCGCCGGGTTTACGCCTTGGTCGAACGTACTGCCAACAGTGTGACGGAAATCTACTTCGAAGAGTTTGCCCCGGACGCGTATCTCGATGCTTCTCAGGTCGTGACGCAGGCCGCATCTGTGACAGTGCCGGGCCTCACGCGCTTGGCAGGCAAAACCGTCTGGGCGGTCGCGGATGGCGACCTCGTTGGGCCGCTGACGGTTTCTCTCGCTGGCGTGCTGACGCTTCCGGCAGCCGCGTCAGTTATTGAAGTCGGGTTACCGTTCGACGCGCGGATACGCGGGTTGCCGCACCTCGTGCTGCGCCAGGACGGATCTGTCGATCTATCGCCGCGCCGCATCCACGGCGCCGAACTCTATGTGCGCGACACGACCAGCGTGCGTTTTGGCGCCAACGGTCAGGCAACGGAAGCCGTGCCGCTGTTGACATTTGGCATGACCTTGCTCGATCAGGCGCCGCTTGATAATCCCGTGACCGGTAACTTCACGGTCGAGGGCATTAAGGGCAAAATGCCAGGCCCCGACTGGGTTGCCGAGCGTGTAATCCCTGGGCGGCTTGAGTTCGAGGCTGTGTACTTGGAGGCCGGATAATGGAGGCGCTTTTTTCGACAGTTGCAAGCGGCTTTTCGCAGATGTTTGCGGCTGGCGCTTCGGGCGGGCTTGCGAGTACCGCGATGACGGTTTTGCAGGGAGGCTCTACGGCCTTGTCCGCGCTCTCGTCCTTGCGCGGCGGCGACCGTAGTGCCGATGGCGCACGGGAGTCGGCTGAGCAGAGTTATTTGGCTGCGGATTTTGCGCTCTCCGACGCGCGCTTCGCGGCTGGCGATCTTGAGCGCCAAGGCCAGCAAGAATTTTTGGTGGCGCGCCACCGCGGCGCGCAAATTCGCATGGCGGCCGAGGAGGCGGCCGGACAGCAGCAGGTGGCCTTCGCGGCGTCGGGCGTTGTCTCTAGCGACGGTACAGCTGCGCGATTACAGGCGCAGCGCTTGCGCCGTGCCGAAGAGGATGCCCGCATGGAGCTGGCATCGGGCCGCGTGGCGAAGGCCTCTGCGGGCGTGAAGGCTTCGAACGTACGCCGCCGCGGCCGCTTCGAAGCCGAAGCGCACAAATCGCGTGGAGATCAGTATCTGGCCGCAGCTGAAAGTGCGCGCGATACGGCCCGCACGGACGCGATCGGCCGCGTGTTCGAGTTCGGCATGGATTATCTAAAACGGGGTTGAGATGGCGAACCGCATGAAGGGCGCGCTCCGGATCGCCGGAAACGAGCAGACAATCGCGCCGCGCGTTTCGGCCGGCGACACGGCCGTGCCGGTTGCGGGCGTTGTGGCCGCCACTGCCGACAGCGCGGGAGCGGCTGCGCGTGCGGACGCTGAAACCTATAAGCATGCTGCCGGCGTGCTCGGCCATATGTCTGCACGTATCGGCGCCTTTGCCGATCACGCGCGCCAGCGCGAAGGCGAGCAGCAAGGCGCGCTTGCGGGTGCCGACGTCGAGTTCCGCCCCATGGGCGATCATACCATCTTTGCCGAAGCCTACGATCGGGCAGGCAAAGAGACCTGGCGCGAAAAAATCGCAACGGAATTGTCGGGTCAGATGGATGCTGCGGGCGACGCGCACCCCGCCGATCCGCTGCGCTTGACGAAAGCACTTGGCGGCGTGCGTGAGGGCCTGCGCTCGCAACTGGCGCCCGATCTTGTGCCCGAGTTCGATGCCATGTTTGCGCGAAAATCGACAGGTCTCGTGCGCCAGGCGGCCCGCGAGCAGCGCGCCAAAATCGAAGCCGAGCAGACGGCCGCGGTGCAGAATTCTCTGGCCGAGCGCATGAAGTCGCTCGACCAGCAGGCTTACCGGCTCGGCCTCGATGAGACGGCCGATAAGGTTTTGGCCGGCGAGCTGGTCTCTCTGCGCACGTCGCTCGGCACGCTCGGGCCTTCGGGTCAGCCGCTGGTCGCGCCCGGCACGCAAGCCAAACTGCTGCGCGACGCGGAAGAGCAGATCGCGCGCTCGCGGTTGATTGGCGCTTTCTCGCGCCTTGGCGGGCGCGAAGAAAAAGAGCGCTTTATCGAAGCGCTGCAAGAGCGGTACGCCGGCGGCAAAGACAAGCTGATGAACAGCTTCGACGTGCAGAGCTACGAAACGCTGATCGGGCATATGCGCAGCGAAGCGGCGCGGCAATCTTTCGGCGATAGCGTGGCGGCGCGCCAGCTCGTGCGCGATGTGAAAGTGTTCGAGAAGGCAGCCGAGGACGGCCTGGCGCTTTCCGAAGGGCAGATGGCGAGCATGCGCGGCCGGCTGGCTGTCAACGGCACGCCGGAAGCGATCGAGAGTTTCAATACGGCGGTCGCGACGCTCGGCACCGTGAAGCAGCTGCAGGTTTTGCGCCCGGAACAGATCGAACGCTTTACGGTCGAGGAACGCGGACGCTTGGCGCGCAACGGCGTGGCGGCGGACGGCCGGGATCTCGCGCGTGTGGAACTCGCGGAAAAATATCTCGACCGGCTCAAATCCGACATTACGCAGGACCCGCTTGGTCGCGCCGGCAAGGATGGCCTCATTGCTGTGCCGAAACTCGATTTTTCAAGCGGCGAAGCGATTGCTGCCTCTATTGGTCAGCGCGTGCCGTTGGCCGAGCAGGTGGCTGGTCACTACGGCCGCGAAGTCAAATATTTCCGGCCCGAAGAGCGGGCGCAATTTGCGGCCGTGGCGCGCAAGGGCGGTGCCGAGCTTCTGAGCGCGGCAACCGCGATCACGGCCGGGCTTGGTGAGCACGCGCCAGCGGCGCTTGCAGAGATTGCGCCCGATGCGCCGGAGCTGGCGATGGTTGCCGGTCTCAACTTGCGCGCCGGCGGCGTCGATCCGCCGAAAGCTGTGATGGATGCCGCCCGCGGCATTGCTGTGCGCCAGGCCAAAGACTTCAAGCCGCTGGCGCCTAATCCGCGTGACGCGCGCGCGTCGGCTGTGGCGGTGACGGGCGAAGCATTAGAAGCCTTGCCGCAGTCGCAGGACGCGGCGATCGCCGTCGCCAATGCCATCTACGAAGTGCGGGCCCGGCAAGCTGGCAAAACCGAATTCGACGAAACGTTGTGGCAGCAGGGCTATCGCGAGGCTCTTGGTGAGCGCGTGGTGAATAACGAAGTCTACGGCGGTGTTGCTTATCACGACGGGCCGCTGATGCTCGACAAAGGCAACCCCGTCGTGGTGCCGCCGAACATCAAACAAGGCGGCTTCTGGGATTTGGTGCGCTCGCTGCGCCCCGACGATCTTGTGGCTCAAGGCGGGCAGCCGTTCCATGGCGACAAGACGCCGGTCTCGATCGCCAGCATCCGCCGCGCGCGTTTAATCCAGGCGGGCGATGGCAAGTTCGCGCTTTCGCTCGGCACGCCCGAAGACCTGCAGCTGGTCAAGACCGCGGATGGCAAGGATTACATTCTCGACTTCTATGCCCTCGAACCGATCCTGAAAAAGCGCCGCGGCGATCTCTATCTCGGGGGCAATTAATGTTCTTCGAAAAGCCGGACTTCAGTTTTGCGTCAGCCTCGCGCGGCGAGCCCGAAGGTATGGGCGCGATCTACGGCGCCGCGCTCGATAGCGCGCGCCACGTCGACAACCTGAACGCGCGCAGCGTGACGCTCGAAGAAGCCTATGACAGCCGCATCTCTGCCGTCGAGGCGGCGACGGGCATCCGGCTCGTTAATCCGATGCGCGCGTTCTATGTGCCGGAAGGCAATCTCGACGGGCCGCCGGTGACGGACCCCGATGCCGAGCCCGCGTTCGACAAGAGGCTCGCGGAGCTCGGTGAACAGTTCCCCGATAAGCGCGAGGCGATTAGGCCGGACGTCAGCCCGCGCGAGGATGCCAGGCGCAGGGCTGCCGCGGCCGAAGGGCGTTTGAATGACGCCATGGCCAAGACGCCGGGCTCCGGCAAATACCTGGCGCAGTTCGCGGGCGGCTTTAGAGCCTCGTTCGAAGATCCGTTTCAGGTGGCGACGCTTTTGGCTGGGCCGTGGCGGAACGTCGGCACGGGCGCCAAAGCCGTGATCTGGTCCGGCATTAAGCAAGGTGCCGCCAACGCCGGCGTCGCGGGTGCCATGCAGCCGTTCGTGCAATCGTGGCGCAAGGAGGCCGGTCTCGATTACGGCATCAGCCAGGCAGCGGCGAACGTGGGCACAGCCTTCGCGTTCGGCTTTGGCGTCGATGCCGGGGGGCGTGCGCTTGCGCGCACCGTGCGCGGCGGTAAGGGTGACGTTCCTATCCTCGATAAAGACGGCGGCGTTGCGGGCTGGAAAAGTGCGGATCAGGCGCTCGAAGATACGGCGAAGGCTTTGCCCGAAGGCGAGCTGCTGCGCAAGGCCGCCGAGGGCGATGACACGGCGCTGGCGCAATTGGCCAAAGACACCGGCGCCGATCTCGATCCCGCGATCCAAGGCGCGCTTCGTGCGCTCGATCTCGAAGGCGGGCTCGATGCGCGCGTGCTGCACGCTGACGAGTACGATAGCGGTCAGAAAATGCTGCAGGCCTTGCGCGCCGCGGAGAATGACAGCGAGCCCGCACCGCGCGCTGCCGATCCCGTGCCGCCGCAGAAAACGCCAGTGCTGGCGGACGATGCGGCTACACCCGGCAGCAACTTCGATATCGAAGGTAAGCCCGTGGCGTTTCGCGAGGTCGATCCGCAACGCATTGCAACGGACGCGGCCGTGTTCCAGTTTAAGGGCGGCGGCGACGCGGCGGGCGCGACGGAGCGGCTGAACGGCGTGGCCCGCTGGGATCCGCTGGCGGCCGGCAAGGCGGTGGTCTACGAACGCTTGTCCGGCGATCTCGTCATTGCCGACGGGCATCAAAGGCTCGCGCTTGCCAAACGCCTGGCGTTGCAAAATCCGAAGCTGCAGGCGTTCGTGTTTCGCGAGGCCGACGGCTGGCGGCCGGCCGACGTGCGTGCGCTGGCGGCCAAGAAGAACCTGCAGGAAGGCTCGGGCACGCCCATCGATGCGGCCAAGATCATGCGCGACCGTCCTGGCATTATCGACGCGACGGTGCCGCTCGGGTCTGAAGCCATGCGGCAAGCGCGCAGTATGGCGCGGCTGTCGGACGAAGCCTTCGGCGATGTCGTGGCCGGCATG
This sequence comes from Hyphomicrobium sp., assembly GCA_051646145.1. GTDB lineage: Bacteria > Pseudomonadota > Alphaproteobacteria > Rhizobiales > Hyphomicrobiaceae > Hyphomicrobium_B. Next base: position 22,906 of record JBOFCQ010000339.1, read on the forward strand.
GTGCCGCCGAATTACGCGGCCATTGTCGGAGACCTGGTCGAGGATCGCGGGCGGCATGCCTCGGTGCTGCGCGAAATGAAATTGGCCGATCCGCAGAACGCGCGCGAAGCCCGGTTTTTGGTTTCCGATATTCTACAGCAAAGCGTCATCCACGAAACGCAGCTGACGCTCTTGGGTGCCGAACACGTCTCGCGCTCGCTGCTGCCTGAGCGCGCCAAGGTTCTGGACGGCGCGATCAAGCTGTTGCGCGAAGACCGCAAGATTTTCGGGCTGCTGACGCGCGAAGCCGGGCGCATCGAAGCGGCGGGCAATCGCTTGACGGATGCCAATGCCGAGCGGGCGATCGAGGCGGGCGCGGTCGAAGCGGCAATCGAGCAGATGGCGGCGACACGAGGAAAGGTTTCCGATTGGCTGACGGATGCGGCCCGCGACGTCGCGACCGGCACGTCCGCGCGCACGGCGGCGGAACGGTTCGCGAAAACCGTGCGCGAGACCTTGGAGCGTGACGGGCTCAAAGGCTTAGCGGCAGAACCGCAGACTTTGCGATCTGGCGGCATCGACGAACCCGGCGGACCTGAAGCGAAGCTGCAATCGGACGAACTCGCGCTTGATCTTGGCCCGGAAATCAAGGCGGTGCTGAAGCCGGATAGCGACGAAGCGAAGGAAGCTTTCCCATCTTCGCTGTTTAAGGACGAACTCGAAGACTCGGAACGTTTCGGCGGCATGAAAGACCTGGTGGAGGCCTGCAAGCTATGAGTCTCAAAGACTGTATCGACAAAGCCGCTACCGAAGGCGCTATCAGTAAGGAAGACGCTGAGCGGCTGAAGAAACGGTACGACGCTATTCTGGCGCAGGTGTTCTCGCGCGGCGCCGCCAAGGATCAGCTGGTTAAGGAACTCGAAGCCGAACAGCTCGAGAAAAAGCGCCGGGCGCTGTTGACTGAAACACGGCGCAAAGTGCTGGTCGATGCCATCTTCAAGCACAAGAACAAAAACGGCGATATCGATCCGGCCGAAGCCCTGATGTGGCTGGTCGAGCATCACGGCCAGGCGGGCTTTATGGATGTCGAGAGTAAGCGGCTTGCCATCCTCGGCCTCGCGCACCGCGACTTCGAAGACGCGCTCTACGAATTCAGGAAGGGCGCGCTCAAGGGCGATTACCGGCGCTCGTCTGGCGAGGTGGCGGCGAAGCTCGACAACGTCGTGAAAGAACTCTTCGGCGAGGACAGCGGCGACGCCCGCGCCAAGGGTCTGGCGCAGGCCTGGGTTAAGGTGTCGGAAGATTTGCGCCAGCGCTTCAACGCCGCCGGCGGCGCCATCGGCAAACTCGAAAGCTGGGGTCTGCCGCAAAGTCACAACCGGGAAGCCTTGATGAAGCTTGGCCGCGACAAGTGGGTCGAGACGATTACGCCGCTGCTCGACGCGGAGAGAATGCTGCATCCGGTCACGCGCGCCAAGCTGACGGCGGACGAGCTGAGCGATAGCCTCTATCACGTCTGGGACGCTATCGTGACAGACGGTTGGATGCACCGCGAACCGTCGAGCATCAAGCGCGGCGCGGGCGCGCTCTTCAAGCAACACGCCGATCATAGGTTTTTGCATTTCAAATCGGCCAAGGATTGGCTGAGCTACCAGCGCGACTTCGGCGAAGGCGATCCGTTCGCGGCCATGATGGGCCACCTCGGCACTATGTCGCGCGATATCGCGGCTATGGAAGTGCTGGGCCCGAACCCGGCGGCGATGCGCGAATATCTGTCGCAGCTGGTGACGAGTGTTGCCGCTAAGAAAAAGCCCGTCGACCGCATCATCGACGAGAAGATGGTGCGATTGCGCGAGTTGGCCGAACAGCTGGCGTATCCGCCCGACGTTACGAAAGCGCTCGACCGCGTCGGCGCCATCCACAAGGCGCTCGACAAGTTGCGGCGCGACGCCAAGGGCGCCAAACTCAAGGGCGAAGATGTAAAAGCGCGCGACCGCTTACAGACGGAACTTGGCGCGCAGCACGAAACGGTGAAGCGCCACAACAGCAGCGGGCCGCTTGCTGGGCGCGATACGATCATCGCCGAAATGAACGAGCATTTGGCGACGCTCGACGGCTTGCGCAAGCTGTCGTTTCCGTCTGCCGATCCGGTGGATTACGCGCGCACGAAGATCAGGCGGGCAGATGCGGTCTGGGACAGCTACACCGGCGCGCTCAATACGCCGGTCAATGCTAAGTGGGCGAATAATTTGCAGAACGTTCGCGCGCTCATCTCGGCGACAAGTCTTGGGTCTGCCGTGCTCTCGGCCGTTTCCGATCCGGCGTTTCAGGGTATCACGCGCGCATTCGTCGGTATCCCGGCTCGATCCATGGTTGCCGATATAGCCAAGGCGTTTACGCCTGAGAACCGCCGCGAAGCGGTGCGGGCCGGTCTCATCCTCGATAGTGCGCTGCACGTTCTGCACGCTCAAGCCCGTTACGAAGGCAGTATCGCGTCGCGGAATACTCCGTCGTTTCTCGCCGATCGCGTGATCAGCCTGCAGGGGCTCGCGGCATGGACGCAAGCGGGTAAGCACGCGTTCGGGATGGCGTTTCAGGCTGAAGTGGCAGATCGCGTCAAGCTAAACTTCGCCGAACTCCCGGCGCTGCTGCGCGAGACCTTCGAGCGGCACGGCTTGACGGCGGCAGACTGGGACAAGATCCGGCTCTCCGATCTTTATGAGCCGGAGAGCGGCGCGCACTTCCTGCGGCCCGCCGAAATCCAAACCAAAGCTGGGCGCGATCTGGCGGAAAAGTATCTGGCTATGATCCTGCGCGAAACGCGTTACGCCGTGCCCGAACCGACGCACCGCGCGCAGTCACTCCTGACGGCTGGTTCTCAGCGCGGCACGTTCGCGGGCGAGATGGCGCGCAGTTTTTCGCAATTTAAGTCGTTCGGCGCCAACGTGATCCTCATGCATGGCGGACGTATTGCGCGCGAGATCGGTGCCGGTCGCGGCGCCCGTGGCGCCAAGTATGCCGGGGCGCTCCTCATCACGACGACGCTGGCGGGCAGCCTTGCGATGCAACTGAAAGAGCTGGCGCAGGGCCGCGACCCGCGCAGTATGGATAGCCGGGAATTCTGGGGCGCAGCTCTGTTGCAGGGTGGCGGTCTCGGCATCTTCGGAGATTTCCTGTTTGCAAATCGCAATCGCGTCGGAGGCGGCTTGGCGCAAACGGTGGCAGGCCCGCTCATCGACCGTCTCAGTGGTGTTCTGGAATGGACCATTGGTAACGCCATGCAGGCGGCCAGCGACGAAAAGACCAACACCGGCCGCGAAGCGACGAAGCTGCTGCGCCAGAACACGCCCGGCGGGAACATCTGGTATCTGCGCGCCGCCTACGAGCGCGTGGTGCTCGATCAGCTGCAGGCGCTCATCGACCCGAACGCGCGCCAGGCCTTCAAGCGCAAAATGAAAAATCGCAAACGCGAGTACGGCAACGATTTCTGGTGGGCGCCGGGCAATGCCGCGCCCTCGCGCGGGCCGCGCCTCGATGCGGCATTCGGGCAACAGTAGCCTTTGCCCTCCCCCCTTGCCGTCCGGGGTATTCTAAAGCCCATGACGCAGGCGCAGCCGCACACAACGGGCCGCTATCGGCACACATGGCGCGCCGGGGAGCAGTACCTCCCCGGCGACCGCTGTGTCGTCGGCGCGGGCACGTTCGAAAGCCTGCAGAACCAGGTTTCCGGCCCGCGCTCGCAGCCGGGCGTTGGCGAGCACTGGACCATGTTCTGGGCCCCGGTCGAGGGGTATCTCGTTCACGGCCCGAACGTGACACCGTTTCCGGCCGCTCCTGTGCAGGCCCAGATTACACAGCAATCGCCGCAGCCGCAGGGTTTGCTTGCTGCGGGTCCTTACGTGGCTGTACCGCCTGTCATCGCCGATCAGTTGCGGCGTATCGCGGGCATACCGCCGGAGGCGGACGAGCCGGTACTACCGCCCTCCGATACCGAGACCGCGCTTGCCATCGATAGTCTTTCGATCCGCATGGAACGCGCCGAAGCCGAGGCCGCAAAAATGCGCGACCTGGTTGCCGGTCTCGCGAAGCATCTCGGCCAAGCCAATATTCCGGCTGTTCTTCTCGATAATCCAATCCGCACCGAAGCCTGGCGCCGCAAGGCCGCCGTGCTCAATGCGAGCGACCGCGCGGAAGCCGAAGAGCTTTTCAAGCAGATGCTGGCACAGGGCTACAAGTTGTTGCGCAAACGCGACCGCGGCGACACCTGGACGTCGCAGGAAGCGGCCCGCGCCGCGGTGCTCGATACGCTGCACGATCAGCTCGAACGCATCGACGATGCGGCTGCCAGCCTCGAACACTTTACGCCTGACGATATTACAGCGGACCGGCATTGGCCGCGCCTCGGAGACGCCTCATGAGCGCCAACGCCGGATTGAAAACCAGCCGCAAAGCCCAAGCCGAAATCAAGGATTGGGAAAAAGACGGTCGCACGGGCCGCGTCGCGCTCGAAGCCTTCGACGACGGCTATGGCAATTGGACCATCGGCTGGGGCCGCGTCAATCATCCCGCGGGCGGCAAGGTGCGCCCCGGAGAAACCATCGATCTCGAAACGGCGGAAACCTATTTCCAGGAAGACCTCGGCATTGCCGAGCGCGCGGTTCGTGCCGCGATCAAAGTGCCGCTGACGCAAGGTCAGTTCGATGCGCTTGTTATTTTCACCTTTAACGCCGGCGGCGGCGCGCTGGCGAAATCGACGTTTGCCAAGCTGATCAATCGCGGCCGAACGGCGGACGTGCCCGCGGCCTGGATGCTGTACGCCTACGCGACGGACCAGAAGACCAAGCAGAAAGTTTTGTCGAACGGTCTCGTGCGCCGGCGCCGCGCCGAACTCGGCTTCTGGCGCGATCTCGCCGAGCCCGATCGCGAAGACGATATCGTACTGGCGCCCGGTACGCTGACCAACACGCGGCCCGGGGCCGTTCTCGAAGCCGTGCAAAAAAGCTGGACGGTCTGGGGTGCACTCATGTCGCTCTTTGGCGGCGTGCTGCAGACAGCCGATACGGCGATTGCTTTTGCCGTCGATGCTGCGGCAGAGGCGACGCGCTTGGCGCCGGTTAAAAGTCTCGCCCTGTCTCTCGGACAAAACCTCGATGCCATCGGCGCGGCCGTGACGGTTGCGGGTGTCCTGATGGTGATCTCGCGCCGGCTGAATGCTGCAGCTCAGGGGAAAATCGGATGACGGCTCTCTGGCTTTTAATCCGCACCTGGTTCGGGCGGAACGGCATGCTGGCGTCGCTGATCGCGGGCGCTGCGATGCTTGGACTTATGTACGACACGGGCCGCGTCAACCACGGCAAAGCGTTGCGTGATAACGAGAACATGAAACAGGCAGGGGTGGCCAATGACCAGGCTCTCAAAGCTCACGCTCTCGCTCGCCGTCCTGGCGCTGTTGAGCGGGTGCGGCGCAAATACTGTGACGACTGCGTGGATCAAGTGCCCGGCGGGGTGGCAGGACATCCGGATCAAAAACGCCGACAAGCTGACGGAGCCGACGGCGCAGGCGATCGAGGGCAATAACGAAGCGCGCCGCGCCAACGGCTGCCCCGTGGCGGAGCCGCAGGCGAAGCCGTCGTGGCGTACGAAGGTAAAAGCCGAGCCCGGGATTTCGTGACATGCTGGCCGCCAACGACCGGCTGGTTCCCGTTATCGCAACCGCCGGTCAGACGATCTTCTTCACAGACTTTCGCGTCGACCAGGTCTCCGATTTGGAGGTGTGGCGCCGCCGCGCGGGCGCGGTCGCGCTGCTGGTCAACGGCGCAGATTATGACGTAACGCTGCTTGGTGAAGCCTCTGGCTGCCAGGTGCAGCTGATGGCGGCGTCGCTCGCCGGCGACGAGATCGTGCTCGCGGGCGTCAGGCTCTTGGGCGATAGCGCTGATTTCCAATTGGCGGGGATCTTCCGGTCGCAGGACATCAACGGCGAACTCGACCGCTTGCTGATGATGGTGCAGGAGTTGCGCCGCGACGTGAACCGCTCCGTCAGGCTTGGTATCACGGACAATCCGGCGAGCGATTTGACGCTGCCTGCTGTGCGCGCAGGCCGGTATCTGGCGTTTGACGGCAGCGGCGTGCCGGTGACGGTGCCGCCGCCGCAAGGCCGCCCGCTCAATCCGCGCGGCGGCTGGGCTCTTGGCGAAACCTATTTCCCCGACGATCTGGTTTACGATTTTTCCGCGACCTATGTCGCGATCGCGCTGCATACGGCGGCGGCGGCGACGCGGCCCGGTAGCGGCGCCAGCTGGACAACGGTTTGGGCGGCCTTCGCGCCTGGCGCGTTGACCCCGCGCGGCAACTGGGCTGCGGCGCAAATCTACGGGCCGGGCGATCTGGTTGCGATCGGCGGATTTAGCTATGTCGCGAGAGCGACGCACACGTCGTCTGCCGCAACGGAGCCGGGCACGGGTGCGAGCTGGCAAACGGTCTGGCAGGTTTTGATCAGCGCCAGTGCTGCGGTCACGATGGTGTTCTCGCGCACGGGCGCCATCGTGGCGCAAGCCGGCGATTACCTCGCGTCGCAAATCACCAACGTACCGGCAGGCGGTATTGCTGCGGCGACGGTGCAGGCGGCGCTGAACGAGCTTGATAGCGAAAAGTTCGACAAGACCGGCGGTACGATTAGCGGCAACGTCATCATCTCCGGTAACGTCACGATCAACGGCACGACGACGACGGTCAATTCGACCGAGACGACGTACGGCGATATTATTCTGACCATCGGCGGCGATACGGCGCCCGGTGCCGACGACGGCAAGGATCGCGGGCTGCTGTTTCGCTGGCACGACGGATCGGCCGCGAAGCTCGGCTATTTCGGCTTTGACCGCTCGTCGCAGCGTTTCGTTTTTATTCCTGACGCAACAGATACGGCGAGCGTGATCTCGGGTGCCGTTGGCACGATCGAAGCCAACCTGCAGGGCAACGCGTCGACGGCGTCGGCTTGGCAGACGGGCCGGACGCTGACGGCATCGGGTGACGTTTCGGGCGCCACAGCGGCGTTCACAGGGTCCGGCAATATCACAATCGGGCTGACCATCGGCGCCAATGCGGTGACAAACGCCAAGGCGGCGCAGATGCCCGCCTCGACGTTTAAGGGCAACCCGACGGGCGGAACAGCCGATCAGCAAGACATGACGGCCGCGGTGGCGACGTCGCTGCTCAATACGTTTACAAACGCGTTGAAAGGTTTGGTGCCCGCGTCGGGCGGCGGCACAACAACGTACCTCCGGGCAGATGGCAGCTTTGCAGCGCCTCAGTGGGGCGGCATCGGCGGCACGCTCGCGAGCCAGACGGATCTGCAGGCGGCGCTCGACGCAAAACTCGCGGCGTCTCTCGTGTCGAGTTTTGCGTTGACGCTTCTGGACGACACGTCGGCGGCAACCATGCGCACGACGCTCGGTCTCGGGTCGCTGGCCACGCAATCGGGAACGTTTTCGGGCAGTTCGTCCAACACCAACACCGGCGATCAGGTCATCACGCTGACGGGCGACGTCACGGGCTCAGGAGGGGGCAGCTTTGCTGCCACTATCGCGGCAAACGCCGTGACATACGGCAAGATGCAGGACATCTCGGCGACGAACCGCCTGCTTGGACGTATCACGGCAGGCGCGGGCGACCCGGAAGAGCTGTCGGGAACGCAAGCGACCACGATCATGGTTGTGTTTGTGGGGGACACGGGTTCCGGCGGCGCCAAGGGGCTCGTGCCTGCGCCAGCAACGGGCGACGCTGGCAAGTTCCTCAAAGGCGATGGAACTTGGGGCGTGCCGGGCGGCGGCAGCGGCATTGCTGACGGCGACTATGGCGAGGCCATCGTCTCCGGTGGCGGTACGATCATCAATCTAGATCATCCGAACGTCAACTTTGCCAAGTTCGTCTCGGCGCATCGCAAGGCTCCGGTTCAGTCGGAGGACTTCGCGATCGCTGCTACTGGCATACAGGGGCCGTTCAACGTTGTTGCAGTCAGCACAGGCACGGCGACTGTCGCGCCGGCTGCCGGTGTTGTCGATGGTAACCACCCTGGCGTCATGTTGTTTAGGTCCTCAACAACGGCAAATAGCGGTATTGCTTGCACTACAAGTTTGGATCGCCGCCGGATCGCCGGCGGCGAGCAGTTCGACATCATTTTCCGCACGCCCGCATCGCTTGCCAACCTGACATACCGGTTTGGCTTTCAGGATACGGCCACGAGCGCCGACGCGGTTGACGGTGTCTATTTCGAGATGACCGGCGGCACCGGAAATATTATCGGCAAGACGTCGAGCAACTCGACGCGGTCGAGTACAGCGACGATTGCAACGCTGGCTGTAAATACGTGGTACCACGCACGGCTCTCACTCAATGCGGCGGCAACGCAGGCTGACTTCGCCGTCTACGGCGACGCGGGTGTTCAGCAAGGATCGACGCTGTCGTTGACGGCCAACATACCTACAGCGTCCGGCCGGGAAGTTGGTGTGGTTGCGGTGTTCACGAACTCCGGCACCACGGCTGTCGATATCGTGAACCTAGACTATATCGCGTTCGGCAATCCTGGCCGTGCGCTGCAACGCGGAGCCGCTTCATGACGGTAAGAGACGACGACCCGGTCGCACAGATCGAAAGCAAAGGCACGATGAGCGGGCCTGTGCTCGCCGAAGTGGACGGCACGCTTTGCGTTGTGCGCGTGGCAATTGTCAGTGACGGGACGCCGGAGGTGGAAGCTAAGCTCGCGGACGTTTTGGCGCGCGTTCGGGTACTGTTGACGCCGCCGTCGCACGGGGGCCCGGCACAGGAATGAGCAATCAGATCCTCGAAGAACGGGTTGGCAAACTCGAGACCGGGCAGGCGCGTCAGGAAGAGCGCCTGGGCCGGATCGAAACGGACGTGGCCAAAGCCGCGACGGGTATCGAAAAGCTCCTGGAGCGCGAAGCTAGGCGGCCGGAGCCGGTGAGTTTCCGGCACATCACGGCGACGCTGGCAACGGCCGCGGCTACGATCGCGGCCTTGGTCACGTTCGTGTGGTGGTTTGTGGCCGTGTCGCCGGCGGTGACGAGCCTGGAAAAACGGCTCGATCACGCCGAATGGAAGCACGGCTGGGCAGCGAAGGTGGACAAGTGATGGAACAAATCATGATGGTCGTGGGCCGGACGCTCGGGCTTTTGAAGCCGCTGTTACAACTCGTCGGCGTGCTGCTGGCGGCGGCCATCGGCGTCGATGCCGTCGCCTACGACGTGCCGGTGGTGCGAGCCGATCAGATGAGCATGCTGCTGGCGGCGCTCTTGGTCTTCGCCGGACGCTGATCCGTGCATGAAGTCGGACGTCCGACTTTTCGCAGAGCCTGTGTTCTTGTGCTGTTCTCTGCTTTTGAGCAGCTAAGCCTTTGAAATTCTTGGTGGGCGATCACGGACTCGAACCGTGGACCCGCTGATTAAGAGTTTGCGGCGAGCCTAGACGCGTCAAAGGCTTAGCAGTCGGACGCGCGGCATTTCCCGGCATCTTCCGGCACAAAGTCGGATGCGCTATTTGCGGGATTTTTTCGGCAGCTTCGCCTCGGCCGCGAACACAAGTTCCATGATGACGTCGGTTTGGTTTGGATGTCGCGGGTCAGCGGCCATCAGGTGTCTGAGCGCTGCGAGGAACGCCTGTCCGCGATCGTTGTTGGTTCTAATCGTCAAAATCTGCTGCATCGTGCGCCTCTTTTAGACAAGCGATTGTGTTGCAATTACGTCGCGATGTCAAGAATTCTCACGGGAAAATTGCTTCCGTGTTTACTATGTAATTACATCCGCCATAGTAGGGTGACTTGTTAAAAGTTGCCCCGGCTAACCGCTTCTAACGGCGCCGGGGCGTGTCGAGACCCATCCGCTTTAGAAGGATACCCAACATGTCACTCCTACTATTTTCTGCCGCCGTTGTCATCCTGCTGACGCTCGCAGGCCTGGGCCTGATGCTCGTTCTCATCGACGCGGCCCTTGAGATCGAACGGAGGATCGGCCGATGATCTTCCGGATTGCCGCCGGACTTGCCGGCATTTACGTGCTTGTTACCGCCACGGGTGCGGCGATTGTGCACATGCAAGCAGACCAAGCGACCGCGGACCTGATCTGGGCCTCGGTCGTGGCGCTCGTTGTGGGCGCCGCGTTCATCGCCCGCGCGAAAGGTGCCGCCCGCTGGGTGCTGCTCGCGTTCATCGCCTGCAGCGAAGCCTATGGCGGCTGGGCGAGCTTCGAGCGCGTTCTCGAAACCCGCGAAGCCAAGGCTGGCGAGGGCCGGGCGCAAACCGCGGCCATCGCCAAGGCAGAGGCGCGTCTCGCCAAAGCAGAGGCGATTCTCGCGGACGCGAAGCGCGACGTTGGCGCCAAGGCGGCGTTGCGCGACTGTAAGGTCAACTGCCGCGAACTGCTGCAAGCGGCCGTCGACAAGGCCGGCCGCGACGTGACGGCCGAGCGCCAGGCGCTGGACGCGCTCCCGCCCCCGGCCCCGGCCGATGTGGCAGCGGCGCAGACCGGGGTCGAGGCATGGAAGATCAGTTTGATCTTGGCCATCCTCGGCACGCTTGCCACGAACGGTTTCGGGGCTGTCTTGTGCGGCATCGCTTGCCACGGACCCTTGCCTGAGTTGCCACGCCCACGGTTGCTGCACTGGCGTGCCAGAACGGTTGCCGAGCCTAGCCGGAAGCCGTTGCCGAGGATCATCGCTGCTGAGGTTCCAGCCAACGACGATCCGGCAACCGTTGCCAGGACGTTTGCCGGCAAGGGTTGCCGGAAGCCGTTCCGGCAAGTGTCAGCACGGCAAGCGTTGCCGGCAAGCGTTGCCGCGCGGCGTCACAAAGTTCTGCGCGCGCTGGAAAGGGAAATCGTGCCGGTGACCAACAAGCGTCTGGCCGAGCTGATCGGCGAGAGTGAGGGCGAAGCCTCGAAGGCGCGCAAGGAAGTGCTCGATCTGCTCGACGTCTGGCAGGAGGGCCGGGAGCTGCGCATTGCGCTGAAGCGGAGCGCGTAAAAAAGCGAAGGGCGGGATCGATGTCCCGCCCTTTCGATTTGTGCCCGGCCTTT
>JBOFCQ010000349.1:0-3135 GCA_051646145.1 Hyphomicrobium sp.
GACGGAAACGCGCAGCAGCGGGCTTGCCGGGTCGACGGCTGCGATTTCGGCAATGCGCCGGGCGGCGCGTTCTGTGACGGTCACGGGTGTGGTCATAGGCTGAGTGAGCCTTCACTAGCATCGGTTCTGGCCTTTACGCGGCCACGCGGAGAAGATAGGCGTCGCCGAGCCAAATTCAAAGGCCTGACACGGCGCGGATACGGTGAACGGCGCGTGGCCGTGCCTTTTTCGCGGGGGCCCATCGCCGCATTTGGCCGGCTGACGGCAAAAGCCGGTGTATAGCGTCTGTGATGCATACGGCGCGCACGGGTCCGCCAGGGCCTGCCAATGAGAGCAAAACGCAGGACCCGATCATGGCCGTTCACAAGCGGGCCGCAAGCGACAGTCTGGATTACGGCGCGGCGCTGGCGGCGGGCGAACGCGCGCCGGCATGCTATGCGGCGAGTGCCGTGCCATCGCGCGGCCGGCGCCATGCCGAGCCCGAATGCACGACGCGCAGCCCCTTCCAGCGCGATCGTGACCGGGTGCTGCACGCGACGGCCTTTCGTCGTTTGACATACAAGACGCAGGTCTTCCTGTTTCACGAGGGCGATCACTACCGCACGCGTCTGACGCATTCGCTGGAAGTCGCGCAGATCGCGCGCACGATGGCGCGCCAGTTGCGCCTTGACGAAGATCTGGCGGAAGCGCTCGCGCTGGCCCACGATCTTGGCCATTCGCCGTTTGGGCATGCGGGCGAACGCGCGCTCGACGCAGCGATGGCCAGCTATGGCGGCTTCGATCATAACGCACAGTCGGTTCGCATCGTGACGGCGCTGGAACGCAAGTATCTGGCCTTCGACGGGCTGAATGTCAGTTGGGAAACGCTTGAAGGGCTCGTCAAGCACAACGGTCCTGTGTCGTCGCCTCAAAGCCCGCTCGCCAAGGCCGTGCGCGCCATCGAACACTGGCAATCGCTGGACCTGGGGCGCCGCGCCAGCGCTGAAGCGCAAGTGGCAAGCCTCGCCGATGACATCGCGTATCTCTCGCATGACGTCGATGACGGGTTGCGCGCCGGGCTGCTGACTCTCGACGAACTGACGGCGGCGGCGTTCGCCGGCGACATTGCGCGGGCGGTTGCCGTGGCGTCGCGCGGCATCGACGATGGACGCGCGATTTACGAGGTCACCCGCCGCATGATTACCGGCATGGTGTCGGATCTGGTCATCGAAACGCGGGCGCGCCTCAGCGCTCTGCGGCCCTCGAGCCCTGACGATATCCGCGCGGCCGGCGTCGATGTCGCAGCGTTTTCAGAGCCGCTGGCCGGCGATCTCAAGGCGTTGAAGGCATTCCTGTTCCAGCATGTTTATCGCCATCCGCGCGTGATGACGGTGATGGCCGGCGCGGAACAGATCGTCGCCGATCTCTTCGCGCGCTATATGGCGGACGATGCGGCGATGCCGACGGCGTGGGCGCGGGCGGCCGATGGGCTCTCGGAACGCCGGCGGGCGCGGCTCATCGCCGACTTCGTCTCCGGGCAGACCGACCGCTACGCCATGGCGGAGCACCGGCGCTTGTTTGCGGCAACGCCCGATTTGCGCTAAGCGGCGCTGGATAGCAGCTTTCCCCTGACGCCCGCGTGGTCCGGCCGGACCCGTGCGGCCGCTTTTTTGATCTCAAGGACACGCATGAACATTTTCTCCGATGTCGAGGCGCGCATCGCTGCGGCGCTCGAGACCCTCAAATCCGAGGGCAAGCTGCCGGCCGATCTCGTGCTGCCGGCCATAGGCCGAAGCCCCGCGCGATGCAAGCCACGGCGATGTGGCGACGAACGCCGCCATGGTGCTTGCCAAGCCAGCGCGCATGAAACCGCGCGACATCGCCGATCTGCTGAAGAGCAAGCTCGACGGCGACAGCGCCATCGCACGCGTCGATGTGGCGGGGCCCGGGTTCATCAACATCACCATGAAGCCCGAGGTCTGGCACAACCTCGTGCGCGCGATCTTGAAGGATGGCGCGAGCTTCGGCGCCAACGGCCTCGGTCACGGCGAAAAGGTCAACGTCGAATACGTCTCCGCAAACCCGACCGGCCCGATGCATGTCGGCCATTGCCGTGGCGCTGTCTTCGGTGATGCGCTCGCCAATCTGCTCGATTTCGCCGGCTTCGCGGTGACGCGCGAATACTACATCAACGATGCCGGCGGGCAGGTGGATGTGCTCGCGAAATCGGCGCTCCTGCGCTATCGCGAAGCGCTGGGCGAGGATATCGGCGCGATTCCTGAAGGGCTCTATCCAGGCGATTACCTGAAGCCGGTCGGCGCAGCACTTGCCGCCGCGCATGGCAAGGCGCTGCTGGCAATGCCGGAAGATCAGTGGCTGCCGCTGGTGCGCACGTTTGCCATCGACCGCATGATGGACATGATCCGCGACGACCTCGCAGCGCTCAACATCAAGCACGACGTGTTCTTCTCGGAAGCCTCCCTGACGCGCGCCGGCAAGGATCAGGTGAAGGCCGCCATCGACAGCCTGCGCAGCAAGGGGCTGATTTACGAAGGCACGCTCGAGAAGCCGAAAGGCCATGACGATGGCGACTGGGAAGACCGCCAGCAGACGCTGTTCAAATCGACCGCATTCGGTGACGACGAAGACCGCGCCATTCAGAAGTCGAACGGCGGCTACACCTACTTCGCCGGCGACATCGCCTATCACTACGACAAGCTGCAGCGCGGCTTCAAACGGCTGATCAACGTCTTCGGCGCCGATCACATCGGCTACATCAGCCGGATGAAATCAGCGGTGGCCGCCCTTTCGGATGGCACGGCGGAACTCGACATCAAGGTCGTCAATCTGGTCAAGCTGTTCAAGAACGGTGAGCCGTTCAAGATGTCGAAACGGGCGGGCACGTTCGTGACGCTACGCGACGTCGTCGATGAAGTGGGGCGCGACCCCGTGCGCTTCATGATGCTCTACCGGAAAAACCAGGAGCAGCTCGATTTCGATTTCGCCAAGGTGACGGAGCAGTCGAAGGACAACCCTGTCTTCTACGTGCAGTACGCGCACGCCCGCGGGGCCAGCGTGTTCCGCAACGTCCGCGAGCAAATGCCGGATCTCGATACGTCTTTGGAATCGCTTATGAAAGCGGATCTATCGGGCCTG
>JBOFCQ010000377.1:0-1711 GCA_051646145.1 Hyphomicrobium sp.
GGCAGCACTTCGAACGACATCGAATACGTCAGATCGGCATCGCCTTCGATCACGCGCTCGATGACGCCCGCGTCGGTCTGATCGATTTCGATCTTCGGCTGCACGGCCGGGCGTTCGTTGCGTTCGGCAACCGCTTTCGCGCTCGTGTCCTTGACGGCCTGCTCCAGAACTTCGGCCATCACCTGTTTGCCGTAGACCTTCTTCAGGTGCGGCACGGGCACCTTGCCCTTGCGGAAGCCTTTGAGCTGCACGCGGTCCTTGATCTCGTCGAGACGGACGGAGAAGCGCTCTCCCAATTCCGCTTTGGCGACGACGACCTTGAGCGTCCGCTTCAATCCATCCCGCGCCGTTTCCGTGACCTGCATCGCCTTCGTTCCTGACCTGCAATCCAATATTCGATCTGGGCCGGCGGATCGCCGGTTGCCAGGGGCTCAGTGCCCGATAAGGGCAAATTCTTCATTCGGCGTGGTGCGGGCGGAGGGATTTGAACCCCCACGACTTGCGCCGCTGGAACCTAAATCCAGTGCGTCTACCAATTCCGCCACGCCCGCGTTCGAGCGCTAGCGCCGCGTAAGACACGCGCCAGCGCGCCCACGCCAGATTGCTCCGCCAATTCGCGCGCGTTTATTGTCGGCCCGATAATGGCCCCGGCAGTGTCTGCCAGAACCATCCCAGTCCGCGCGCGGAGGAGAACGCCCTTTCTTACAGGCTACGGCGCCGCGAAGGCAACGAAGAAGTGCAGGCGTGCTTGATAAGCATGCAACCACATGCCGGGCGACGTGCCCGGCCGTTTTGCCGGGCTGACATGGCGCAGGGGCGGGTGGCATCGATGGGGACGGTTGCGGGATGCGGCAGCGGGGCCGGCACGCCAAGCCTCACGCCTGCGCGGCGGCGCTAGGTTCTGCCCGGTTCGGCGGGCGGCACATACCGGTCGGGGTTGGCGGGCTTTGGAGCGGGCTACCGGCCGGGCGCCAAGTCCCGGCCGGTCGGCCTGTAATCGCGGCCTCACATTTTGGCCAGGGCGCCGATCGCGATGACGGCGATCCCCGGCAAAATGAACGCCGCCATGGCATCATTGGCGTCGAGATCACCCATCAGGGAGATACCAATGGCCAGCATGCCCACAGCCAAGAGCTTGAGCGCCATAGCTTTCGTCCTCCGGACCCAAACCGGCATGTTGCAAGTTGGGACCTTGTGAGGACGCTGCAAAAGCATGGCCACGGCCAAGACCGGCGCCGGTTCTGGTGGCGCACTGGCCGGCACTTTCGCCAAAGGCGGTAAACAGGCGCCATAGAAACCCACAGAGTTGCAAATGCAAAAGGCCGGGCATGACAGCCCGGCCTTTCGAAAATTCGGCAGATGCGATGTCGCCGTCGCGCGCTTATTTCATCGGCTGATAGGCGCAGCAGTCCGTCGAACCGAAGTGGTAGCGCAGACCGACTTTGATTTCGTGCGACGACAGGTCGTCGTAATTGACGCGCGGATTGACGAAGCCGGCCGTGTCGGAACGTTCCGACGTCGCTTCGCCAAGGTCGATATAGCGGTAACCGACATCGAGAATGGTGCGCTCGGACACCTGATAGCCAACACCTGCCATCAGCGACCAGGCGAATGCCAGATCGTTGTCGCCGTGGATGCGGGCGGGGAGGAAGTGATTGCCGGTGAAGTAGGTTTCGTCGACCATGTGATAGGCCGCGCCGATGCCGGCGCC
>JBOFCQ010000390.1:0-2885 GCA_051646145.1 Hyphomicrobium sp.
ACCGTCGACGGCGGCGCCAACAACGATCGGCTGATTGCGACGGTCGGCGACGGCGATGACACCTACATCGGCGGCGCGGGCACCGATACCTACGACCTCTCCGGCACGACAGCGAACGCCACCGTCAATCTGGCAACGGGGTTTGCGTCGAGTGCGCAGACGGGAACCGACACGCTGAGCGGCATCGAAAATGTCGTTGGCAGTAACGGCGCCAATACGATCACGGGAACGGCGAACGCCAACACGATCGAGGGCCGCGGCGGCATCGACACCATCAACGGCGGCGGCGGCGGCGATACGCTCTTTGGCGGTGCCGGCGCCGATCACATCAGCGGCGGCGCAGGTGCAGACATCATCGTCGGCGGCGCGGGCGCGGATACAATCGATCTTGGCAACCCGGTCGACAATAACCGCGACGTGGTGCGGCTCACCGATACCGGCGATTACGGCGACGTGGTTTTCGACTTCCGCAGCACGGGCAACGCCGGTCAACGCGACGTGATGAGCCTTTCAAGCGCTCTCAACAGCCGCTTCGACGACGTGAACAACAACAATCAGGTGCAGTTCGCGAGCGGCAACGCCTCGCCGCTGCTCCAGATCGTCAGCCTGGACTCGGTTGAGGCCATCTACCTCGGCGGCGCCAACGGACAAGGCGTCGCCAACGCCAATCTCGAGAGTGCGGCCGACGTTGCGGGTGCGTTCAACGCCGAGTTCACGATCCTGTCCAACGGCGGCAATCGTGATGCGTTGTTCGTCATCAATGATACCGACGCCAATGACTTCACGGTCTGGGAATTCCGCGAGACGGGCGCGCAAGCCGGCGTTCAGGCATCGGAATTGACGCTGATGGCGCACTTCCATTCGAACAGCACGGTGACCACCGGGCAGTTCATCTTCGAGCCCTAGGATTGGTTCAGGCGTGCGGCAGGCATATCGGACTACCGCACGTCAACTCCGCCGAGACTGAAACGTCACACTGAACGTCACGATGGCGATGCGGGGACGGGGCGCGGCTTCACGTTTGGAGCCGCGCTTTGCGCATGTCCCGCGGCGCATGTCCCGCGCCCGCCTGCGCGGTTGCCTGTGATGGCGTCTGCGTCTGCGACGGCGCGGCTGATGATGCACCCGAGATCGGTTTTGGCGTCGCCGTTCTCTCGCTTGGCAAGGTGATGACGACGCGCGTGCCAGCGCCAAGTTCGCTTGTTAGCGACACCTGCCCGCCATGAAGCTCGGCGATGCCTTTGGTGATCGACAAGCCGAGACCGAGGCCGGCGCTGTCGGTCCGCGTTCTGGCGGATTGGCCGGCGCGGTAGAAGCGGTCGAATATGCGCGCGCGATCTTCAACTGAGATCCCTTCGCCGCTATCTGCCACCGCGATTTCGACGCGCTCGCCGCGCCGTGCCGCTGTGATGGAGACCGATCCCCCGCGCGTCGAATGCGCAATGGCGTTCGAGACGAGGTTGATGATCGCCTGCTGAAGCAATGCGGCGTCTCCGACGACCGTCAGCCCCGGCTCGCACGCAACGTTCAAACGAAGACCGGCTTCGGCGGCCTCAGCGTCGAAATAGTCCTGGATATTGTCGAGATGCGCGGCAAGCGCGATGGGTACAGGCGCAATCGCCGCCTGCTTGCTGTCGACGCGCGCCAGGAACAGCAAGCCCTGCAGCAGTCGCGTCAAGCGTTCGCATTCGCTGACGGCCGAGCCGAGAACGTCGCGAAGTTCGGCCTCCGTTTCGGCCTTATCGAGCGCGATCTCACAGCCAAGGCGCATGCGATTGAGGGGCGTGCGCATTTCATGCGCGATCGTATCGGCGTAGTGGCGCAGGTCCGACCACGTGGCTTCGAGGCGCGATAGCATGGAATTGAAGTGTGCGGCCAGTTCGTGCAGCTCGGCCGGCAAGTTGGTCAGCGCAATGCGCTGATCGAGTTTGCCGCTGTCGATGAGCTGTGCCGCGGTCGTGATGCGGCCAAGAGGCTTCAAGCTGCGGTTGACGATGTACCACGCCGATATTGCGCATAAAGGCAGCGCGGCGCCGATGACGAGGAACAGAATTCGGCGAAACAGCGCGATGGCGTCGTGGTCGAGCGTCGTGTCGGTCGCCACCTGCACGGTCGCTGGCCCAATGTCGGGCAGTGCGGTGACGGGGAGACGATAGCTGCCGACGCGATAGCTGCGTCCGTCCGGCAGGTTGACGGTGGCATGTTCGGGTTTCAGAAGGCCACCGGCACGCGGAGCTGGAAACTGGTCGGCGCGCAAAACACCCGCCATGCCCTCGGTTTCGAGGCGTATCGCCTCGTAGTCGGATAGAACGCGAATGAAGATCTGGCGCGGACCTTGGTTGTCCTCATTGACCTCGTGCGCCAGAAGGCCTTCGTTCAACTCCGCTGCCTGCAGGATGTCGATTACGGCACCGGCGCGCTTGTCGACGACCTGATCGTCGGCGTAGCGCAACGTCTCGACCGTTCCCCAATACAGGATGGCGCTGGCCGCCATGACCAGAAGGAACGCGGTTGAAAAGAACGTGGCGATGAGGCGGGTGGCGAGCGGCTGTCCGGCCGCCGCCGTCAGCGCGCGCGTATCGCAGGAGGCAACGAGGCTATTATTTGCGATGGGGTCAGCGGATGACATAGCCGCGCCCTCTCACCGTTTGAATGATTTTCTGCGGGTAGGGATCGTCGACCTTGGTTCTCAGCCGGCGAATGTTGACGTCGACGACGTTGCTCTCGCCTTCATACATCAGGCCCCAGACGCGCTCGGCAATGAACGCGCGCGTGAGCACTTCGCCCTGGTGTTCGAGCAGCAATTGAAGCAGCGCGAATTCCTTGGCCGTCAGATCCAGATCCTGCCCGGCGCGGGTCACGCGGTGGCGTCGCTGATCGTGCAC
>JBOFCQ010000392.1:0-16923 GCA_051646145.1 Hyphomicrobium sp.
GGCAGCACCAGATTTTTTTTGATGACGAACACGGGTTTGGAGCTGCAGGCGCGGCATGAAATTGCGCGCGCTGGAAAGGCTCGGAGTTGCGGAGCTCTGATCAATTTGTGGTGGGCTGGGGCGCTACCCAGTTGTCCAGAAAACATCAGGCATCTTTCTGCGATGCAGGCAACGAGTTGCCCGCGCAGGATGCAATAGAAGCTGCATTGTTCACTCACATTTTCAGCCAAGATTCAGAGGCGCGTCTATGCCGTCGATACCGGCGGGATGTTCTATGGGCAACTTCCTAGACATAACTCTTACCGTCAAATATGCTTTGTAACGACTAAGTGCGGCGTTTGGCGGGGCGTTATGGCGGCGGATGACATGACTGGCACAGATCAGTCCTACTCGTTTGTGCGACGAGCTTTTCGGGGCTGCTTGCTGTTTTTGGTTTTTGTGTTCGCCACCCTCGGTCTTGTGCTGGGTGGGCTTGAACTCACCAGTTGGAATGCAGGCCAACGCTGGAGCCCTGAAGATATCAATGCATTGATCGTTGCAGAAAGCCCCGCACGAACGCTTGCGCAGTCAGTTTGGGACAATTTCAAGTTTCTCTTGCAGTATGGATCGGTCTTTGCTGGCGCCGTAGCCTTTGCGGTCGCGCTAACGCAACTGAAGACGATTGCCAGATTAATTCGAGACTTCATCGAAGCGCGCGGACCAATTTATTCACTCGGAACCACCATTGCCGGCACGGAGAAGTCGGTCGACGCGCTTTCTAAGGAAGTTGATCGACTTTCCAGGCTTGAGCCAACAATCCGAGAGATGGCTGAGAAGATAGAGGAAACTTTCGCGCAAATCGCCAACTTGCAGCGCCTCACCGTGAGCGAGCGTACAGACACAGCAGCAGTTGAGGAAATCCCTCAACCTATGACAGATGGCCACGCCGTACCTACGATTGCAGCGCAAAACCCCGACATCAAGAATTGGGAACGACTACGCGAACTCTGGAACAACAATGGTGAGCGCTTAGATAGCGTCATTGATCGGATTCCGGATAAGCGAAAGCGCGGCAAGTTCCAGCGGATGCCGCGAACAGACTATAGAGCGATTATAAATGCGTTAGCCGATGAGAATTACATCTCCGAGGCCGTACGAAACGCTTCGGTTCAGCTTCACTCAACTTTTATGAGTTACAAGTCCCGAAACCGTCAGATCCCCGACGAGGCTGTTGGGAGCGTTGAGGTCTTGGATCGGATGCTCGAGAAAGAAATTCCTGTTCCGGCCCTAGCCTAACGGCTGCCGCTGTGGATAAGCGCTAGCAGCCTTCTGTCTTAGCCGATGCGACTCTGATCTTGTCTTTCAAAGTTATTTGGAGACAGGTTTTGTCAATCGATCCTAAGCATGCGCCGTACGCACGCGAAACGGCAATTTGTGTCGATCTTGCCTTTGAAGCGATGGAAGAAGACATTCGCTCAGAGCTGATTTCTGCCGATTCAAATTCGCGCGAGATCCTGCTTCGGCTTTTGAACAAGCTATGTGATCGCCGCAAAGTGCTTGAGGAATTTACGCGACTGACGACTCGAGCTGCGTGATATATCGCGAGACTCTCGCTGCGGACCGGACTGGGAAAAGCGGGCGTTGCGGGGCGCAAGCCAGCCGTGGTGACGATCAGTGCGCCGACGTTCTGAAAACGGCGTGCGAAGTCGAGACTACGCTCCGGCCCTATTTCCAATTCCGTGCGACGCACCTCTGTGCTCACGAGGCCCGCACGCTCATGCGCACGCCCCGCGTACCCCTGGATCACCCAAGCGAGCACACGCATCAAGCCAGCGCCGTACGCGCCCGCCACGCGCGCCATCCGCCCCAGGCCGTGATGTCCTCGGCATCGTGGACCGCGTAGGCCTCGCAAACAAAACCTTTGACCGAGGTGCCGTCATCGAGCTGCAGCGTGCCGATGCCGAGCGGCGCCGGGATCAGCGCCACGAACGAGCCGAAGGCGGCCTCATCCAAGGCCCAGATCTCAACCTCGATCCCGCCCGCGCCGGAGCCGTCAAAAACCAGACCCGGCTTTTCCGGTTTCGTGTTAGCGAGCGCATAGAACGAATATCCAGCGGCCGTGCGCGCCGTGCGCACCATCCGCGCCTGCCGCTCGACAAGCTGTCCGTTGAGCGGCTGTCCCGTGAGGTGTGCGCCAACAACTGCCACTTCGATCAGCTTTTTCGTATCGAGCGGCGGCGACAACGGCGGCGTGTCGGCCAGGGCGAATTCGGTACCGCCAAGACGGGCATCGGATAGCGTGCGATGCAGGCGATCTCCGAATGCCGCCAGATGCGGCTCTGCCAATGCGGGACCAATCAGCGTTACACCAAAGGGGAGGCCGGAACTGTTGAACCCTGCCGGTACGGCCAGCGCCGACAAATCCATCAGATTGACGAAGTTGGTGTAGAGCCCAAGGTTTGCGTTGAGACGGACGGGATCAGCGAGCACGTCGGCAATTCTGTACGTCGTCGGCGCGCTCGGCAGCAACATCATATCCATGCCCTGCCATGCGCCTTCGGCCGCGCGTGTCAGCTCGGCGAGACGGTACATGCCTTGAAACGTTTCTGCGGCGGTGAGCGACGTCGCCCCGAGGATTATTCCGCCAACGACATCGTGCATCGCGTCCCGATGGCTGTCGGCAAAATCCTTGATGGCTGCAAGGCGCTCAGCAACCCACGGTCCCTGATACAGCAGCTTTGCCGTCTCCTGGAACGGCGTGAAATCGAACGGCACGATCTCCGCGCCAAGGCCGCGCGCCCGCTCGATGGCCGCCTGATAGAGAGCGCGTGCGTTCTCATCACCGCAGAATTCGAGGGCCTGACGCGGAACGCCGAGGCGAACGCAGCCGCGCGGCTGGGGTGGCACAACGCGGTTGCATTCACTGCGCGCGAAGGCATCGCCCGCATCAAACGCCGACGCGACCGCTGCCACACGCGCCGCATCGGCCACCGTCAAAGCGAAGATCGACACCGTATCGAGCGTCCTGCAAGCCGGCACGACACCGTTGGCGCTGATGACGCCCTTGGTCGGCTTCCAGCCCACGATGTTGTTGAACGCCGCCGGCACGCGCCCTGATCCCGCAGTGTCGGTGCCGAGCGAGAACGAGACAAGCCCGCCCGCAACCGCCACCGCCGAACCGGAACTCGAACCGCCGCTGACATAGTCGGCATTGAAGACGCTCGATGGGATGCCGTAGGGCGAGCGCACGCCGACAAGGCCGGTTGCGAACTGATCGAGGTTGGTTTTGCCGATCGCGATGGCGCCCGCCGCTTCCAGCCGCGCCACAACGCTCGCCGACACAGCCGGCTGATACGCGTACGCCGGGCACGCGCATGTCGTCGCCAGGCCCGCAACTTCAATGTTGTCTTTGACGGCGAACGGAATGCCGTAAAGCGGCCCGCGCGGCGCGTTCGCTGCGGCGTTGAGGGCATCTGCCCGCGCACGCAGCGAAATCCAAACGGGCGACGTCCCTTGCGCCTCGATCCTGTCATAGACATCGCCAACGACCTGCTCAGGCGTGACAGTGCCGCTGGCATAACCGGCGGCCAGTGCCGCGATATCGAGTGAGCGCTTCACTGTGCGGCCTCCGCGGCGTCAGCCGTCATGATCAGCAGCGCTTGCCCGAGCGCCACGGCTTTTCCTTCCTGACAACGCAGTTCGCCGATAGTGCCGGCGCACGGCGCAACAACGGCCATTTCCATTTTCATCGATTCCACGATCACCACCACATCGCCCGCGGCAACGCGCGCGCCGACATCAACGGCGATCTTCCACACGCTGCCCGGAACCGTGCTTTCAACAGCGAAGCTTCCAGGGGGAATGGCCTCGCTGTCGTCGGGCGCGATATCGGCCACCGGTGCGGCCGCCATCTGATCCGCCGCCTGCCAGCGTGCACGCTCAGCATCGAATGCCGCCTGCTGGCGCGCTTTGGCGGCCGCAATTGCATCCCGGTTTTCATCGAGCATCTCGCGGTAGGCCTTCATCGAGAACACGGTCTCGGTCGTCGCGATCTGGACGGTGCCGTCGATGACGCCGTCGCGGATGCGCTCTAGTTCTTCCGCGCTGACAGGATAGAATTTCACCTGATCGAAGAAGCGCAACAGCCACGGCTTGCCGTCGGTGAATGACGCGGTCTGGCGGAAGCTATTCCACACTTGGCAGGTGCGGCCGAACAATTGATATCCGCCCGGCCCCTCCATGCCATAGATGCACATATACGCGCCGCCGATGCCGACGACGTTGTCGGGCGTCCATGTGCGCGCCGGATTGTATTTCGTGGTGACGAGGCGATGGCGCGGGTCGATCGGCGTCGCAACGGGCGCACCCAGATAGACATCGCCGAGGCCGAGAACCAGATAGTGCGCGTCGAAAATGACGCGATAGACGTCGTCGAGACTTTCCAGCCCGTTGATGCGCCGAATGAACTCAATGTTCGATGGACACCAAGGCGCATCCGCTCTGACCGATTGCATGTATTTGTCGATGGTCTTCTGAACCGACACATCATTCCAAGACAGCGGCATGTGCACGATGCGCGACGGCACCGCGATATCGCCGATATCGCCGATCGCGTCCTCGATCCGAGCCAGCGCTGCCATGAGCGCATCGAGCGCCAGCACGCGGCCGTCGTAGTGGATTTGCAGCGAGCGAATGCCGGGCGTCAGATCGATGATGCCGGAAAGCTCGAGCGCTTCGAGCCGGGTCATCAGCACATGCGCACGAAACCGCAGTTCAAAATCGAGCACGATGGGGCCGTACTCGACGAGCAGATATTTGTCGCCCGCCCGCCTGTAGGTGACGCGCGGCGCCTCGGCCGTCTCTTTGCGAACTGCGACGATGCAGTCATCTTTCAGTGCTGAGACGGCAGGCAACGGCGGCAGCGCGCCGACGGGTTCCAACGCTGCAACGGCGCGATTTTGCGCCGCTTCAAGCAGAACCGCCTCTTGCTGCGACACGCGCCTGAAACGCACCCGGTCACCCGGTTTCAATTGTCCGATTTTCCAAAGCTCCGCCTGCACGATCGTCGCCGGGCAGACAAAACCGCCGAGCGATGGCCCATCGGGTCCGAGGATCACCGGCATATCGCCCGTGAAATCGATGGCGCCGATGGCGTAGGCGTTGTCGTGGATGTTGCTCGGGTGCAGTCCGGCTTCGCCGCCGTCGGCGCGGGCCCATTTCGGCTTCGGGCCGATGAGACGCACACCGGTTCGGTTCGAGTTGTAGTGAACCTCCCACGACGCGCTGAAAATCGTGTCGATGTCATCGGGCGTAAAGAAATCAGGCGCGCCATGCGGGCCGTAGAGCACGCCGATCTCCCACGCGTCCGTCAATTCCGGCATCAGGCCAGACGGCACACGCACCTGCGGAGGTGATGTCTGCGCATCGCGCTCGGCGGCGAGATGCAGCACATCGCCGGACCTGAGCGTGCGGCCGCCGTGACCGCCGAACTTGCCGAGCGAGAATGTCGATTTGCTGCCGAGATAGTCCGGCACATCCAACCCGCCGCGCACGGCGAGATAGGTGCGCAACCCGGCACCTAAGATAGCGCCGCACGTCAGCACCTGTCCGGCGGTGACGGTGTGCGGCGTGCCGTTGGCAATCGCAACGCCGTCGAGCGTTGCCTGCATGTCGGCGCCAACTAAAGCGATCGTCGTCGCGCAATTGAAGCGGATCTGAGGACCGCTCAACGTCAACTCGAACGCCGCGGCACCCTCGGCATTGCCAACTGCACGGTTTGCGAGCCGGAACGACAGATGATCCATCGGCCCGGACGGCGGCACGCCGACCGACCAATATCCGATGCGCCCCGGATAATCCTGAATGGATGTCAGCGTGCCGGGCGACAGGATCTCAAGCGTCGCGGGCGCATAATGGACGTTCGCCAGCGTTGCCGTCGTCACCTGCCCCTCAGCCACAACGTCGGACGCGGCCAACATGCCGAGATACCCGAGATTGGTTTCGATGCCGGCTAATGTCGTCGCCGCAAGGGCCGCGCGCAGTTTGGCAAGCGCCGCCGGGCGGTCATGTGCGGTGACGATGACTTTCGCGATCATCGGATCGTAGTAGGACGATACCTCCGTGCCACTCTCGACCCATGTCTCGACGCGCACGCCCTCTGGCCACGCGACCTTGGTCAGCAGGCCTGAGCTTGGGCGAAAATCGCGGGCTGGATCTTCAGCATAGACGCGCACCTGGATCGATGCGCCGGCGGGTTCCGACATGACGTCCGGCAATGGCTCGCCGGCCGCCTGCCGGACCATCCACGCGACAAGATCGATGCCGGTCACTTCCTCGGTCACGCCGTGCTCAACCTGCAGGCGCGTGTTGACTTCGAGAAAATAGAATTGGCCGCTGTCGGTATCGAACAAGTACTCGACCGTACCGGCATTGGCATAGTTGACGACTTGCCCAAGCTTGATTGCCGTTTCGAGAAGGCGCTTGCGCGTTTCGGCCGGAAGGCCTGGTGCCGGTGTTTCTTCGAGCACCTTCTGATTGCGCCGCTGCGCCGAGCAATCTCGTTCGCCAAGAGCCAGCACGCGCCCTTTGCCGTCACCGAAGATCTGCACTTCGATGTGCCGTCCGCGCGCCACGAATTTTTCGACGAAAACGCCGGCATCTTTGAAATTGTTGGCGGCAAGGCGCTGCACGCGCTCGAACGTCGGGAGAAGATCATCCTCGCTCTCCACGAGTTGCAGCCCAATGCCACCGCCACCGGCCGTGCTCTTCAGCATGACGGGAAAGCCGATACGGCGGGCTTCGGAAAGCGCCGCGTCGGCATCGGCGACGAGCCCCGATCCCGGCGCGAGCGGCACGCCTGCCTTCTCCGCCAATTCGCGCGCCGTATGTTTCAAGGCGAACGCGCGGATGTGATCGGGCTCGGGCCCGATGAACGTGATCCCGGCCGCCTTGCACGCGTCGGCGAACGCCGTGTTCTCCGACAGGAACCCGTATCCTGGATGAATGGCCTCAGCGCCGGTCGCTTTGGCGGCAGCGATGATCGCTTCGATATTGAGATACGAGTGCGCCGCCGTCGGCGGGCCGATTCGCACCGCTTCGCCCGCGAGACGCACGTGACGCGAGTGGCGATCGGCATCGGAATAGACGGCAACGCTTTTGATCCCCATGGCGTCAAGCGTGCGGATGATGCGGCAGGCAATGGCGCCGCGATTGGCGATCAGAATTTTGGAAAACATGGCGATCAGGCTCCCCCGTTCCAGATCATGACTTCGATCGGCGTCGGGTTATAGGCATTGCAGGGATTGTTGAGCTGCGGGCAGTTCGATATCAGCACGATGACGTTCATTTCGGCCCGCATCTCCACGTATTTTCCAGGCGCCGACAGCCCGTCAGCGAATGTCAGCCCGCCATCCGATGTCACCGGCACGTTCATGAAAAAATTGATGTTGTGAGCGATGTCGCGCTTCGTCAGTCCGAAGTGCTCATTCTCAGCAATCGCCAGCAGGTAGCTGTCGCGGCACGCATGCATGGATTTCTTTTCCAGCGCATAGCGCACCGTGTTGCTTTCCGTGGCGCACGCGCCGCCAAGCGTGTCGTGCCGGCCAACCGTATCCGCCGTGACGGTCATCATCGGCCGGCAGAGGTCTGATAGTAGCGTGGTGCCCGCGCTGATGAAGACGTTGCCCTGCGCGCGCACGGTATCGCTCGCCGAATACCGCTCATGGGGATCGTCGGCATTGAAAAACAACGTGTCGGCAGCCTGGTTGCCCTCAAGGTCGACGATACGCATCGTCGCGCCCTTGGGCACGACGCGCATCCAATAGTCGCCCGCCGGCACAATCTGGCGGAAAGTTGCTGTTTCAGATGAGAATGGGCTTTCAACGATCATGGCTCGCCCTCCTCAGCAGCACGCGCAGGCGTGATAGAGGCGATTATTCTCGAGCCCGCGCGCATTTTCTGGCACGCTGAGATGCGGCTCTCGCTCGAGCGGAGCGCTCGATGCGACCTCGAAAAGATCGTAGCGCACGGTCTTGCGGGGATACGTTGCCGACGTATTCAGCGGATGGGGACACGTGTGCATGAGCACCAGCGTATCCATCTCGAAACGAAGATCGATGTGCGCGCCGGCCTGTGCGGCCGATGCATCGAACGATAACTGACCGTCATCGGCCACGGCGACCTTGCTGAAGATATTGAGATTGGCAGCGAGATCGCGCCGCTGCAGCCCATACTTCGCACCTTCGACGAGGAAACTGTCGCGGCCGTTCTGTTGCCAATCGTTGCGGTGCGTCTGATAGCTCGTCGCGCCCCACTTCTCGGCCACGATGGCCTTCGTCGTGTTGCCGCAGACCGTATCATGCCACCCAAAGCTATCGGCGACGATGGTGCAGAACACGCGCCCCATGTCGGAGTACAGGCAATGCCCGGCCGTCAGCTTGAACGTGTGCTGGCATTTCAGCGTGTCGGGCGCGTTGTAGCGTTCAAGCGTTTGCGCCGGATTATAGAACAGCATGCCGACGTTGGCGCCGCCGTCAATGTCGGTCAGCCGAAGGAGCGTGTTGCGCCGGACGACCATCGACCAATGTTTTCCGCCCGGCAGAGTGTCTGAGTATATCAACGTGCCCAAGTTCAACGCTCCCTCCAAACGCGGACACAGCTTGTGTCCGCGATGTTTCCGGGCCGTCCCGGCATGAAAGGACAGCCACCGGGGTCGTCCCCGGCGGCAGTAGCATCAGCGGCCGGCGGTTGCGCCGGGGCTCGCCTCCATCGGCAGTGCGGATGCGACGCGCTTTGGAAAAATCTCGATGTCACGCGTGATGGTGGCGCCGGCGGGTGGCGCGATCTCGCTTGCTGCATCGTTCAAATCGCCCGACAGAGTTGCGCCATAGCGCTGCTGTTCTTCCGGGCGATTGCGACGGCGCTCGAAGGCTATCACACGCGTTGCAAGCCGGAACGCTTCGCTGAGATCATGCGTCACCATGACGACGGTCAGATCGCAGGTGTTCCAGATGCGTCGAATGAGAACGTGGATATCGGCGCGAATGCCGGGATCGAGCGCGCCGAACGGTTCGTCGAGCAGCAGGATCTTCGGGCGGCGCATCAGCGCTTGCGCCAGCGCTAGGCGTTGCTGCATGCCGCCGGAGAGTTCGGAGGGATACTTACGCTCGCTGCCGGAAAGGCCAACTTCGGAAAGCAGCGTCATCGCTTCAGCCTCGGCCTCGCGCCGCTTTGCGCCGCGCAGACGACCGAAGATCGCTGACTTCTCGAACTCGCGCCCTATCAGAACGTTGTCGAGTACGGTCAAATGCGGAAATACCGAATAGCGCTGAAAGACCACGCCGCGATCCTGGTCCGGTTCCGCTTTCAGCGGCACGCCATCGAGACGGATGGCGCCGCGCGATGGCACGTCGTCGCCGAGCAGCATGCGCAGGAACGTCGTCTTCCCGCATCCCGACGGCCCAACGAGCGCTACGAATGATCGAGACGCGATGTCGAGGCTGATCTGTTCGAGCACGACGTGATCGCCGTATTCCTTCCAGACCTTATCAAACGTGATCGCGGTCATTGGGACCTCGCGGCGGCAAACCAAGGAAAGGCCTTGCGTTGTAGAACGCGCAACGCGAGATCCATGAGAAACGCCAGCACCGTGATCCACACGACGTAGGGAATGATGACGTCCATCGACAAATACCGGCGCACGAGGAAGATGCGGTAGCCAAGGCCGGCATCGGCAGCGATGGCCTCGGCGGCGATCAGAAACAGCCATGCCGGACCGATTTCCAGCCGCACGGCATCGATGAGGCGCGGCAGCATCTGCGGCAGCACGACCCTGATCGCGATCTGCCACGACGAGGCGCCAAGCGTCTGCGCCTTGATGATCTGTTCGCGCGGAATTTCCTGCACACGCAGGCTCAAATCGCGCACGAGCTTCAATGTCGTGCCGATGACAATCAGCGTGATCTTCGACGCTTCGCCAAGCCCGAGCACAATGAACAGGATTGGCAACAAGGCCAGCGGCGGCACCATTGATGCCACCGCGACGGCGGGCCCGACTGTCGCGCCGGCGACCGGCAGCAGGCCGATGGCGATCCCCGCAACCAGCGCAATCGCGGTTGAAATCAGCAAGGCCGCAAGCAAACGCGTCAGGCTCGCGACCGTATCATTCCACATCAAGTATTCGCCCGTCCGCGGATCGGCGACCAGCGCATACTGGCGCAGCGCGTCGCCCATGGCGCTGAAACTCGGCAGCAGCTTGTCGTTGGGGTTGGCCGCAAGGCGCATATCGGATGCCACCATGTAGCCAAGCAGAAGGACAACAAACGGCAGGCACGCGAGCGCCATGCGCCACGTCATGTCGGGTTTCAAATTGATCGCGCGCATGATCCCCCGCCGTTTGCTATTGCGTGTTCTAGAAACGCCTGGAGATCAAAGCTTGCCGTCCGCCGCGGCTTTCATGAACGTTGCGTCGTAGCGCAGTTTGACGTTGCCCTTGTCGCCGAAGACCGACCCATCCGGGAACGCGACGCCAATCGCTTCCGGCGATTTCGCATCCTTGCCGAGCAGCGCTTTGTCGAACAGGAACTTCGAAACGCGCGCCGTCGTCGTTTTGAGATCGGGGCTCGTGGTGAAGGCCACAGCATCAGCCGGCGCGGCAAACAGCTTGGTCGTTGCAAGCTGTTCGTCGAAACCCTTGGTGTCGGTACCCGAGGCCTTGGCCATCTGCTCCTTCGCCGCCGGCTCCTTGGCGAGCGCCGCCATGGTGTCGTACCAGATGCCGGCGAGCGCCTGGGCGAACTTGGGATTGTCTTTGACGACTTCGGTATTGGCCACCATCAGGTCGATGATCTCGCCTGGAATCTGCGAACTGTCGAAGACCTTCTTGGCATCCGGCGATTCCAGAATGGTCGATACGATCGGCTTCCACGTCACGACCGCCGTGACATCGGCCGTCTTGTAGGCGGCCGCCATATCGGCGTCCGATGTGTTGACGACTTTCAGATCTTTTTCTTCGAGCTTCACCGTTTCAAGGCCGCGCGCCAGCAGGTAATGCGAAACGGAAAACTCGACGAGATTGACGGTCTGCCCCTTGATCGCGGCGAGACTGTCCTTGCCCTTGAGAATGACGGCATCGTTGCCGTTGGAGAAATCGCCAACGATGACGGCGGTGGTATCGACGCCGCCGGCGGCCGGGATCGAGAGCGCGTCCATGTTGGTCACGGTCACCGCATCGAACGCGCCGGCGGTATATTGATTGATCGATTCCACGTAATCGTTGAATTGCTTCACTTCGATAGTGATGCCGTACTTGTCGGCCCACTTTTTCACGATGCCGCTTTCAGAGGCATAGCCCCACGGCATCCAACCGACGTAGATCGACCACGCCACCTTGAAGTCTTTCTTCTCGGCCGCAGACAGCGGCGCGATGGCGAGAACTGAGACCGCCGTGACGGCGAGCGCGCGCTGAAGCGATTTGGAAATGGATCGGATCATTGGATACCCCTGTGCTGACCACACTGCGACGTGGCCGCGAGACAGTCGTGCTCATGAACCGAAGGGAATGGACCGCGCACAGTGAGAGCCCCTCCGGTCAAGAGCCAAAGCTCTCTGCGGCATAGGTCTCCCGGGCTTTTGTCCCGCCGTGGCTCCGGTCCGTGGTCGCGGATCGGGAGTGCCTCTCTCGGACCTGCCACAGCCGCGCTGATGCGGATGCCGGAACCCTAGAGGCGTTATGGAGACAGGGATTTGCAGGTGGCGTGCCAACTGCCGTGCAAAGCAATTTCAGGCGTGGCGGCCACTCGCCATCCCGGCATACGCCTGATTTTTTTGCCGAGCGCACACGCGACAGGCATTTTCGGTGACGCCGCACATCACGCGCAAGCGAAGGGTTGCATCACACAACGCGCTGCGCTCGGGCAGCCCCATGCTTTTGGGGGAAGCGCGCGCCCCGCTGTTCCCATCCGCCATCGGCGTCAGGACCGCGCCACTCTCCACAACGCGCCCTGACGCGCGTCAGCGCCTGAGAAGACGTTTTTCGAACTGCGCAGCAACCGACGCATGGATGCGCCGCCGCCCGCGCCTCTCCAATATCAAAAAACAAGCCCGTTCAGGGCGATGCCGTCGCGCCACGCTGGCATTGCGGGGCTCAACCTACGATCCCGGCTGTGACGCCTCGCACCGATACCCGCCGCGTTGAAACCGGCATGTCTGGCAACCGCAATTTCATCGTGCGGCGGCTGTTGCCGGTTCGCCCCGAGCCATGCCTAGCCGGAAGTCCAGGGCTGCATTTAAGGTCTGACGCCCTGAGCGGCGCGATGATAGGTGTAAACAGAGTGCTTGATTTCCAGCCGCGCGGCTCCCTTTGCCAGCGCGTCGCGTGGAGTGTGGCCTTGCAACGGGACGGGATTGCGCGGCGCTGCAGCCTGCGCCAATCGCCAATCCCGCCAGTTTTCGACGTTGAGAAAGGAATTCGCGTGCCGGCGCAGATCCAACGGGCCATCCTCCCATTGTTCAGCACTATTGTGCTGAGCCTGACCGCGGTCGCGGGCGTCGTATCGGCCCAGACAGCGCCTCCGGCCATAACGGTCAAGGTGGCGTCGCCGCTCGAAAAGCGGATCAGCAATTGGGACGAGTATTGGGGCCGGTTCGAGGCCATCGAGCGCGTTGACGTCCGGCCGCGTGTGTCGGGCTTCATCGAGCAGGTTCACTTCAAGGACGGCGCGCTGATCAAAGCCGGCGACCTGCTATTCACGCTCGACCAGCGGCCATTCCAAATTGCTGTCGACGTGGCGCGCGCGGACGTCGTGCGGCAGGAAGCCCAGGTTCAACTCGCAGCATCTGAAGTCGAGCGCGCCGAACCCCTCGCCCGCACCAAGGTGCTGAGCGATCAGGTCTTCGAACAGCGCAAATCCTCTTTGAGCGTCGCCCGCGCCCAGTTGCTGGCGTCGCAGGCCAACGTCAAAACCGCGGAACTCAATCTCGAATGGACCGAAGTGCGCGCGCCGATCACGGGCCGCATCTCAGACAAAAAGGTTGACGCCGGCAACCTCGTCGCCGGCGGCGTGGCCGGCGCAACGCTGCTCGCAACGATCGTCTCGCTCGATCCGATCCATTTCACATTCGACGTCGCCGAAGCCGATTACCTGCGCTACTCGCGTCTGTTCCTCGCCGGCCGCCGCCCGTCGTCGCGTGAGACGCCGAACCCGGTCAAGATCAAGCTCGCCGACGAAGACGCCTGGACCCATGAGGGGCGCATGGACTTCGTCGACAACACGCTGAACGAGCGCTCAGGCACGCTGCGCGCGCGCGCCCTCGTCGATAACAAGGATGGCCTTCTGACACCCGGCGTATTCGCGCGCCTCGCACTGTTCGGCGGAGATGCCGACACGCTTCTGGTGCCGGATTCGAGCGTCGTCTCGGATCAGGCGCGCAAGATTGTGATGGTGGTCAATAGCGAGAACGTCGTTGTCGCGAAGCCGGTCACGCTTGGCGCCATCGCCGAAGGGCTTCGCGTCATCACATCGGGTCTCGAACGCACGGATCGGGTTATCGTCGAAGGCATCGCCAATCCCATGGTGCGGCCCGGATCGAAGGTTGCGCCGGAAGCCGGCACGATCGCGGCCGTCGAAACCAAACAATAGAGCGGGGTTCGGCCGCGCCAGAACGCGGACACGACACGCTTTCCACCGCGCGCTGCCGCTATCGGATGTTCCAGAACTCCGAAAATGCGGCGCCGGACAATCGAGACGACAGGCGGACTTCTAAAAGCCCTGCCAAAAATAGAATTGTGAAGGTCGGACGCGATGCGGTTATCCCACTTCTTTATCGATCGGCCGATTTTCGCGTCGGTGCTCTCGCTCATCATCACTATCCTTGGCCTCATCGCCATGCGGACGCTGCCGATCGCGGAGTATCCCGAGATCGCGCCGCCGACCGTCAACGTGCGCGCCACGTATCCCGGTGCGTCGGCACAGGTCGTCGCCGAAACGGTGGCCACGCCGATCGAGCAGGAACTCAACGGCGTCGACAACATGCTCTACATCGAGAGCCAGGCGACGGGCGACGGGCTGCTGACGATCAACGTCGTGTTCCGTCCGGGCACCAACATCGATCAGGCGCAGGTTCTGGTGCAGAACCGTCTCGCCGTCGCCGAGCCGCGATTGCCGGAAGATGTGCGCCGCCTCGGCGTTTCCGTGCGCAAAGCATCGCCCGACCTGATGATCGTGGTCCACATGACCTCGCCCGACGGATCGCGCGACCAGCAATACATCTCGAACTACGCCACGCTTTACGTCAAAGACGTGCTCGCCCGTATTGACGGCGTCGGCGCGGTCAACGTGTTCGGTGCGCGTGACTATGCCATGCGCATCTGGCTCGATCCCGCCAAGGTTGCCGCGCGCGGGTTGACCGCTGGCGAAGTCATCACGGCGCTGCGGGCATCGAACCTTCAGGTGGCCGCCGGATCGATCAATCAGCCGCCCGCTGAATCGCCCGGCGCCTTCACACTGACCGTCAAGACGCTCGGCCGTCTGACCGCGCCCGAACAGTTCGAGCAGATCGTGGTGCGCGCCGAACCGACCGGCGAAGTCATTCGCGTGCGCGACATCGCCCGCGTCGAGCTTGGCGCCCAGGATTACAACGTCAATTCCTACCTGAACAACAAAGCGGCGACCGCGCTCGTGATGTTCCAGCGGCCGGGCTCGAACGCGCTCGCAACCGCCGAGACGGTCAAGAAGACCATGGCGGAATTGGCGAAGAGCTTCCCGCCCGGCGTCCAGCACAAGATCGTCTATAACCCGACCGAATTCATTCAGTTCTCGATCGACGCCGTTATCACGACACTGCTTGAGGCCATCGCGCTTGTCGTCATCGTCGTCATTCTGTTCCTGCAGACTTGGCGCGCGGCCATCATTCCGATCCTCGCGATCCCTGTGTCGCTGGTCGGCACGTTCTTCATCATGAGCTTGGTCGGCATCACCTTCAACACGCTGTCGCTGTTCGGGCTTGTGCTTGCCATCGGCATCGTGGTCGACGATGCCATCGTCGTTGTCGAGAACGTCGAGCGCTATCTCCGGCAAGGCATGAGCCCGACGGAAGCCGCGCACAAGACGATGGACGAAGTTGGCGGCGCGTTGATTGCCATCTCGCTGGTGCTGATCGGCGTGTTCCTGCCGACGGCCTTCATCGTTGGTCTGCAGGGCGCTTTCTATAAGCAGTTCGCGATTACGATTGCCGCATCGACCGCGATCTCGCTGATCGTATCGCTAACGCTGTCGCCTGCCATGGCGGCCCTGCTCTTGAAACCGCACAATTCCGCGCACTCCGAAAAGCACGGCATCGCCTATTATGTCGGCGCGCCGATACGCTGGTTTTTCTCCGGCTTCAACCGGGCGTTCTCGGCGCTCGGCAACGGCTATGCCTGGATGACCGGCAAACTCGTCAGGCTGTCGCTCATCCTGCTCGCCGTCTATGGCGGCCTGCTCTACCTGACCTACGATCGCCTCGCGGCGACACCGACCGGGCTCATCCCGCAGCTCGATCGCGCGTATTTCATCACCGTCTTCCAGTTGCCGCCGGGATCGACCTTGCAGCGCACGGATGCCGTCGTCCGGCGTGCGTCCGAAGTTCTGTTGCAGCGTCCTGGCGTCACGGCGTCAGTGGCCTTCGTCGGCTTCAGCGGCGCAACGCGCGTCAATGCGCCGAATGCCGGCGTCGTCTTCGTCCGACTGTCCGATTTCAGCGAGCGCCTCAAGCTCGGACTGACCAAAGACGGCATTCTCGCCGACCTGCGCAAGGAGATGTCGAAGATCCAGGACGCGTTCGTGTTCGTGCTCGAACCGCCCTCGGTGCCGGGCATCGGCACGGGCGGTGGCCTCAAAGGTTATATTCAGGATCGCGCGGGCCGCGGTCTGCAGGCGCTCGAAGGGGCGGCGTGGACCATGGCGGCGGAAACGGGCAAACAGCCCGGCTTCGCACAGGCCTTCACGTTGTTCGACACGCGCACGCCCGAAGTCTATGCCGACATCGACCGGGTGAAAGCAGAGCAGCGCGGCGTGCCGCTGTCGCGCGTTTTCGAAACGCTATCGACCTATATGGGGTCGAGCTTCGTCAACGACTTCAACATTCTCGGACGAACCTACCGCGTGACAGCCCAGGCCGACAACCCATTCCGCCTGTCGTTGCGCGATGTCGCCAATCTCAGAACGCGCAACAGTTCCGGCGAAATGGTACCGATCGGTTCCGTCGCCACGTTCTCGGACACGACCGGCGCGTATCGCGTGCCGCGCTACAACCTCTATCCCGCGGCCGAATTGCAGGTGCAGTTGAAACGTGGCTATTCGACGGGCGAAGCCATCGCGGCCATCGAGCAAATCGCAAACGAGAAATTGCCGTCAGGCTTCGGCTTCGAGTGGACGGAAATCGCCCTTCAGCAGAAGCTCGCCGGCAACACGGCAACGCTCGCCTTCGGACTGGCGGTGGTGTTCGTCTTCCTGCTGCTCGCGGCGCTTTATGAAAGCTGGCTGCTGCCGCTCGCCGTCATCCTGATCGTGCCGATGTGTATTCTCGCCGCCATGATCGGCGTGACGTTCCGCGGCCTCGATCGCAACATCCTGGTCGAGATCGGGCTCGTCGTGCTTGTCGGCCTTGCGGCCAAGAACGCGATTTTGATCGTCGAGTTCGCCAAGCAGGCCGAAGAGGCCGGCATGACGCGCTTTGAAGCCGCCGTCGAAGCCGCGCGCACGCGACTGCGGCCCATTCTCATGACCTCGCTGGCCTTCATTCTCGGCGTCGTTCCACTTGTGCTGGCAACCGGCGCCGGCGCGGAGATGCGCCAGTCGCTTGGCACGGCGGTGTTCTCGGGCATGATCGGCGTCACCATCTTCGGTCTCATCTTCACGCCGGTGTTCTACGTCATCGTGCGCAAGTTCGCGCGCAAGGGCGAACACG
>JBOFCQ010000027.1:0-3493 GCA_051646145.1 Hyphomicrobium sp.
GCTTCATCACCTACTACGCCATCGACGGCCTCAACTACGCGCCGCCCGCCATGCCGAACGTCGATACGCTCGACGTGCCCTATCTCGGCGCGGTGTTGCTGAACGCCGCCGGCCTGCCGCTGTCGGAGGCCAATCAGGAACGGCTGCGCCTGCTGGACCTCTGCAACGGCCGTTACGAGACCTGCCAGAAGCGCGACGAAATCCTGAGTTTCCATCGCAGGTTGATAGATTCCGGCTTGATCGAAGCGCGCTGATCGGCTGCGAAAGCCCCTTAAATCAGCGCTGAAAGCGTCCTTTTCACATCGATCCTGCGCGCGCTTACGCCCCATTAAGCTTTGCAATGCTACCTTTGGTTGTGCAAAGTTTAGAGGGGTTCGCGATGCGCCGGCTTTTGACGCTTCCATCGAAACAGACCGGCAGTGAGCGTCTCGCCGCGCCGGTCGTGACGGCCGCAGCAATCCGCGCGACCGAAACCACGCCCGACATCGCCCCGAACACGTCCGCCCAAATGGCCCCGGGCTTTTCCACGGATTCAGGCCCCAACGATGCGCTGGCGGTCGCGCTGCTCACCGACATGCAAACCGCCGCCATGCTGACCGCGGTCGTGACCAGCATCGTCAACATGATCTGCCGCCCGATCCCCGTCCGCGCCGGCGACGAGATCATGGCGTTCGTGCCGACCGATCCCTACCTGTTGACCAACACGCGGCGCTTTGCCCGTGAACTCGGCGTGTCCCTGACGACGCTGGACGGTCTGGCGACGTATCTCAGCGACGTCGAAACGGCGCGGCGGCAACTCGGCCGCTACGTCGCCGATTGCGAGTTGATCGGCCTCGACCGCGCGGCGGCCCTGCATCAACTGATGTTGCAGGCGACGTGGCGCACGGCAGCGCGCAGCGCGGCGGAAGCGTTGAACGTGCTGACCGTCGACAGCACCATCGCGGTGCCCGAACTGCATGCCCTGAGCTTCAGCGTGCTCATGCGCCTCCTCGCTGCGGCGGCGGCCGGAGAATCGCCCTGCGTCGACGCCACTGGCCGCGCCTTCCTGCCCGTATTGCCGCAACGGCGGCGCGCAGGCCGCCAGTTCGTCGGCATCGGCGGCACATTGACGACGCGCGGCGTGACATTGCGCGTCCACGTGCGCGATATTTCATGCGGCGGCGCGGGGCTCGAAGGCGTCACCAGCGACGTGACGCCGAACGTCAGCGCCATTCTTGAACTCGCGACGGGACGGCGGCTCTCGGCGTCTGTGGCGTGGGTCAAGAACGATCGCGCAGGCCTGCGCTTCACGCGCGATCTGGCGCCCAACGATCCGCTGATCTACGGCTGAGCGGCCTGCCCGGCGCGGGCACCGCACTCACCTGAAAACGCGCGCCATTACTCAAAGGCGCGCCGCCCGCCGACACGGGTTGCCTCGCGTGGAGCGCTGTGGCAGCTTCCTGCCGCGTACGGCGGTCACTGGAGACCTTGGGCCGGCGCCGCAAGGAAACCCGCACCCGTGCCGTTGGCTTTCACCTCAAATCGCGCCGCCTGCGGCATCGAAGTCGTATCCAGCACGCTGTCCTCGACGCGCGAGAGTGTTGCCGCCGTCAAGTCCGGCCTCGTTGGCACCGCGTTCCAGCACATCATCGCGTTTTTCTCGATCGAGCATGATCCCGAGGTGCTCGTCGCCGAACTCGCGGAAGCCTTTCCCGACACGCCGGTTTCCGGATGCTCGACCGCCGGCGAAATCGGCCCGTCCGGCATGATGCAGGGCGGCCTCGTCATTCTCGCTTTCCCGGAAGAGGGCTTCCGTGTCTTGAGCGAAGCGATCCCGGCGGCCGATCAGCCGGGCCTGGCGCGCGCCACCGAAATCGCGCGCCGCCTCAAAGTTCAGATCAGCGACGGCAACAATCGCCAGCTCTCCGGCCAGCCGTTCGCGATCATGCTGATCGACGGCTTGTCGAACAAGGAAGAGGCGCTGACCGCCGCCGTGCACTGGGGCCTCGATTCGATCGAACTGATCGGCGGCTCGTCGGGTGACGGCCTTGCCTTCCGGCGCACCGCCCTCTTGCATAACGGCCGCATGACGCGCGCCAGCGCCCTGCTGTTCGTCATCGAGAGCATCTATCCGTTCCAGGTGTTCAAGACGCAGAACTTCGAGCCGACACCGGTCAAGCTCGTCGTCACCGCCGCCAATACCGAGAACCGCGTCGTCTATGAACTGAACGCGGAGCCCGCCGCGCGCGAATACGCCGCCGCCATCGGTCTGCTGCCAGACGAACTCGGCCCGTTCAGCTTTGCGTCCTATCCGCTCGTCGTCAAAGTCGGCGGCGATTACTATTGCCGCTCCATCCGCAACATGAACCCGGACGGCAGCCTGTCGTTCTTCTGCGCCATCGACGAAGGCCTCGTGTTCACAGTCGCCCGCCCGCGCGACATGGTGCGCTCGACGCTCGACACGCTCGACCGTATCGATGCCGAACTCGGCGGCACCGATCTCGTCATCGGCTTCGATTGCATTTTGCGCCGCCTCGATGCCGAAAGCCGGCAGGTGCGCCATCAGGTGGATGAAACCTACCGCCGCTTCGGCGTCGCCGGGTTCCACACCTACGGCGAGCAGTATAACGCCATGCATCTCAATCAGACGCTCACCGGCATCGCCTTCGCCAAATCCCCGGCGGGGAGCTGACGATGGCCGACCCCTATATTTTTCCGCCGGCATCGGGCAGCGAGCCGCAGGATCTTGAACGGCGCATCGACAAACTGCACAAGATCAACGCCGCCCTCATGCAGCGCGTCGAACGGTCCATGGAGCAGCAGGCGAACGCCTTCTCCATCTTCCAGACCGCCATCGGCCTTGAAAACCAGATCCGCGCCCGCACGGACGAACTGAAATCCGCCCTCTCCAAGCTCGAACGCGCCAACGAGGAACTGAAATCGGCGCGTGACGCGGCCGAGCGCGCCAACCGCTTCAAGACGCGCTTTTTCACAGCCGTCGGCCACGATCTGCTGCAACCGTTGCACGCGGCGCGCCTGTCGCTCGGCGAACTGTCCGATGCGCAGCAGACGCTGCCCAATCAGCGGTTATCGAACAACGTCGCCCACGCGCTCGCCAATATCGAGGATCTTCTCACCACCATCCTCGACATCTCGAAACTCGAAGCCGGCGTTTTCGTGCCGACGTTGCAGCCGGTGGCGCTCGGCGAAATTTTCGAGCATCTGACGGCCGGCATCGAGCCAATGGTGCGTCGCAAGGGGCTTGAACTGCGCGTGTGCGCGACGCCCGTTGCCGTGCAATCCGACCCGCTGATGCTGCGCCGTATCCTGCAGAACCTGCTGGCCAACGCCACCAACTATACGGCCAAGGGCGGGCTGCTGCTCGCCGCCCGCCGGCGCGGCAGCAAGGTGCGCATCGAGGTCTGGGACACCGGTCCCGGCATCGCACCCGCCGAACGCGACCGCATCTTCGAAGAATTCCAGCGCGGCGCCGCGTCGACGGAAGCGGGCGGAA
>JBOFCQ010000039.1:0-5295 GCA_051646145.1 Hyphomicrobium sp.
TGAAATTTCCGAGAGCGGCTTCGTCTATGGCGAAGATGACGGCCCTGGCCCCGTCACCGGACCGGCCGATCCCATGTACAGCCACCCGTCGTGGCTTTCCGGCGACTTCAACACCTTCGCGACCTTCGGTGGCGGTGTCGGTTACAAGTTCGGCAACGGCTTCCGCATCGACGGCACGATCGAAAAGCGGTCGAACGACGAATTCACGATGTCCGGAAGCGATCGCTGGGATACGCACTCGTATTACACCGACTGCTGCGGCAACAACGTGTATGGCACCGACAGCAATAACAACGGCCGCCTCGATAGCCGCACCTACCTCGCCGTCACCGACAACACCAAAGTCGATGGCACGCTGTGGCTGGCGAATATGTACTACGACTTGATGCACGGCCACAGCTTCACGCCGTATGTCGGCGCGGGCATCGGCTTTGCGTGGAACCAGATCGGCCGCACGCACACAAGCACGGTCTCGACCTGCGACATGGAAACGTTCCCGGCTTGCGACACGCAACATCAGGTGTCGAGCACGACGGTCACCGGCAGCGCCGACAAAGTGACGTTGGCGGCGGCGGCGATGGCCGGCTTCAGCTATGACATCACCGACATCACGACGGTGGATATGGGCTATCGCTATCTCTACATCGCCGGTTCGGACATCAGCATGGATGTCGGCGGAGACCTCTCGACGGTGTCGTTCGGCGATCAGCACGTGCATCAGTTGCGCGCCGGTCTGCGCTTCAACGTCAACTGACGCGTTGAGCTGAAATAGCAGACATTGAACTCAAAGAGGCGGGCCCGTGCAGGGTCCGCCTTTCTGCATTGGGGGTACGCGCATATCGTCCTCGGCACAATCGCGCCGAAGGTGCGCTTGACGGCGGTGGCGTGCGGTCCTAGACGAGCAGCGACGTCATCACCCGGAATTCACGCCCTTGCAGTTGGCAATGCGTGGCCAGTCGCGAGATCTCTGATGCCGACATCGCCGTCAAAGCTGCAAGGTGCGCCACCTCGCCCGGCCAACAGGCCGCTCAACCAGCGCTTTTCATCGGGCCCGTGCGCCAAGCGTCCGGGCTGGACGACAGCGGCCCTCGATGGCGCGTTGCTCGGACGATCGCATCGCTCGCCGGAAGGGCGACAGCGTTTGAAATCCGCCATCGACATGACGCGGTCGCTGCTCGATCTGCCGGCAGGCTATGACGTGGCGCTGGTTCCGGGTTCGGATACCGGCGCCTTCGAAATGGCGATGTGGAACCTGCTCGGCTCGCGCGGCGTCGATGTGTTCGCCTGGGACGTCTTCGGTCGCATCTGGCTGAAGGATGCCGTACAGGAATTGCGCCTTCCCGATGTGCGCACGTTCGACGCCGATTGGGGACGATTGCCCGATCTCTCTGCGGCCGATTTTTCGCGCGATATCATCTTCACCTGGAACGGCACGACGTCGGGCGTCAAAATTCCGAATGCTGAATGGATACCCGACGACCGCGCCGGCTTGACGCTTTGCGATGCGACGTCGGCGATCTTCGCGGAGACGATTGATCTCACCAAGATCGATTGCCTCACGTACTCATGGCAGAAAGTGCTTGGCGGCGAAGGCGCGCACGGCATGATGGTGCTTTCGCCGCGCGCCCTGCATCGTCTCGCGCAGACCAAACCGGCATGGCCGGTGCCGAAGCTGCTGCGCCTTGCCGTCAAGGACGGCGAGCGAAATGAGGTGTTCGACGGTGTGACGATCAACACGCCATCGATGCTCTGCGTCGAAGACTACCTCGATGCCCTGCAATGGGCCGAGCGCATCGGCGGGCTTGCTGCGTTGCAGGCCCGGGCTTCAGCCAATGCAGCCGTCATCTATGATTGGGCCGCGACGACGTCGTGGCTCACGCCGCTCGCTCTTGAGCCGCAGACCCGCTCGCACACGTCGGTCTGTCTGAAGCTCATCGACGCGGATGTGTGCGCCAATGGCGAAGAGGTGGCCGATCGCTTCGCACGCGCTGTTGCCACGCGCCTCGAACGCGAAGCCGTTGCCTATGATATCGCGGCCTATCGCGGTGTGCCGGCGGGCCTCAGAATATGGACAGGTGCCACCATAGATGTGGCTGATCTTCAGGCGCTGACGGCATGGATCGACTGGGCTTACGCCGTGGAAAAAGCCGCATTCCTTGCGGATCGATGATGGTCCGGCGGTGGTTCGATGCGGTTTAGTTAACCGCAAATGCGTGTCGTCGCTTTCGCGGGGAACCAAGCTTCGTCATAATCTCAAGCCATTGCGGCGCTAGAAATTATACGAGCGCTTCACGCTGGAATTTTAGCCCGTCCGGCGTCACCCATTTCAAGATCTGAAATCTACAGGAAGGCCTGAACCTCGATGCGTGTCGCAATGTCTTTCAGAACGCTCGGTGCTGCTTGTGTGCTTGCAGTCTACAGTAGTGGTGCGGCGGCAGCCGACGTCACCGCAACGTCGAAAGTGGAAGCCGTAACGGTTTTTCTCTCGGGCGCGGAAGTGACCCGCGGCGCCAAGATCAATATCGACAAAGGCGACCACGTCGTCACCATTCCCGATGTGCCCGCACGCGCCGTGCCAGGCTCGATCCGCGTCGAAGGCAAGGCGACCGGCAAGCTCGAGATCGTCTCGGTGGATACGCGGCGCACGTTCATCGCGCGCGCCAATGCTGCCGAGGCTGACAGCGAGCGCATCAAAATCGAGAACGACATTGAGCGCCTGCGCGACGAGAAATCGGCCATCGAAGCACAGATCGCCGCCGCCGATACGCAGAAGGCCCTCATCGCCAACCTCGCGCAGTTGCCGACGCGTCCAGCGCCGAATGCGAGTGCAGGCTCGGTGCTCGGCGAGGATTGGCAACGCGTGCTGGCGCTGATCGGGCAGGGGACGGCGGATGCGAGCCGCATTCAGATCGAAGCACACGCCAAGATCCGCGATCTCGACCGGCGCATCGAAGACCTCGACAACAAGCTGTCGGGCATTGCGCCGGCGAAGTCCGAACAGACGGAAATCAAGGTGTTTGTGACGGCCGCGACGCCGCTCGATGCCGATCTCATCATTCGCTATCAGGTGGCCGATGCCGGCTGGACGCCGCTCTATGATGCGCGACTCAGCACCGGATCAAAGACGGCGGCGCCGAAGCTCGAACTCTCGCGCCGCGCGTCGATTTCGCAGCGGACGGGTGAGGATTGGGACAACGCCGCCGTGCTTTTGTCGACGGCGCGTCCGTCGAGCGATGCCGCCGCACCCGATCTTCTGCCGCAGCTCGTCGATTATGAGCCCGAGTTACGCCCGGCACCCGTTGCCTCTGTCGCCAAGGCCAAGCGCGCAGTAAAAATGGACGACGGGATGGCCAGCGAGGATGTGCGGGAAGAAGCGGACGCAATCGGCCAGCTTGCTGCCGGCGCGCCGCCGGCCGCCGAGCCCGTCGACATCGAAACGCGCACGGCCGCCGTCACCGTGGCGCCGTTTGAAGCGACATTCACGGTGCCCGGTCGCGTCAATGTGCCAACGACCGGCGAAGCCAAGCGCGTCGTGCTGGCAACCGAGCAGGTCGAGCCGTCGCTGTTCTGCAAGACGGTGCCGAAACTCGATCCCAAGGCCTATCTCTACGCCAAGCTGTCGATCGCCAAGGGCACGCCGCTTCTGCCGGGGCAGATCTATCTCTTCCGCGACGGCACGTTCGTTGGCATTGGCGCCGTGCCGCTGCTGGCGCCGGGCGAAAGCCACGACCTCGGCTTCGGCCTCGACGATCAGGTCAAGGTGCGCCATGCCATCGTCGAGGAGAAGCAGGGCGAGACCGGCCTCATCTCATCGTCGCGAACCGATGCCCGCCATTACCGCGTGACGGTGAAGAACATGCACGAACGGCCGATCCAACTGGTCCTTGTCGATCAGACGCCGGTCTCCCAGCAGCAGGACATCAAGGTCGAATATGTCGGCGCGGTGCAGCCGACCAAGACCAATGTCGACAATAAGCGTGGGGTCATGACCTACGAGGCCAAGCTCGAGGCCGACGAGGAAAAACTGTTCGATTACGGCTATCGGATCGTCTGGCCGGCAGCGAAAAACATAACGATTGGCCGCTGACGGCGGGAGAACGCGACCTTTCGTCCGTTTCAGGTGCTGGCACGGGGCGATTCTGGGTTATAAGTTGCGGCGTTCGTTACCTTTGGCCCTGGCGTGCTGCCGGGGCCAAGTCATGTCTGATCCCGCGCCGCGGCACGACGCGGTCAACAGCGTTTCCATCTCACTCGACGGCGAGCGGCAGCGGCACATGTCCGGCCGCGTCGACGGCGGGTGCCAAACTTGAGAGCAGTCATGTCGAATGTCGTAGTCGTTGGCGCGCAGTGGGGTGACGAAGGCAAAGGCAAGATCGTCGACTGGCTGTCGGAACGCGCCGATGTCGTCGTGCGCTTTCAGGGCGGGCACAATGCCGGGCATACGCTGGTCATCGGCGGCGTCACCTACAAGCTGTCGCTGCTGCCGTCGGGCGTCGTGCGGCCGGGTAAGCTCGCGGTCATCGGCAACGGCGTCGTCATCGACCCGTGGGCGCTGCTGGCCGAAATCGAGAAGCTGAAAGCGCAGGACGTCGTCATCACGCGCGACAACCTGCGGATCGCGGAAAACGCCACGCTCATTCTGCCGCTGCACCGCGAACT
Organism: Hyphomicrobium sp.; assembly: GCA_051646145.1. Lineage (GTDB taxonomy): Bacteria > Pseudomonadota > Alphaproteobacteria > Rhizobiales > Hyphomicrobiaceae > Hyphomicrobium_B. The sequence goes on from JBOFCQ010000039.1 coordinate 4,660, forward strand.
CGACCAGTTGCGTGAAGACGCAGCCGGCGCCGGCAAGATCGGCACCACCGGTCGCGGCATCGGTCCGGCCTACGAAGACAAAGTCGGCCGCCGCGCCATTCGCCTGCAGGATTTGAAGGACGTGAGCACGCTCGGCCCCAAGGTTGAGCGCATTCTCGTGCACCACAACGCGCTGCGCCGTGGCCTGGGACAGCCCGAGATCGCCATGGACAAACTGCTTGCCGAATTGACCGAAGTCGCGCCGAAAATCCTGCCGTTCATGGATGTGACGTGGGCACTGCTCGATGACGTCAACCGCGCCGGCAAACGCATTCTGTTCGAAGGCGCGCAGGGCGCACTGCTCGATATCGATCACGGCACATATCCGTTCGTCACCTCGTCGAACACGGTTGCCGCCCAGGCCGCGACAGGCTCCGGCGTTGGACCACGTGCCGTTGGCTATGTGCTCGGCATCGCGAAGGCCTACACCACACGCGTCGGTTCAGGGCCGTTCCCGACCGAACTCACGGACGATATCGGCGAACTCATCGGCAAGCGCGGCCACGAATTCGGTACCGTCACCGGCCGCAAGCGGCGCTGCGGATGGTTCGACGCCGTACTCGTGCGGCAAGTGGCAAAAGTCTCGGGCATCGACGG
>JBOFCQ010000325.1:0-4586 GCA_051646145.1 Hyphomicrobium sp.
CTCCACCCAGCGCACGAGCACGCCGAGCAGCACATTGAGGATGTAGATCGCCGTCCCCGGATCGTGCGCGGCAGGCGACAACGCGCGGTCGGCGGTTTCCGCCCGATTGACGACGTTGAAGCGGACATCGTGATCTTCGATGCGCGCGCCATCCGTCTGCACGGCCGCAAGAATGACGGAGCGAAGCCGCTCGTTTGCGTCATCGTTGAGCGCGGCTTTCGGCACGACGTATGCGATCGGTTTGGTCGGCTCGGTGAATTCGCCGGGGCGTGTCGCGAGGATAACCCGGCACGATGCGCGCTCGGCGGCGTCATTGACGGCCGCCACATCGAGCGCGCTCACATAGCCCGTGCCTGGCGCAAAGACTGCGGCACTGTCGGCCGGCACGTCGCCATCCCAGCATTCGGCGCCGAACGTGCCAACCGTATCCGCCGTGATCGACTGGGTCGCGGCATCGGCGAGCTTTGCGATGTTGGTCGATTGCCGGCCGAGCTTCATCGCGTGGTCCACCCAGTTGATGAAGGACACGAGTACGAAGATGACCAGCACGGTCAGGCCGGCAAACAGCATCAAGCGGCCGAGGGGACCGTACGTGAAAACTTTCAACGCGATGATGGCGACGAACGAGTAGATGAAGGCGGCGATAAACGCCGACAGCACGACCTGGGCGGTGGCATCGGACAGCACTTGCCGGCTGGCGCGATGGGTGGTCGAGGCCGACGCCGACGATGCAGACGCCATGATCGCCGACAGTGTGAAGGTCGCGACTGACAACATGCTGGAGGCGAAAATGCTGAGAATGACGACGAGGGAATCTTCCGAAATGTCGTGCTCTATGGCGCCGGGATAGCTGCGCCCGATCCATAGCGCCACGCCGGCCATGACCACCGACACGAAGCTGGCGATGGCCGGAAGCACCCACAATTTGGTGCGCATCGTGCGGCGCAGGCGAGCAAACATCGATGCATCGAGCATTTTCGTAAAAATCCGTTGTGAATCAAACCGATGAACTGACTGTACCGGAAAGCCCCAAACCCTGATCCGCCTCAAATCACGCGAAGCGCCGGGCGCCCTGCGACTTTAGGGCGAGACCTCTCCAGCGCACACACGCAACATCGTTGGCTGATGCCTTGGCAGCCTGCCCCGCAAGAGGTAAGCCGTCTCGGTGGATTCTGGTTCCAAACCCATTCCCGTACACACGCCAACGGTGTCCAAGACCCGTCCCATCCCATGTCCCGCACAGAAGAGGACCGCTGCATGACCGAACGCCTGGAAGATATCGCCCGCGCCCTTGTCGCGCCCGGCAAAGGCATTCTCGCCGCCGACGAAAGCTCCGGCACCATCAAGAAGCGCTTTGACAAGATCAATACGGTCTCGACCGAAGACAGCCGCCGCGACTATCGCGAGATGCTGTTTCGCGCCAACGACGCCATGAAGAACTACGTGTCGGGCGTCATTCTCTATGACGAGACGATCCGCCAGAAGGCGAAGGACGGCACGCCGCTCGTCGACATCATGAAGGCCGCGGGTTCGATCCCCGGCATCAAGGTCGACATGGGCGCCAAGCCGCTCGCCGGCCCGACGTCGAAAGTCGAGACCGTCACCGAGGGCCTCGACGGCCTGCGTGAACGCCTCGCCGAATACTACAAGCTCGGCGCACGCTTCGCGAAGTGGCGCGCGGTCATCACCATCGATGAGGGCCTGCCGACGTGGAATTGCGTCAAGGCCAACGCACACGGCCTCGCCCGCTATGCCGCGCTGTGCCAGGAAGCCGGCATCGTGCCGATCGTCGAGCCCGAAGTGCTGATGGACGGCGATCATGCCAGCCATGACATCGACGAATGCTACCGCGTCACCGAATGGACGCTGCGCGCCGTGTTCCGCGAATTGGCCGATGCCCGCGTCAACCTTGAAGGCATCATCCTGAAGCCGAACATGGTCATCGCCGGTCAGAAGTGCGCCAAACAGGCGAGCGCGACCGAGGTCGCCGAACAAACGCTGAAGTGCCTGCGTGCCACCGTGCCGGCCGCCGTGCCGGGCATCGCGTTCCTTTCGGGCGGCCAGTCGGATGAAGCAGCCACCGAACATCTCTCGATCATGAACAAGATCATGAGCGGCGGCAGCGTGCCGTGGCCGTGGGGCATGACGTTCTCGTATGGCCGCGCACTTCAAGCCGCAGCGCTCAAGGCCTGGGGCGGCAAGCCTGAAAACGTCGCGGCCGGTCAGCGCGCATTTACGCACCGCGCCAAGATGAACTCTCTTGCCGCGCTCGGAAAATGGGACGCCAAGCTCGAGAAAGCAGCTTAAGGAACGCCGTCGCTTGCGACTGTGATTTTCGGCCAAACAAAACAAAAGGCGGGCGCGAAGCCCGCCTTTTTCATGTGTCGCGATCTGCGCTCGAAGCGAGCCGCGAAATCGAACTCAGCATCAGTTCGCAACCAGGCCTGACAGGGCGTTGCTCAGAATTTCGCCGGCACTGTCGCCCGTTGAACGCTTCGCGGTCTTGGCGTTCGCCGCCTTCTTTTGCGATTTCTTGGTTGGCTCAGCAGGAGCGCCGGTGTCGATCGTCGCGTCGGACGCAGCGGCGATTTCTTCTTCGGTGTGATCTGGCGGATCGTAACGCACAGCGCGTCCGGCAAGCGCGCTCAGCACGCGCCCGTCGTGACCATAAATGTCGGCGAACGTGCGCAACTTGCCGTCATCGGACACGCGCGCCGTAAAGTACGCGAGATAGACCGGCACCGGCTTGTCGAGCATGACCTCATTGGTGGATGAGCGGTACATGTCGGCGACTTTGTCGGCATCCCAGCCCTTGTCCTCGGAGAGCAACAGCTCAGCCAGCTTGCGCGGATTTTCGACGCGGATGCAGCCGTGACTCAACGCACGGCGCGATTGCGCGAACAGGGGGCGCTGCGATGTATCGTGCATGTAGACGTCATGCACGTTCGGGAACATGAACTTCACCAGCCCAAGCGGGTTTTGTCCGCCGGCGGGTTGCACGAAACTGAAGCGGCGAATGTCAACCTTGGACCAATCGATCGCGTTGGCATCGACCGGACGGCCGTTGAGCGACGGCTTCAGGCCGTAGGCCGCCAACACGCGTGCGCCGCCGCTGGACCCGCCGCCACCAAACAACTGATCGAAGAAATTGTCGTTGCCGCCCGCCTGCTTCAAGCGCGGCAGAAGCTCTTTCATCTTGATGCCGTCGGGAACGCCCCATTCGGGATTGAAGACGATCTTCTCCATGCTGTCGGTCAGCATCGGCGTCGGCCACGTCGGCAGGCCGACGATAATGCGCTCTTCAAACACCACATCGTCGCCTTTGACGACACGGCCCATGAATTCAGGGATGTTGTTCATCACATAGAGACGCCCAAGATCCTCGGGCAGCCAGCGCCAACGCTCCAAGTTCACAATGATGCGGTCAACCTCGGATTTGGGATCTGACCGCTTGGGTTCGCCGGCCTTGTTGAGCGCGGTGCGCGTGCGCGCATTGAGCGCGCCATTGGCCGGCATGCCATCTTCCGTCTGGAAGGATTTCAAAGCGGCTTCAACCTTGGCATCGAGCAGGTTTGCATCCGCACCCTGTTCCGCCGGCACCTTCAAGCGCTGGCGCAGGAGCGCGATATCCGCGTGCGCGGCACCCGGCTTCACCGTTTTGCCGGGTGGAATTTTGACGAGCAGCGCCGGATCGATGGCCTCTTCGACCTGCGGTCCGCGCGCTTTCAGCAGTGCCTTGCGCAACGCCTCGAAGCCTTTGTGCTTCGGATTGAACCCGGCCAGATCATCACCCGGCGCGTTGCTCGCGGCGATGCTGTCCAGCACCGCCTTCGGGTCCTTGATTTCGGGCGTCACATCCCAGATGCGGCTGATCGATTTCGGATCGGCACGGCCACCGCGCGCGTGGCGCGCATACTTGAGCGCGGCCAGCGCAATCGATGTCTCGGTCGCGGCCATATCCTGATCGCTAGCGCCCGACGCCAGAGGCGTGACGATGAAAGCAGAAGGATCAAGACCATAGTCCGCCGCCTTTTGCAGCGTTGCCAGAATGGCGGTGGCGCTCGACGTCATCGCGCCTGATTTGACCCACACCGGCTCTGAACGACCGGCATAGAAAGCCCGCGCGGCGGCGGCATCATCGGGATGCACCGACTTCACCTGCGCCGTATCCGCGAGGCGCGCTATCACCGCCGTGATCACCGCATTGGTCGTCTGCGGCGCGGCGGTCGGTGTCATCGATGCGTCCGACGGCTGAGCGGCGGCGGCGGCCGGAGCCTCAGCGGGCTTGTCCGGCGTGGCGGCGGGTGTCGTGGCGGCAGGTGCCTCCGACGTCGCGGCCGCTGCAGGCGATTCGGGCGCGGCGCCGGTCGTGGCGGGTTGCGTCGGCGCAGCGGTTTCGCCAGCCGCCGGTTCGGCTAACGCCATTTCCGTCGCAACGCCTGTCAAAACGAGTGCCGAAAGCGCGGCGGCCAGCACGCGCGACGCCACGTCTTGACGCCCACGGATCGGGTTCGGCTGAGTGGTCAAAGTCGTTCTCCGGATTGGAAAATCAGTCCGTAAAATTCGCAATTGCCCTCAATCTGCCT
>JBOFCQ010000090.1:0-5645 GCA_051646145.1 Hyphomicrobium sp.
GCCGTAAACGAGATCGAGATTGATCGACGTGATGCCGCTCGCGCGCAGCATCTCGACGGCGCGGCGCGTTTCATCAAAGCTCTGCATCCGGCCGATGGCCTTCTGCACGTCCTCGTCGAAATCCTGCACGCCGATCGACGCGCGATTGATGCCGATCTCGGCAAAGGCTGAAACCTGATCCTGCGACAGCAAACGGGGATCGATTTCGATCGCCACTTCCGCCGTGTCGCGCACACGAAACCGATTGCGGAGCGCGGCGCCGAGGCGGCGCACATCGTCGGCCTTCAGGATGTCCGGCGACCCGCCGCCGAGATGAATGTGCGCGACGCCGACGGCAGACGGCACGAGAGAGGCCACCTGCGCCACCTCCTGCAGCAATATGCCGAGATAGTCGCCGACGGGCTCGTAGCGGCGAACGGCCTTCGTGCTGCAGCCACAGTACCAGCACATCGCCTGGCAGAACGGAATGTGGGCATAAAGCGAGAGCGCGGCCGCGTCCGGCAAGGCTGCGAGCCAACCGGCGTGCGTGGCGCCATCCACGGCGGCGCTGAAATGGTTGGCGGTCGGATAACTCGTGTAGCGCGGCACGGCAACCGCATGGCGCGCAATCGTTTCGCGCGTCGGTTGCGCCAGCGTTGCGGTCTGCGCTCTGCGGTCGTCTGACGTCACTTCGGGCGCGCGTTGTGTCATGCCTGTCTCACCGGATCAAAGGCGCCCACTGGGAACGGGGCGCCATTTTTCGGAATGAGGGGCGATGGTGCCGCTGATGGCATTGAGCGAGATCAAGGGCGCAAGTGGCTGCACGAAAAGCCGCGCCTGAGCGTCTAGAAAAGGCCGGTTCGCGTCTCGCCCGGCAGGCGCCCGGCAAGCGCCCAACAGACGAACAACATGCCCACAGGCAATCGCGCCCGCAGCGCTGCCACCGCGACGCCGCCTGTAGACGTCCGCCCCGCCCTTGGGCCAAAGTGCCGGCCGATCCCGTCGTGAATTCAGGCCCGGAGCCCGCCGATGTTTCCACTCTCGACCATGCTGACGTCGTTCGTCAAAGTCGGCAGCCTCAAGGTCATCGATGCTGAGGGCAAGACGCACGTCTTCGAAGGCGCGCCCGGCCTCAACGTGACCATGAAACTCACCGACCCGACGCTCTACAAGAAGCTATTCTTCAATCCCGAACTCCATGCCGGCGAAGCCTACATGGACGGCCGCATGACCTTTCCAGGCTCAAGCCTCAGAGATTTCCTGACGCTCTTCTCGATGAACCGCCTCTCGCTCGGCGCGCAACCGGCGCAGCGTTTTCTGCGCCGCATCTCACGCGGCTTGAAGCGCTTCCAGCAGGCCAACCCCGTCGGCAAGGCGCAGCAGAACGTCGCCCACCACTACGACCTCGGCAACGCCTTCTACGAACTCTTCCTCGACAAGGAGATGTTCTACTCGTGCGCGTATTTCCGCGACGATAGTGAAACCCTGGAAGAGGCGCAGATCAGCAAGTGCCGTCTGATTGCGGCCAAGCTCAATCTCAAACCCGGCCAGCGCGTGCTCGATATCGGTTCCGGCTGGGGCGGCCTCGCGCGCTATCTGGCCCGCGTGGCGGACGTCGAGGTGTTCGGCGTGACGCTGTCGAAAGAACAATACGCGCTCGCCGTCCAGCGCACGACGGCCGCCGGCCTTGATAGCCGCGTCCACTTCGAACTCAAGGACTACCGCAAGCTCACAAGCACGTTCGACCGCATCGTCTCCGTCGGCATGTTCGAGCACGTCGGCGTGCAGCACTATGGCGAGTTCTTCTCCAAGGTGAACGATCTGCTGACGCCGGACGGCGTCATGCTGCTGCATTCGATCGGCCACATGAGCCCGCCCGGCACCGCGAGCCCGTGGCTGCGCAAGTACATTTTCCCCGGCGCCTATTCGCCGGCGCTGTCGGAAGTGTTCCCGGCGGTCGAGAGCAACAGTCTGTGGGTGACGGATCTCGAATTCCTGCGCGTGCACTACGCCACCACGCTGAAGCATTGGCACACGCGCTTTGAAGCCAACCGGGCAGAGGTGGCGCGCATGTACGACGAACGCTTCTGCCGCATGTGGGAATTCTATCTGATCAGCGCCGAGATGATGTTCCGCACCGGCTCGCAGGAAGTGTTCCACATGCAGCTCGCTAAGACGCGCGACGCCGCACCCATTCGGCGCGACTACATCACCGACGTGCAGCGCGATCTCATCGCGCGCGAAAAGCAGACGAACGCGTGACGACCCGCGCCATCGCGCGCGGCCCGACAATGTCCGCGCAACGTATCAACAGAACTTGGGCTACGACTTGAAATGAGTGGTGGGCGAGCACGGACTCGAACCGTGGACCCGCTGATTAAGAGTCAGCTGCTCTACCAACTGAGCTACTCGCCCGCCGGCCAAACCGGCATACCGGGATGGCAAAGGGGCCCACGAACAGCGGGCCCCGTCCGCAGCGTCTAGCATCGGCGACGGGGCCTGTCCAGCCTCTCTTTGCCGCGACGCAAACATCACCAAAATGGCCCGATTTCCGAGCGCCTTATGGCCTCTCGGCCGTGCACATGCGCCGACATCGCAAGGCCAATCGCGAACATCAGCGTCATCATCGACGTGCCGCCGTAGGAAACGAGCGGCAGCGGCACGCCGACAACCGGCACCAGCCCCGTCACCATGGCCACATTGATGAACAGATAGACGAACAGCGTCACGCCCGCGCCGCCGATCAGCAGCCGTCCGAACTGGTTGCGGCACTGCCACGCCATCGACAGCAGCACCAGCAGCATGGCGAGATAGAGCACCAGCAGCAGCGCGAGGCCGACGAAGCCCCATTCCTCGCCGATCATGGTGCCAACGAAGTCGGTATGCTTCTCCGGCACGAAATCGAGCTGGCTCTGCGTACCCTGCATGTAGCCTTTGCCCGACACCCCGCCACTGCCAAGCGCGATCTTCGATTGTGAGATGTGATAGCCCGAGCCCAGCGGATCGAGTTCGGGATCGAGAAAGATCTCGACGCGGCGGCGCTGATAGTCGTGCAGGTTGCTCCAGATCACTGGCAACGCGGCGCCGATGGCAGCCCCACCCGCGATAAAATAGGCGATCGACACGCCGGCCATGAACATCAGCACGAGCCCAAGCCCGCCGAACAGAACCGACGTTCCAAGATCCGGCTGGCGCAAGGTCAACAGCACCGGCATCACGATCATCACCAGCGGCACCAGCACCCACAGCGGACGCGACACGCGGTCGAACGGCAGCCACTGATAATAGCGCGCCAGCGCGCCAACCAGCGCCAGCTTCATGAGTTCGGACGGTTGGAAGGTGATCGACCCGGCCGCAAGCCAGCGCTTGGCGCCGAGCACTTCGACGCCGAGAATGGGCACCAGCGCCAGCGCGACCAGCGCCGCGACGTAAGCCGGATAGGCGAGCTTCAGCCAAACCTCCGGCCGAACGGTCGCCATCGCCAGTACGAGGCCGACGGCGATCAGAAAGCGCAGCGCATGGCGCTCGGCCCACGGCTGGAACGATCCGCCGGCAACGGAATAGAGCGCCGCCGTGCCCATGGACGCGATGGCCACCGCAACCAGCAGCAACAGCCAGTTCACGCGCCACAGCTTTTCGCCGATGCTCATGGGCCGCACGTTTTCGAAGGTGTACGCCATCAGGGGTCAGCCTTTCGGATCGCGCGTGCGCGCGGCGTTCGCCCGGCCGTCGGGCGCGGCGGCGTCGCCGGTCGCGGCGGGTGCGCTGGCGACATCGAGTTGTGCTGCAAACACCGCGTCTAGGATGTCTTTGGCCAGCGGCGCCGCGGTCGCGCCGCCGCCGCCGCCATGTTCGACGATGGTGGCGATGGCGTAGCGCGGCGCGTTGACGGGCACGTAGGCGACGAAGAGTGCGTGATCGCGCTGCTCCCACGGCAGATCGTTCTGCGCCGTCTCGCTCGACAGCCGCGAGACTTGCGATGTGCCGGTCTTGCCGGCGACGCGCAGGGTCGCGTCTGCGAGCATGGCATTGCCGCCCGTGCCGCCGTCCTCGTTGACGACCGCGATCATGGCGCGGCGAATGGCCTGCAGCTTAGCCTCGTCAAGACCAAGGCTCGCGAACTGCCGCGCAGGCTCGGCCGCGCCACGGCGCAGCATCGTCGGCTCGACGGCGGTGCCGGTCGCGATGCGCGCCGTCATCACCGCGAGTTGCAGCGGTGTCGAGAGAACATAGCCCTGACCGATGCCGGCGAGCAGCGTTTCACCCGTCAGCCACCCGGCGCCCCACCGCCCGCGCTTCCAATCGGCATCCGGCACGAGGCCTGCCTTTTGCTGCGCAAGCCCGCACGTGAACGTCTGGCCGAGGCCGAGCACGCGCGCCATGTCGGCAATGCCTTCGATGCCGATGCGCCGCGCCAGATCGAAGAAATAGCAATCGCAGCTTTCGCGCAGCGCCTGGTGCAGATTGACCTTGCCGTGCCCCGAGCGCTTCCAGCAACGATAAACCTGCTCGCCAAGTTCATAGCGGCCGGTGCACGCGATCCGCTCTGCGGGATCGATGAGATTGGCGTGCAGCCCGGCCAGCGCCGTCACCATCTTGAAGGTCGAGCCCGGCGGATACTGGCCACTGATGGCGCGATTGAGCATCGGCTTGTCTTCGGCCGACATCAGCCGCTGCCAGGATTCTTCCGATATGCCATCGACGATCTCGGCCGGATCATAGCCGGGCGTCGTCGCCATCACGACGACCTCGCCGGTTGGAATGTCGATGACGACCGCCGTCGAGCGCCGCTCGCGCTGCAACCGGTCCAGCACCTTGCGCTGCAGGTCGGTGTCGATGCTGAGCGTCAGATCGGCACCCGCGCGCGGTTCCAGCGTTTCGAGGTTCCGCACGATATGGCCGCGCGCATCGACCTCGATCTTCTGCGCGCCGCCTTCGCCCCGCAATTCCGTTTCGAGCCCGGCCTCGATGCCGCTCTTGCCGATCCGCATGCCGGGAAGGCGCAGCACAGCGTCATCGTCGACACCTGCCCGTTCGACGCTGCCGACATAGCCAACGACATGGCCAACGGCCGAGCCATGCGGATACTTGCGCCGCCACGCCACTTCCGTGCGCACGCCCGGCAGATGCGGCGCCAGCATATTGATCTTGGCGACCTGCTCGAAGTTCAGATCGTTGGCGATGATGAGCGGCGCGTTGCGGCTCTGCTTTTTGGCGCGCTTGGCGAGCTTCTCGATATCGTCCTGCGACATCGGATGGATGAGGCGGAAGCGGTTGAGAACACCGGCCACATCGCCCGCGAGCGACGGCGTCACGGTGGCGCGGAACGTTTCTTCGTTGTCGGCCAGCACCGCGCCGCGACGATCGAAGATGCGGCCGCGCTTTGGCGCGATGACTTGAATGTTGATGCGATTTTCCTCAGCGAGCGGCGCATAACGCCCCTCCTCGACCACTTGGAGCTGGAACAGCCGCCAGCCAAGCAGGCCAACGCCCGCCGTCTGCGCGCCGCCAACGACGATCGCCCGGCGCGAGAAGCGGCGTTTCGCCGTCTGCTCTTCATCGTCGTGTTTGAACATGCCTCATCCCCCGCGCGTCAGGTTGGGGAATGCACGCGCGCGCTCGGGCGTGTCGAGGGTATGCAGCACCGGCACGATGACGAGCGAGGC
>JBOFCQ010000117.1:0-9298 GCA_051646145.1 Hyphomicrobium sp.
AGCAATTCGCGGAGCAGAACCGGCTCGCGCCGCATGTTGGGAAGTTCGAGCCCAATCGCATTACGCCCCGCAACGACGGCGGCGCGCACGCTGGCAACGCTCATCGAGCGGGCAATGTCGTCGGCCAGTCCGATCACACGCGCGGATTTCGTGCCGCGTGCCGGTTCCAACTCATAGAGCGTCACAACCGGTCCGGGGCGAATATCCTTGACCTCACCCTTGACGCCGAAATCGGCGAGCACGTCTTCGAGAAGACGCGCGTTGCCGCGCATGACGGTCTGCGTGAATTCCGGACCCGGCTTGGCAGCGGTCGGCTTTTTCAGAAGATTGAGCGACGGGCGTTTCCACTGCGGTTTCGACGGCGAGAAATCCATGCCGTCGGCGAGACCCGCAACCTTGTGGCCCTTGGGGAAAATGCGATCGCGGAGCGGCGGCGCTGGCGCTGGCGCTTCATTGGCGACGGGCGCAAAGCGTTCGGCAATCTTGCGGCTCGAGACATCGGTCGACATATCGAAGCCGAGGCCGCGATCCTCGTCGTCGTCGGAGCGCGTGCCGATGTGCATGGCCGACGGTTGGATGCTGTCGTCGATGCGCGCGCCGGGGCGCATCTGCGGTCCGCCATGCGGGCCAGCACCATTGGCAGCAGCCGCGAACGGCGCGGGATGCGCCAACGCTTGCGGATAGCCGTTGCCCGGTGCGCCGTGCATCGGGTGCGGCGCGAAGGGCGCAGGTGCGTAGCCATGAGCCGGACGGCCGAATTCCGCAGACGGCCAGCCGTGGCCCATCTGAGGTTGACCCACCGGAGGTTGACCAACTGTCGGCTCACCCATCGTCACATAGCCATAACCGGCATGCTCATGGGGGACTGCAAGCTCATCTGCAGCGCCAAACGGCGAGGCGTGCGCTGCGGGCTTGCCGCGACGCATGAAGCGGCGCAACCAGCCGGCCTTGGAACGGCTCGCCGTGACGGCAACCGCATCATCGTCGTGCGTCTCTGCACGATGGGCGTCTGACGCGCTGGCCGCATCCGAACCGGACGCTGGGGCGCCTCTGGTCAGCTCTCTCAACAGCGTTTCGATATCCGTGCCGAGGCTCTTTGCCAGCAGGCCCGCGGCGCTCGCGAATAGCACAAGCGCGGCTGCAAGATCCGCGCGGTCTTGATTGATGAGGCCGAAAAGATTGCCGACCAGCCCGTAAAGCGCGTCACCGAGTGCGCCGCCATAGCCGTGATTGAGCGGCCAGCTCTCGATCATCGGCAGCGACGAAAGCGCGCCGGAGACGGCAAGGATGGACAGCGGATAGAAGCCGACTTTGGACCTGCCGTTGCTGAGACGGCGGCCGAAAATCATTTCAGACGACCACAGCATCGGCGCCAGCAGCGCCACGACGGCGGCAAACCCGAACGGCTGCAATAAGAGATCGGCGACAATGGCGCCAAGCGGCCCCAACCAGTTGCGCGGTTCAGCGGTTGTGGCGTGCGACAAGCTCGGATCGCTGAACGACCAGCTCGCGAGGCACACCCAAACAGCGGCGAGCACGGCGAGAAGCGCAATGCCTCCCATCCGGCCTAGCCAGCCCAAGAGCCGGTCCTCGAGCGACTGCGGAAGCAGCCGGTCCGGATCTATGCCACGTGTATCAAGCGACATCGCCGCGAACGGTCCGTTACGCAAAACCTGCAACAAGGCGTTCGAGCGCGTCCCGGATGATCGCTTCGTCCTGCACCAAAGCGACGCGTACGTAGTTCGCGCCGGGATTGGTGCCATCGCGTCCGGTTTGAGCGAGAAAGCCACCGGGTATGACCTTGACGCCCATACGTTTCCACAAGGTTACTGTTGCATCACTAGACCCGCCAAATTGGCTCATATCGAGCCAAAGGCAGAATCCGCCAGCGGGCCGGCTGTAGCCGAAACGCTGGCCTAGAACCGCGTCGGCAACGGCGAATTTGGCGCGATAGGCGGCACGGGTGCGGTCCACGTGCGCTTCGTCGGCCCAGGCGGCGGCGGAGGCGTGTTGTACCGGCCCCGGCACCTGCGGCGCGCACATGTTGCGGATCTCGGCAAAGCTTTCGATGAAGCGCGCGTCGCCGGCGCAAAAGCCGGAGCGCATGCCGGGCAGGTTCGAGCGCTTGGAAAGCGAATTGAAAACGACGAGGTTGCGGAACCGATCCGTCGCCGCCGCCGCCACCTCAAGGCCGCCGATGGGCGCTGTCTCCGTGTAGATTTCCGAATAGCACTCGTCGAGAAACAGCATGAAGTCGTGGGCGCGGGCAAGTTCCAGAGCTTTTGAAATATAGGCCCGTGACGCAACCGCGCCTTGCGGATTGGCCGGAGAGCAGATGAACAGCGCCGCCGTGCGCGCCATCACGTCCTCGTCGCCGGCGATCTCATCGAGATCCGGCAGAAAGCCCGAGGCGCGCGTGGCGTTGAGCAGCACCGGCTCGGCGCCGACACCCAAAGCGCCCGCCAGATAGGCTGAATAATAGGGATTACACATCAGGATCGCCGGCCGGCCTTTCACCGTCTTGCGGCCAACCGCCGGCAGGCAGGCGTAGAACAGCCCCTCGCGAGAGCCGTTGAGCGCCAGCACCTCACGCGCGGGATCGATGTCGGTCGCCAGCCGGTAGCGCTGCTTCAGCCAGGCGGCGATCGACGCTTTCAGCGGATCGCTGCCGCGGATCGGCGGATATTTGCCATAGAGCGCCACCGCCTCGTTGAGCTTGGCGGCGATGAAGTCCGGCATTGGCTCGCGCGGCTCGCCGATCGTCAGTTCGATCGGCTGGGCATGACCCGGCGCAATGCCGTCGAGAAGGCGGCGCAACTGCGTGAACGGCGACAGAATTTTGCCGGCCGCGAGATTGGCGAGCGTGAGTTCGGTCATCATGATTGTGTCGCGCCAGGATTGCCAGGGTTGAGCGGTTCTGCTGGCTTCGCATATCGCTCGCGCGCCGATACGTCCAGACGGCCACGCATCGCCATCATCATCCGAGCCCGCGCGACAATACGGCTTGCAGCCGGGGATCGGCAGTGGCGAAGAACGCGCGCTCGATGCGGGCTTCGATCTCAGGGCGGACCAACCACGCACCGATCTCGGCTTTCGCGTCGAAATAGTCATCGAAATACGCCGAGTGATATACCAAGGCGCCGCGAACCGGATACAGCTCGGTGCGCGCTTCCGCCATGTGCAGCGCCGCCGCCGGATCGGGCGCCGCCTCCCAGGCAGCGAGAACGCGCTGCAGGTTTCCGCCCGCCGTGACCGTCACCGTCAGCACGGAATCGATATCGAAAGCAGCGAACGGCCCGGCCGGCCAATCCACCAAGTCGACGCTCAATACGCAGTGCGCCATCAGCGCCTCGAAAAAGTCGTCGAGCACGCGCGCCTCATCCGCTGGCCAGTTACGCCGGTAGTCAGCGTCGCGCAGCCGGCGCAAACAGATGTCCAATCCCATGGTGTCGGGCGGATCGGCGGCGGCAATCAATTCGAGATAGCGCGGCAGAAAATATCGCAGCTCGGTTGCGATGCGCCCGTCATCGTAGCCGTGTGCCGAATTCGTATATTCCGCCAGCAGCGACGACGGGATCTGGCGCAGCGGCGTTGTAACGAGCTCGTGCTCAACTTCTTCGGTCATGCAGCAATTGCAGTGACACACGAATAGATCGCCGCCGATGCGGTAGGCATCGAACACGCGATACGCTTCGGCCACGACGTCGGCGATCGGACGCACCATGCACACCGTCACTATGCAAAAAGCCGGCGGCGATCATCCTTTGATGCGCGCGCGAAAGCAATAACGGCGGACCTTGGGCCCGCCGTTCTGCATGTCACGTCACAAGTGCGGCCGCTGAACCGGCGCCGTGCCTTAACGGCAGGGACGCGCGTCGATGGTAGCGCTCCAGCCCGTTTCCGTTTTGGTGTACTGGGCGCTGGCATTGGCCGCGCGTCCAAAACGGGCCCAGTTCGAGCCGTATTCGAAAGCCGTGAAACTGGACCAGGAATTGATCGCGGCGCGCTTTGCTGCGTCCTTGGTACGGCCGGCGCCCGTGCCGGAATGGAAATGGTCGACCATGCACAAGCGGCCGCCTTCCTTGCGCAGCGTATGCATGCTGGCGAACCCGGTTTCATCGGCCAGCGCCACGCCCGACGCGCCAACACATGCCGCCACTGCGGCCAACGCAATCACCGTTCTGGAAATCAACATTTTTCGTCCCCGTCAATGGAAGTGCCGCCACCGGTGCGAAAGAGCGTAGAGGCGCGAATCGGTTCGGGCAATGACCGCGGTGCAGCACCAGCGATAGAAACGTGTTGACCGAGCACATCGCCCGACACGGCGCAAAAAAAGGCGGCTGGATTTCTGACAGAACTGCCGAAAATCCAGCCGCCCTATGTTGCCTGCAATCTCAGACGCGCCCCATGCGCACATCATCTTCGGGGTTCGCACCGATCTTGTGAATGGACAGGTCCGCGCCCTGGCGTTCTTCCTCGGGCGACATGCGGAAAACGAGCAGCTTGTCGACGACGTAGTAGACCGCCGTGCCGGCGACAAAACCGAACGCCGCTCCGAGCACCGAGCCGACGAGCTGTGACGCGAACGTCACGCCGCCGAGACCGCCAAGCGCCTGCAAACCGAAGATGCCGCATGCGATGCCGCCCCACAGGCCGCAGAGGCCGTGCAGCGCCCATACGCCGAGGACATCGTCGATCTGCCATTTGTTGGTCGATCGCTGGAACATGACGACGAACAGTGCGCCGGCCACGGCCCCCGTCGCAAGCGCGCCAAGCGGATGCATGATATCCGAACCCGCACACACTGCGACGAGACCGGCAAGCGCGCCGTTATGCACGAAGCCCGGATCGTTGCGGCCCGCGATCAGTGCCGCAAGAATGCCGCCGCACATGGCCATCAGCGAGTTCATGGCGACGAGGCCGGTGACGGCTTTGAGACTTTGCGCGCTCATGACGTTGAAGCCGAACCAGCCGACGCAGAGCAGCCACGATCCCATCGCCAGCCACGGAATGGATGACGGCGGCGGGCTGATCGGACGGCCCCGGTCATAACGACCGATGCGCGCGCCGAGCTGGCGAATGGCCGCGAGCGCGACCCAGCCACCGAACGCATGGACGACGATAGACCCCGCGAAATCCTTGAACGGCGCGCCGAGCATGGCCGTGAACAGGTTATCCTGCAGGCCGAAATTCTTGTTCCACACCACGCCTTCGATGAGCGGATAAGCAAGGCCGACCAGAAGTGCGGTCGCGGCGCATTGCGGGTTGAAGCGGGCCCTCTCGGCGATGCCGCCGGAGACGATGGCCGGCACTGCCGCCGCGAAGGTTGCGAGGAAGAAGAACTTGACGAGGTCGAGGCCTTGACCGGCGCTGATCGCTTCAGCGTTGGCGAAGAACGAGACGCCGTAACTCACCCAGTATCCGATGAGGAAATAGACGAGCGTCGAGATGGCGAAATCGACGAGAATTTTGACGAGCGCGTTGACCTGGTTCTTGTGGCGCACCGTTCCAACTTCGAGGAACGCGAACCCGCCGTGCATGGCGAATACGAGAATTGCGCCGAGCAATAGAAAAAATACGTCCGCGCCTTGCGTAACCGGTTCCATCTTCCCCCCGCTGTCCCTCTGCGTTGATCGCCGTGATGAGACGTTGCTTCATTGGCGTGCCCCGGCCCAATTTTCAGGCTCTGCGAGCTAACAATGGTCTAACCGATCAAGATTTGTGCCAGCACGAGAAAGGCGGTCTTTATTATTTAAAAACAATATCATAACCCACAACGCCAAACGGCGAGCGGCCGGGGATAGCCTAATGAATAGGCAGAACAGCAGATCGATATGGCGTTTAATTAGTCATCATCAGTGACGGCCTATCGCGTGAGGGCCGACCGAACACGACGGCTCAGCGCACGCGGCGCGGGTTCATGTAGAGATCCGATTCCTGGCGCTGCAGATCTGGCTCGATGAGGCCATCGCGGATATCGCGCGCCAAGCGCTTCACATGCCGGCGTGCTTCGCCGTTGAACACGATCATACCGGCAAACATCTTCATGACCATCAGAATGCGCGGATCGGCGTGATCGCCGCGCACGCTGCCGCGCCACTTGCCGCCGATTGTGAACACCGCGCCATCGATGTAGCCGACGGTTTCGCCTTGCTGATCCGTCAGCGCGTAGTCGCCGCCAAGATTGATGATGTCGCGGCGGATGCGATAAAACTTCGGACGGCCGTCCTCCATGATGAAGAACGAGAAGTATTCCGGCAGCAGCGGCCACTTGTTCGCCGAGCGCTCGAGGTAGATCGCGA
Organism: Hyphomicrobium sp.; assembly: GCA_051646145.1. Taxonomy (GTDB): domain Bacteria; phylum Pseudomonadota; class Alphaproteobacteria; order Rhizobiales; family Hyphomicrobiaceae; genus Hyphomicrobium_B. Next base: position 6,303 of record JBOFCQ010000117.1, read on the forward strand.
AATCATCGTCGTAGGTGTTGATGGCGTAGGTCGTGACCGGCAACCCGCGTGCGCCGATTGTCTGCTGGATCGAGCGGGCAAGCATCAGATCCATGCTCGCGCGCCAGTTCAGACCTTCGGAAAACAGCTTGAATACAAGCCGTTTGTCCATGCCCGTCGCTTCGTTCCAAAGCTCCTTGCGATAGCCGAGAACGCCGGTGCGTTCACCGTTCTCGATGATCTCGGCGAACACATCCATGTCGGTCGTGAACTGACGCGACTTGCCCTTGTTGCGTTCGCGCTTCCAGAAGCCGAACTCGATCGAGTTGAAGGGCGTGATCCACACATCGACGGTGAAATCGTGCCAGCGCTTCGCGGCTTCCGCCTTTGCGGCGGCCTTGCTGGCTTCGAGCTTCGCCACACCCTTCTTGGCTTTGGCAACTGGCGCCTCGCCTGCCGCCGCGGCGTCCGCCGCCGCCTTGTCGAGAACTTCGCCGCGCGCGTCGTAGGCGGCTTCTGCCGCCGCCGCGTTGGCTTCGGCTTCAACGGCGTCTTTGCGTTTGGTGGCGGATGACGACATCTGGGTGGCCTCGGACAGAAATGGCGCTGCGGACTGAGCCGCACGAATCAGTGCCAAAGGCTAACACCGGCTGCGCTGCCCAAGACGTCGCGCTTGAATTTTGCCGTGGGAAACGTCGCCAGCAGCGGCTGAAAAAATCAGCGCCCGCCGAAGATGGCCGAGCCAACGCGCACGTGCGTTGCGCCAAACGCAATCGCGGTTTCGAAATCGCCGCTCATGCCCATGCTGAGTCCGCTGAGCCCCAAGTCGTCTGCGAGCTTGGCGAGAAACGCGAAATGGACAGCCGGTTCGTCTTCGACCGGTGGAATGCACATCAGACCCGAGATCGACAATTTCATCTCTTGCCGGCACATGGCAACGAAGGCGGCGGCCTCGCGCGGCATCACACCGGCCTTCTGGTCTTCCTCACCCGTGTTGACCTGCACGAAAAGCTCCAGCTTGCGCCCTTGCTTGGCCAGTTCCGTCGCAATCGCCGCCGCGATTTTCGGCCGATCGATGGTGTGGATGGCGTCGAACAGCGCCACGGCGTCCTTGGCCTTGTTGGATTGCAGCGGCCCGATCAAATGCAGCCGCAGATCCGGCGACTGGGCTTTGAGCGCCGGCCACTTGCCCATCGCTTCCTGCACGCGATTTTCACCGAAATCGCGCTGCCCGGCCGCAATCACCGGCTGAATAGCCTCGGCGTCGAACGTCTTCGACACCGCGATGAGGTGCACGCTGTCTGACGCTCGGCCGGCGCGTTCGGCAGCCGAGCCGATCGCCGCCCGCACGGCCGCAAGCCGCGTCGTCACGGACGCCGCCGTGCTGCCCGAAGTATCGCTCGATCCGATCACAGGTGGCGTCGTCACGTCGGGCATTGACCTTCCATCATGGCGCTGAGAGCGGCCAGCCGCGTCGAAAACACGCGCGCGGTCCGAATTGAGAATTCGCAACCCGTACTTACATGAAGGTGTTGTTGAATTCCAAACAAACGAGGAAACGTCCCATGCTGAAACTCGCCGACGCCCGCCGCATCATCGCCGCCGCCGAAGCCAAGGCCGCCGCCATCGGTCAGCCCATGAATATTGCGGTCGTCGACGAAGGCGCAAACCTGATTGCCCATGTCCGCATGGACGGCGCATGGATCGGATCGATCGACATTTCGATCAACAAGGCGTTCACCTCGCGGGCTTTCAACATCTCGACCAAGGAATTGGCCGAGAACAGCCAGCCGGGCGACCAATTCTTCGGCATTCATGCCTCAAACCATGATCGCGTCATGATCTTCGCCGGCGGCATCCCGCTGAAAGATAAGACCGGCCAGGTCATCGGCGCCATCGGCGTCTCGGGCGGCGGCGGCGCGCAGGATCACGAGGTCGCCGAGGCAGGCGCCAGCGCGCACACCTGCTGAGGCACGGGACGCTTAGACCAAACTGCGACGAAATGAGCGGCGGGCCGGGGTGCCCAAGGGCGTGTCCGACCGGCAACCCTTGCACATCCCTTGACCCGCCGCCTGCTTTTAGGCTCTCTACGGCCCTCAATCCTAAAGCCGCAGAGATCCACCGCCCCATGGCCACCGAACGCTACAACGCGCCTGCTCGCGAAAAACATTGGCAGCAGATCTGGGACAAGGCCGAGATCTTCCGCGCCAGCGACGATACGGCGGCGGCCAAGTGCTACGTGCTCGAGATGTTTCCCTATCCGTCGGGCCGCATTCACATGGGCCACGTGCGCAACTACGCCATGGGCGACGTGTTCGCGCGCTACAAGCGGATGAAGGGTTTCAACGTTCTGCATCCGATGGGCTGGGACGCGTTCGGCATGCCGGCTGAAAATGCCGCCATGGAACGCAAGGTGCATCCGGGCAAGTGGACGTATCAGAACATCGACACCATGCGCGGGCAGCTCAAATCCATGGGCCTCTCGCTCGACTGGTCGCGCGAGATCGCGACCTGCTCGCCGGATTACTATCAGCACCAGCAGAAGCTGTTTCTGGATCTCCTGAAAACGGGGCTTGCCTATCGCCGGTCGTCGAAAGTGAATTGGGATCCGGTCGATCATACCGTGCTCGCCAACGAGCAGGTGATCGATGGCCGCGGATGGCGCTCCGGCGCCTTGGTCGAGCAGCGCGAGCTGACCCAGTGGTTCTTCAAAATCACGCAATACGCGCAGGAATTGCTCGACGATCTAGGCACGCTCAGCAACTGGCCCGAAAAAGTCCGCCTGATGCAGGCCAACTGGATCGGCCGCTCGGAAGGCATGCTGGTGCGCTTCGCGCTCGACGCGGCGTCAGCGCCTGCCGGCATCAAGGAACTTGAAGTCTACACGACACGTCCGGACACGCTCTTCGGCGCATCGTTCCTGGCGGTTGCCGCCGATCACCCGATCGCCAAAGCGGCGGCTGCAAAGAACGCCAAACTCGCCGAATTCTGCGACGAATGCCGGCGCATGGGCACGT
>JBOFCQ010000162.1:0-6570 GCA_051646145.1 Hyphomicrobium sp.
AATATTCATCCCATCTCCCGATGCGGCCGCGTTTCGACGCAGCCCATACTCCGATCTAGAGCATTTGGCGGGGATCGAACACCCAGATGACGTCTTTCCACCCGTCGTATTTGTCTTCCGGCAGGCGGAACGGCTGGCATCCCTTGACCGCGCGTAACGCGGCTTCGGCTGCAACCTGCCCCGCACTATCCGACGGCGCGCTTTGCACCGACGGGTCGCCGTCGAGCGTGCCATCGGTTTTCAGTCGCCAGCGCAACGTGACGACAGGCGTCTCCGTTCCACCGCCAGCGCCAGGCAAACGCCAGCAGGCCGCGAGTTGCGATTTGATGAGGCCTTTCAGCAAATCCTGTTCGCGCGCCGACAGCACGGTATCGGTGCCGGTCGCCGTCCCCGCTTCCTTGCCGAGTGCGGTTGCCGTCTGGCTTGAGCCCTGCGCCTGCTGACCCTTCTTGGTCGGGTCCTTGTCGATCAACGCCTTGGTCTGATCGTCTGGGACCTTGTTCAACAGTTCAGCGAGCTTGTTGGCATCGAATTTCTTCTTCGCCGCTTCGGCTTTCTTCTTGGCCTCTTCGGCAGCTTTTTTCTTTTTAGCCTCTTCCGCGAGCTTTTTCTTCTTGGCCTCTTCTTCGGCCTTTTTCTTCGCTTCTTCGGCGGCCAGCTTTTTGGCTTCCTCGGCCTTGCGTTCGTCCTCGATTTTCTGCTCGAGCAGCTTCTGCTCGTCGGGCGTCGGGCCGGGCGCGGGCTCGGGTTCCGGTGGCGGCGTTGGCGCGGGCGGCGGTTCGGCAACTTTCGGTTCGGCGGGCGGCTCTGGTGCCGGCGGCGGCGGCTCGAATGGCTCCGGCGGCTTGATCGCTTCCTCAACCGGCGGCGGCGGCTCAGCGGCGGGGGGCGGCGGCGTGTTGTCCGGCTTCTTCGTGTCGTTCTTGCTGTCGTCCAGGGTCGGCTTGTCGTTGGCTTTCGTTTCGAGGTTCTTTGCGTCCTCGCTGCCCTGCTTCAGGCGCAGAAATTCCGACGGCGTGATGATCTCAGCCGAAATCGCAGGCGTGTCTTCGGTCGGCAACTGTTCGATGGCACGCATGGAGGCGTAGGCCCACAACAGCAGTGCGCCGTGACAGAGAAACGAGACGATCAGCCCGAAGGGCACGCGCGTTACCCTCCTTCCTCCACCTCGGTGACGAGCGACACTTTCTTGAAGCCGCCGGCACTGATGCGACCCATCACCCGCATGATGATGCCGTAGGTGACGCCCTTGTCGCCGCGCACGAAAATAGGCTCGTCGTAACCGTTCTTCGCAATCGCCTTTAGCTTGTCGGCGATCTCCTCAAGCTTCACGGGCGTCTCACCGATGAACAGGTCGCCGTTTTGCTGCACCGAAATGGCGAGCGGTTCGTGCTTGGCTTCGAGCTGTTTGCCCTTCGCCTGCGGCAGTTCGATCGGAACGCCGACTTGCAGCAGGGGCGCCGCGACCATGAAGATGATGAGCAGCACAAGCATGACGTCGACCATCGGCGTGACATTGATCTCGCTCATCGGCGCGTGACGTCCGCGCCGGCCACGGCCGCGACCGCCGCCCGATCCACCGGATTTGATACTGGCGCCCATAAGCCAAAATCCTCAGTTTCTAACGTCGATCTGACGCGAGACGATGGCGGCGAACTCGTCGGCGAACGCATAGAGGCGCTGCGAAATGGCCGCCGAATCCGCGGAAAACTTATTGTAGAAAATGACCGCAGGAATGGCTGCCATCAGCCCGAGCGCGGTTGCAAACAATGCTTCCGCAATACCGGGGGCTACGACCGCGAGGTTGGTATTTTTCGAGACGGCGATCGACTGAAAGCTCGTCATGATGCCCCACACCGTGCCGAACAGTCCGACGAACGGCGCGGTCGAACCGACGGTCGCCAGGAACAGCAGCCGGCGATCGAGCCGCTCCATTTCGCGGCTGATGGTGACGTCCATCACTTTCTCGACGCGTAGCTGAATGCCGCCGAGCGCACGGATGTTGCCTTCGACCGAGCGCTTCCACTCGCGCATGGCCGCAACGAACAGCGCCGCCATGGTGATCGTGCGGCCGCGCGACAGGTTCGAATAGAGTTCGTCAAGCGATTGGCCCGACCAGAACAGCTGCTCGAACTTGTCGCTCTCGACGCGCGCGCGGCGAAACGCGAACAGCTTCTCGACGATGATCGCCCACGACCAGACGGAAGCCAGCATCAAGCCGACCATCACGACCTGCACGACGAGGTGGGCTTGCAGGAACAATTCGAGAAATGAGAACCCGCCCGCCGTCACGGGAGCGATCGCACCTTGGGCAACGTCTGCGGAGTTCATCAAGCCATCCGTAATTCAGTTGACTGTCACGCGGGTGTGGCGCGCGGCCGGGATGGCATGCGCGGTCGCCTCGGTCGCGGATCGGGCGCGATTGGGCAAAATGCAAGAGGAGACGCGCGGCGGCACGCTGTGACCGACCCCGACCATGCCCCGCCGCATGGACGTATCGAACAGCTTATTGTTGCTGTGCAATATGACAAAACAAGGGCTTGAGTCGCCTGTCGTGTGGCGACCCATGGGGGCTTATCCACGTAAATTCAACGCGCTTGGCCTCGACGCGCGTCGCGCGCTGACGATCAGCCGGCGCCGGCCGGTGCGTGGCCGAGTTCGAGCCATTCGCCGATATCGCTGTCGTAGGAGCGAATGATTCCGGACGGCATGTCGTAGAACCAGCCGTGCAGCCCAAGCCAGCCTTCCGCCACGCCGTCGCGCACGACATCGTAGGTCATCAGATTATCGAGCTGGAATTCGATATGCGCTTTGACCGTTTCGAGGTGGCGCTCGTCTTCGGAAACGCCTGATGCCGCAATCAGGCTGTGGGCCGGGCGCGTGAAGTCGATCCAGCGCATCAAGTCGGTATCGTGGGGATTGGCGTCGGCGTTGGCGAGCGCTTCGATGCCGCCGCAGCCGGTGTGCCCGCACACCACGATGTCGTCGATCCCGAGATGGCCAAGCGCGTACTGGATAGCCGCGCCGACGCTGCCGTCACCGGTGCCGGCCGGCGGCACGACGTTAGCAATATTGCGGATCTCGAAGAGTTCGCCCGGGTCGGCTGACGTAATGACGGATGGTACGATGCGGCTATCGGAGCATCCGATCCACAAAAGGCGCGGCTTCTGCTTGCGGATTGCCAGGCTTTCGAAGAAATCGCGATCGCGCTCAAAGCGCTGCTTGAACCGCTCGTAGCCCTCGACCGCATCGTCGATATCGGCGTTGGCCGGCAACTCAGTCACATCGTCCGTCATGGTACGCCCCACACGTCGCGCCGCCTACGCCCTCAAGCGATGATCGACCGTCTCCATCCGTGCCGCACCCCAACCCCGCCCGTCAAGCTGCCGCCGCGCGTCCACCGTCGGTAGGTCCACGAAAGATGTGGCCCGGCCACGCGGGCGCCAAACAACATCTTGACAAGTTGCGTCGCATCGTCGCACATTTTCTCCGCAAAAAACAAAATTGCCTCTCAGGCAAAAAATGCGCGAGCGGAAAGCTGGCGTCTGGGAGTGACACTAGGGGAGAGCAGACATGACACCAGCACCAGATGCGAGGGTCGGCCGAATGTTTTCGGGCGACCGTTTTGCAGCTTTGATTGCCCTTTTGACCATGTGGGCGACCTACGCCTTTGTATTCATGAAAGTTTTGCCGCTTGCCGGTGACCAGGACGTGGCCTTGGCGCTCGCCGTCGGCGGCGGCTTGGTGCTGCTGTTCAACACGGCGGCCATCATCGCGATGATCTCGCACTATTCCGAGGACCGCGCCAACATCTACGGCCTCGACCTCCACTATCTCGACCTGATGAACAAAGCGAAGAGCTAGGGAGGCAGACATGGCCAACGGCAAATATCAGCCGCCCGTGCAATCCACGGTCGGGCAGATCTTCGACACCATCTTCCTGTTCGCGCTCGTTGTCGCGAGCCTGTTCGTGCCGGTTTATCTCGGCCTTGCGGGCGGCGGTAAGACGGCGCTGACGTTCCCGGAAAAAACGTGGGCCGCGATGGGCCAGAACGAGACCATGGCGGCGGCCTGGGAAAAGCTCGGATACACGCCCGAGACCGCGCATGATCTGATCGCCAGCCGCTTCGACTACGGTTTCGACGCCATCGCGCTGCTGCTGACGGCCATCGTCATCATCGGCTACTTCGTGTTCGTCGTGCGCCATTCCGACAAGGAATACCGCGACGTCATCTCCGAACGCTTCGGCGACAAGTGAGAGGATTGCACCATGCCTGATCTTGCAAACATGTCTGCATTCCAAATGCTCGAACTCGCCGCGTGGGCTTTGTCGGCCATCTTCGGACTGTGGATGCTGATCGATATGATCCGCACCAACAGCGCTTATTCCGAAGACGTTCTGCTGTCATCGCGCGAAGGCGAAATCGAAGAAGAATTCGTCGTCGATCCGACGCATCGGGGGTAACAGATGACCACGCAAACAACCGCCATTCATGGCGAGAAAGTCTCTCTGCTGCGCGTCCTTGGACCGGGCCACGTGTGGGCGCTCGGCGTCGGCATCGTGCTCGTCGGCGAATTCATGGGCTGGAACTTCGCGGTCGGCAAGGGCGGCGCCATGGCGGCCCTCATCGCCTGCTGGTTCGCCGGCCTGCTTTATACGTGCGTCGCCATGATCGACAGCGAAGTGACCTCGACCGTCGCCGCAGCCGGCGGACAATACGCGCAGGCCAAGCACATCATCGGGCCGCTGATGGCGTTCAACGTCGGTCTCTATCTCGTGCTCGCCTACACCATGCTCGAAGCGGCCAACGCCATCACGCTCGGCTATCTCGTGCAGACTGTCGGCGGCATGGCGGGCTTCGAGAACGTGCATGACAAGCCGTTTATCGTGCTGACCATCATGTTCCTGGCGTGGCTGAACTATCGCGGCGTCTACGCGACGCTGACGTTCAACCTCGTCATCACCGCCATCGCCTTCATCGCCATCCTCATCCTGTTTGCAGCCGTGCGCCCCTGGGACACCAGCACCCTGAAGCACGAACAACTGCTGACCGGACTGCCTTACGGGTGGATCGGCGTCGTCGCCGCCATGCACTTCGGGCTCTGGTATTACCTCGGCATCGAAGGCACCACGCAGGCTGCCGAAGAAGTGAGATCGCCGGCACGTGCGCTGCCGCTTGGCACCATGACAGGCATGATCACGCTGCTGATCGCGGCCACGATGACGTGGTTCATCTGCGCCGGCCTGATGCCATGGGAATATCTTGGTCAGGCCGTCACGCCGCTGTTCGACGCCGCGCGTCTCACCGACAGCACGGTGCTGATGGTGTTGCTGTTCATCGGCACCATCTTCTCGACGCTGGCGTCCGCCAACGGATGCATCAACGACGCATCGCGCGCCTGGTTCTCGATGGGCCGCGACCGCTACCTGCCGACGGCATTCGGCGCCGTGCATCCGACCTATCGCACGCCATTCCGCGCGATTGTGTTTCTGGTGCCGGTCGCGCTGATCTTCGCACTCGGCGTGCCGCTTGATCAGGTTATCACGTTCTCGATCCTTTCGGGTCTGCTCGGCTATACCTTCATGCCGATCAACGTGATCCTGTTCCGCAACCGCTGGCCGCTCGACACGATCAAGCGCGGGTTCGTGCATCCCATGCATCCGCTGCCCGCCATCGTGCTGCTGCTGTTGTGCATGGTCACCTACTTCGCGGTCTTCCTCGGATACGGCACGCAGCTCATCGCCATGATGGTGTTCTACATCGTGGCGTCGCTCTGGTTTGCCTTCCACCGCTACAAGTTCGTGCGCCGTGGCGATCAGTTCACGATGAACTGGCCGCGCCCGCGCGGATATTGAGCGATCCGCACGATCTGGCGGCGCGGCCCGTTTGTTCGGTGTCGCGCCGCCGCTTTTTTTCAACACCGAATGGTGACACGTGCCCCTTGAGTACGTCTTCGCGGCTGGAGCCGCCGGCACGACGGTCCTCGCGCTCATGGCCCGCCATGACAGGCTGGTGGCGCGCGAGAAACGCCGGCGTATTTTCGCCGATGTGCTCGATCGCTTCGACGACGGGCAGATCTCGTTCGACGGCTCGGGTCTGGCCGAACTCAAAGGCCGCGCCGGCGGTCTCGATCTTCATCTGACATTGATCCCCGACACGATGACCATCCGCCGCCTGCCGCAGCTCTGGCTGTCGGTGACGGCTCTGCGCCCAATGTCGATTGCGGGTGCGGGTGTGGCCATTCTGGTGCGGCCATCGGGCGCCGACTTCTATTCCCTGACGGAGCGCATGGACGTCCGCTTCGATCCGCCACCGGCCTTGCCATGGGAAGTTCTGGTGCGTGGTGAAAGCAACGCGGCCAAGACAACACTCGACGCCATCACACCGGTGGCAGCACGCCTGCTTGCCGATCCGAAGATCAAGGAAGTGGCGGTCACATCGCGCGGCGCGCGCCTCATCTGGCAATTGGCCGAAGGCAGGCGCGGCCAGCATCTGCTGCTGCGGCAGGCCGACTTCGGCGATGCCGTGTTAGAGTTGGCGGACCTCGACCGTCTGATGCAAGGCGTTG
>JBOFCQ010000163.1:0-6182 GCA_051646145.1 Hyphomicrobium sp.
GACGTCGGCTCGGCCTTGATGCAGGAACTGGTCGTGTCCGGCGGCTCTGTGAATCTGACGCGCGCCGACGGGCAAACGCTGGCGTTCGACCTCGCGGGCCCGATGACGCTGTCGGCGCGCGCCGGGTATCTCAACTGCGCCGGCGATCTCTTCCGCCCCAACGAGTAATGCCTCTAATGACTGGCGGCCAAAACGCCGCCACGTCATTTTCAATGCCCAGCGCGCGCACTTGACGTGCCACCGCTACAGCCCCGCCGCCGTGTCGGCGCTGGCCCGCATACGCCTTGCAGCTTGCCGCTGACCGACCGGCGCGCTATTGCGGCCCGAAAGGGAGCACGCAACCGATGGCAGATCTCAGCCGACTGACGATTGGGCTTACCGGCCAAATCCGCGAAGTGGTCGCCGCCCCGCGCATGGCGCCGGCCGTTGGCAGCGGCCGCGCGCCGGTCTTTGCCACGCCGTCGATGGTGGCGCTGATGGAAGGTGCCGCCGTTGCCGCCGTCGACGCACTGTTGCCAAGTGGGCATCAGACGCTCGGCACGCATCTCGATGTCGTCCACTCCGCCGCCACGCCCGAGGGGCTGACGGTCACGGCCACCGCGACACTACAAGCCATCGACGGCCGCAAGCTGACCTTTACGGTCGAAGCGCATGACGGCGTCGAGCCGATCGGGCGGGGCACACACACCCGCGTCGTGGTTGACGATGCCCGCTTTTTGGCCAGGCTGGCCGCTAAGTCTAAGACATGACAACGCCAAGCGACGGATTGGCACCCCAATTCGGCTCTATATCTTGTCCATCGGGCACGTGCGCGGTGCGATGACGGGCCTAGTACAACGATTTTTTTGCGCGCGATCTATTCTGGCGGAGTGCCGACATGACAGGGATACGACGACTGCCGGGCGAGACGGCATGCCCATCGGCGCGGCGAACACGCGGTCGGTCGCTCGTGCTCGCCGCCATCGCCATGCTTGCGGTCGTAGCGCCGCGCGCGGCAATGGCTGAGTGCACCACCTCGGATTTCGCCATTGCCGTCGATCAGTCCGGCGCGGCGTTGCGCGCCTACAGCCGCGAGACTCAGCCAACCATCGAAGAGCGCATGCTGCGCTACAAGGCCGCGAAGGGATTGCCGGACGACAGTTATCGCGAGCAGGCGCTCGATGCGATCGGCGATGCACGCCTTGAAGAACTCGACGCCAAGAGCAGCGAACTTCTTTTGAAGATCGACGGCATGGGTCGCGTGCCCGATGGCCGCGAGCCGGTCTGCGCCGAACTCGACGACATCAAGGCGATGAGCAGCGAACTGCTGGTCGTGATGCGCACCAAGACCGAATACATCATCTCGAAACTCGACGCGGAAATCGCCAAGTCCGCACCCGCTCAGGCAGCGGCCGCGCCAAAGCCCGCACCCGCGCCGGCAAAGCCGCCGGAAGCGGCGGCACCGGCACCTGCACCTGCGCCTGTTGCAACGGCGCGCGCTCCGGACCCAAAACCGGATGCCGCTGCTGCAAAGCCTGAGAAGGCCGTGACGCCCGAGAAGCCGGTCGTCGCTGAGAAAACACCGCCGGCCAAGCCCGAATGGTCGGCCGCGACCAAGCCCGCCGACGCTTACCAGCCGCCGGTCGATGGCGCCGCGCCGCCGCCAGCGGCAAGCGATACGTTGATGATGCCGGAAGAAGACGGCTATTCGATCGAGGAAATCCAGAACGCGACGCGCGGGTTCTTCGGCACCGTCTCGACAAGCCTTGCCAGCGTCATCGAACATGCGTTCAAGACGACGGGCCGCCCAACCGCTTACGTGCTTGGCACCGAAGGCGGCGGCGCGTTTCTCGCTGGCCTGCGTTTCGGCGACGGTACCCTCTTCATGCGCAACGGCCAGCGCACACGCAAAGTTTGGTGGCATGGGCCATCGCTCGGCACCGATTTCGGCGTCGCCGGCGCGCGCACCATGTTTCTCATCTACCGCATGAACAGCGAAGAGGGCCTCTTCCGCCGCTTCACCGGCGTCGACGGCTCGGCCTTCCTCGTCGGCGGGGTCGGCATGACCGTGCTCAAGGGCGGCGACGTCATCATGGCGCCGATCCGTACCGGGCTTGGCCTGCGTTTCGGCGCCAACATCGGCTACGTGCGCTTCACACCGCAGCCAACGTGGAACCCGTTCTGACAACGGGCTGTCGCACCGCTGTGGCACGGCCACGTCGGCGATATCAGCCGACCCCAAACACAAAAAAAGCCCGGCGCGATGGCCGGGCTTTTTCGTTGTTGAGATGACATGCGCCTCGGCTCGGTTGGCCGAACCGGCGCGGTCTTAGTAGTTGTTGTAATAATAGACGCGGCGCGGCGGACGCTGCACGTAGACCGTGCGCGGGCCCTGATAGCGGCGCACCACGCGCGGCTGGCCGGCGCCATACGCGCTATATCCTTGCGGAACGCGGCGGATCGTGCGGCGCGGCTTGACGTAATAGCCGTCGTTGTAAGCCGCGGAGTTCGAGCCACCAAAGAACCAGCCGCTGTCATCGTTGGATGCATAGCGCGGTGCGGGCTTCGGCGTGCGCTTGGCGATTGCCGGGGCGCGCCATTTCGGTGTGCCGTAAACCGAAACACGCGTCAGCTTCATGCCGTGGCGATTGACGAGCTTGTAGAACGTGGCCGCGTTGCCCGGCGCCAAGCGAATGCACCCGTGCGACGCGGGACGGCCAAGCGCGCCAGTGTGGTATGTGGCGTGAATGGCAACGCCGCCGTGAATGAAGACAGCGTGCGGCATCGGCGCGTTGTCGTACTTGCGCGAGTACCACATCTTCGCCGTCCACTGCGGACGGAACGTGCCGCGCGGCGTTGGGAACTCGGCGGTGCCTGAAGAAATCGGCCACGTATATTTCGCCGAACCGTTCTCGGAGACCGTCATGCGCTGCGTCGCAAGATCGATCGAGACGGTGAGCGTCGGATCTGCCGGCGGCGCGGGCGGCGCAGCGGCGGCCTTGGCTGCATCTGGTGCGTCGGCGGGCTTCGCGGCCTCGCCCGGCGCTGAATTTGTCGGAGCGGCCTCTGCCGGTGCGGGCGCCGGGGCTGGTTCAGCGACGGCGGCGGGCGCTTCGCTGTCGAGCGTTCCTTCCGTGGTCACAGCGACTTTGGCTTCAGAGGCAGGAGCAGCGGCGGGCGCGACCGTTGCGGCCAGCGCCGCAGGAGATGTCGCCGGCGCGGCGGCGGGCTCGGCCATGAGGCCGTTGGAAGCAAACGGACCGGCAAACGCCAGCCCAAAACACGCCATGGCAACAACGCGGGTACGCAACATTGAGACGCTCCAAACGCAAAACAGAACTTTGAACTGCCCGAACGATACTACGCCGAAAGATGCCGAACGGTTAATCGTACACGCGATTACTGCGCCACTGCGGCGGCTGAGCCACGTCCACCACGCCGCCGTAACGCATTGATAGTGAATGGAATATTTTGGCCGCTTTGTGCTGCCCCGCCTCCGATCGGTAAAATTTTAGCGACTTTCTCAATACGTGATGCGAATGCGCGTCCGCGCCGGACCATGGTTGGCGACCAGCGAATAGAGCCGCGCGGCATGCGACGGCGCGAGGCGGATGCAACCGTGCGACGCGGGCCGCCCAAGCCTGCCGACATGGTTGGTGCCGTGAATGGCGTAGCCGCCGCGGAAGAAGATGGCGTGCGGCATCGGCGCATTGTCATAGATGGTCGAATACCACACGCGCTCCATGCGCCGCACGCGGTAGTTGCCAGCGGGCGTTGCGTGTCCGCGCGCACCCGACGACACCGGCCAGGCATGCTCGTGATAGCCATTGACGTAGACGTTCATCGTCTGCGAACCGAGATCGACGATCACCGCGACGTCGGCACGCGCACTCGACAGGCCCCCAAGTGATGCGAGTGCCGCGACGGCACACACAATACCCCATTTGCGACATGCTCGCAGACCCCAACGCAACATCGTGTCCCCCACTCAACGCAACAAAACCCGCACAACCATAGCGCACCGCGTTCACATCGAAACACAACGCGGACGATAAAGTCATTCGAATACTGATTGAAAATGCGCGTCTTCGCAACTCATCTGATGCGTGCCATGCGCCAACGCATAAAAATGCACGCGATCACATGCTGCTGTGACGCGCCATTCTTTGCTGGCAATCACGCCGTCGCTGATTTCTTGATCTCGTCAAAGGCCGCAAGCGCCCTGATGCGCGCGACCGCGTGATCGACGATCGGCATCGGATACTGCTTGCCAAGCGTGATGCCCGCCGCCGCCAGCGCCGATGCCGGCGCCTCGAACGGCGCATGCACGTATTCCGTTGCAAGCTTGGCCAGTTCCGGAACGTAGCGGCGTACATATGCGCCATCGGGATCGAACTTCTGTCCCTGCGTCACCGGATTGAAGACGCGGAAATAGGGGGCAGCATCCGCGCCTGATCCCGCCACCCATTGCCAGCTCGCGGCGTTGCTGGCGAGATCGGCATCGACGAGCGTATCCCAGAACCACGCCTCGCCGTCCTGCCACGGAATGAGCAGATCCTTGATGAGGAACGACGCCACGATCATGCGCACGCGGTTGTGCATGTAGCCCGTGGTCCACAGTTCGCGCATTCCCGCGTCGACGATGGGATAGCCCGTCTGCCCCGTCTGCCAGGCCTTGAGATGCGCTGCATTCGCCGCCCACGGAAACGCTGCAAACTCAGGGCGAAACGGCTTCTCCGGAAGGGTCGGCCAGTAAAACAGCAGGGTGTAGGAGAACTCGCGCCAAACAAGCTCCTTCAGAAACGTCTCGACACCCTTGTCGATTTCGGGCCGCCGCGCCGCCGCTTCGCGCGCGGCAAACCAGCATGCGGCCGGCGAAATCTCTCCGAAATGCAGATGCGGCGACAGACGCGACACACCTTCGAGATCAGGCCGATTGCGGTGCTCGGCATAATCCTTGATGGCTGACTTCAGAAATGTCTTCAACCGCGCCTGGGCACCTGCTTCGCCGGGCGACCATGCTGCCTGCATGCCCTTCGACCAATCGGGCTTGCGCGGCGTCAGCCCCCATGCGGCAAGCGCATCGCTGGCGATGGCGCCGTCGGGCGACGCAATGCGCGCCGGCGCCGCCACCGGTTTCTTCACCGCGAAGTCCTGCGACAGCGCGCGCCAGAACGGCGTATAGACCTTGAACACATCGCCGGCCTTGGTGCGGATCTCTTCCGGCTCGCGCAACAGCACGCCGCCGTAGCGCTTGAAGGCGACACCCGCTGCATCGAACTGGACCTTCAGATCTTGTTCCAGCGCGCGTGCATGAGGCTCATAGGCGCGCGTGAAATAAATGGTCGTCGCGCCGGTCTCAGCGACGAGCTTCGCCAGCACGTCGCGGGGATCGCCGCGGCGCAAGATCAGCCGCGAACCGCGCTCGCTCAGCGCTGCCGCAAGCGACGTCAGACTGTGATGCAGCCACCAGCGCGATGCGCCGCCAAGCGCCACGGCATCAGGCGTCGCGTCATCCAAGATGTAGAGCGGAATGATCGGCGCACCGGAGTGCAGCGCCGCCTGCAGCGCCGCGTGATCCGCGAGCCTCAAATCGTTGCGGAACCAAAGGATGACAGGGTGTGTGGAGGTCATTCCGGAATCTTCTGTGATGAACTCAGACTTCGGCGCGAACGTTCTTTTTCTGTACGATGCGCTCGCTGCCCCGCGATGGTTCGGCGCTCGTCGTCTGCGGGTTGCCCACGTAGCAAGCTTGGAACACGTGCGGGCATGGAACAAGCGTTGCGGCGGCCCGCGCCGAACTGTGGTGGAGGCACTGCTAGAATGCGAGCCCGGTCACGTTCCGCCGCATGTTCCCTTTAACGCGCGACGTGGCGCAGCAGTTCACACCATCTCGACCCCTATCTCGACCCCCGTTTCGACATTGACGCGCGGCGCGCCGACGCTGGCCCGGCTGATCGTCCACATGCTCAGTTGAACAGCAGGTCGAAAATGCTCTTTGGCTTGCCTTGCGGCGCGCGGCGCGCCTGTTTGCGCGGCTCGGCGCGGCTCGTTGGCGGCGCACCGAACGGCGTCTCCCACGGCGCCCATGCCGTGCTCTTCTGGCCAGGCGCCTGGTTGCCATAGCGCCGCGCCGAATGGCCGGCCGTCATCGGCGCGCCCGCACGCGGATCGTCCGTCACCGTGCTCCGCAACGCAAATTC
>JBOFCQ010000196.1:0-2702 GCA_051646145.1 Hyphomicrobium sp.
GCTGGATGCTTTGGGAATCCTCGAGCTGGTTCCCCTCCTGCTACGTCTATCTCGTCGAGCATTGCGTGAAGCCCTTGTTCGATCAGCCGCCCGACGCCAAGACGCTGGAGGCGCAGGACGTACAGTTCCACAAGCTCGCTGGCATTCTCGACGCGCGTCTCGCCAAGAGCCGGTACCTGTGCGGCGATACCCCGACCATCGCCGACATTGCCGTCGCAGCGCCCATGCACTTGCACGCGTTGCAAAAGCTGCCGCTCGGGCCGCACCGCAACCTGTCGCGCTGGATGACGGACGCCATCGAACCGCTGCCGTGCTGGGAGAAGACCTACGTTGGCCCAGGCTTCACGTTGACGAGAAGTTGAAGGAAATTCGGCCCATTGGGCCGAGTTTTGTAGTGCCGCCACGCCCCTGCCGCCTGTAGGTCGTGTAGGTTCAAGGTTCGATAGATCAACAATGAGGGATCAAAGCGCGATGCTTCGCTCGGTCAAAACCAGCCTCAACTACACGGTCGATAACGGTATCCCGCCGGACTACTATTTCTATACGCCCGATCCCTCGGTGAAGCTGAACCCGCCTGGCACTGACACGCACGAAGTCGAGATCTATGACGCGTGGCCGAAGCGTGACAGTTTCTCGCTCGACCGCGAAGGCTTCGTGCTCAAGGACTTCCCGGCGGAGTTCAAGAACTTCGATGACGAGGCCGACGTCAAAGCTCAGTTCTATGCGCAGGTCATCGACTTCGTGAAGCGCAACACGGGCGCCAAGCGCGTCGAGATTTTCGACCACACCATTCGCAAGCGCATGCCGGCCGATCTCAGTCAGCAATCGACCGTGCAGCGGCCCGCCGTGCTGCTGGTTCACGCCGACTATACCGCCAAGGCCGCCGTGCAGCGCGTGCGCGATATTCTGCCCGATGAAGCCGATGGGCTGCTCAAGGAGCGTGTTGCGTTCTTCAACGTGTGGAAGTCGCTGTATGCGCCGGTCGAAGAATTGCCGCTCGCCTGCTGCGACGTGACGACGGCGCCCGACGACGACCTGCTGCGCATGGAACTCAAATACGCGGAACGAACCGGCGAGATTTACGTCATGCGCCATTCGCCCGAGCATCGCTGGTACTATTTCCCGAAGATGCAGGTCGACCAGGCGCTGCTGCTCAAGACCTACGATTCCGACCAGAGCCGCGCGCGCTTCATGGCCCACAGCGCCTTTGAAGATCCAACGACGCCGCCCGGCGCGCCGAAACGCGAAAGCATCGAAGTGCGCACGATGGCCTTCTTCTGAGGCGATGGGGCGATAGCGGAGGCGTCAGCCTCGGGCATCCAGCATCAATGCCCGTAGCGAGATGTCCGCGGCGTCCAGAGGAACCCGCGGCGACACGCGTGCCTCTTCCAAGTGGCGCGCGGGTCCGCTAATCACGGGCCCATGAAAACCTCTGACGTCGATATTCTGATCGTGCCGGGCTGGCAGAACAGCGGCCCGGATCACTGGCAGACCCGCTGGGAAAAGAACCTGAAAACGGCGCGGCGCGTCATTCAGGACGACTGGGACAATCCCGATGTCGAGGCATGGGGCGACAAGATCGCGAAGTTCGCGCGCGGGGCGACATTGCCGGTCGTCGTCGTTGGCCATTCGCTTGGTGTTCCAGCGATTGCCTTCGCGGGGGATAAGCTGAAGGCGAGCGGCGTCATCGGCGCGTTTCTCGTGGCGCCGGCAGACGTGGAATTCGCCAAGTTCTGGCCCGATACCGGCGGCGAACGCTGGCCGCCGGCAAAAGGGCACGGCGGATTTGGCGCCATGCCGGACGCACGCTTGCCGTTTCCGTCGCACCTCGTCGTCGCCAACAACGATCTCTATTGCAGCTACGCGCGCGCCGAACAGTTGGCGGCACGGTGGGGGTCGAAACTGACGGACGCCGGTGAAAGCGGTCACATCAACGTCGCCTCGGGTCATGGACCCTGGCCGGATGGCTTGCTGATGTTCGGACAGTTCCTGCGCGGGCTCGGCTGACAAGAGCAGCAGTCACCAACGGCGCGGGGCGACAGGTAAAGGTCAGCCGTCACTGCAGGCGGGCGCAGGCGTGCTCTTCAATGCCGGGCCAGTCATGCTGGGCTCGCTGGCCCGATGAAGGCAGGCCAATACGACCTGCCTTGCACCTTGGTAGATTTGCACGCTCTCTCGTTCGCGTGCCGACGCCGCGTCAGCCATGGCCACAGGTAGGTATGGCACTTGCGATGGCCCGAGCGACCTGAACGATGGCGGCAACGGCAAAGCGAACGCGGGCGCGATTTACTTGCCGGCCTCGAGGTCCGTCACGGCCTTGGCGAGCGCCTCGATCATGACCGTGCGGATGTCCTGATCGGAGACTGCAACTCCTTTCGCGACGAGATCGGCTTTGACCTTGCCGAACACGTCGTCATCGCCTTTCTCGGCGAGGTCGGCCTTGCGCACCGCCTTGATGTAATCGTCGAGTTCGGTGCCGGTCAGGCCCAACTTTGCGCCGGCCCACTCCGCCAGCGCCTTGTTGCGACGGCTCTCAGCCTTGAATTTCAAATCGGCGTCGTGAGCAAATTTCTTCTCGAATGCTTTTTCGCGCTCGTTGAACGTGGTCATGCCTATATGCCTCTTCCCTAACGACTGCAACCTTAGGATGTATCGTCACCCGACGCCATTTGGGCGCGAGCTGCCGGTTAACCGGCCATTGG
>JBOFCQ010000206.1:0-10771 GCA_051646145.1 Hyphomicrobium sp.
GCAATGGATGTGTCAAAAACATCTTGCAACTTTAAGGATAATTAACTATCCGTGCTCGTCGAACAGGCGGGGACCATCGGGTAGGACTGAACGCATGTCAAAGGGCAGCGGAGTGCCGGAACGGGCCGTTGAGCCAAACCAAGGCGAGGTCTTCGCGGACCACTTCGCCGACGTACCGACAGCGGGCATCGATCGATCGTGCGATCAGTTGCATTATATGGCGGACCTGTTGTCCGAGCTGCACGGCTTGGCTGGCCGCAACGGGTGCGAGACCCTCGCGGGCTTGCTGGCGCTCTCAGAGGCGGAGGCCCGGCGTCAGGCCGAGCGGATCTTTGGTACTCAACCTGAGCGATAGGTCGCAACGCTTGCCAGCCGTGGCGATGTGCTCAGCATCATTCCGGCTCGGCGGCGTTGAGCGCGATCAGGCCCGGACCCGGCCTGCTGAGCCGCCCGGCAAGATCGAGTTCCATCAGGGCAACTTGGACGACGCGTACGGGCAGGCGCGTTGCCTGCAGCAGCGCATCGAGATCGCAGGGCTGCGGGCCGAGCGCTGCGGCGACCGTCGCCAGTGCGTCATCCGCCGCCATGGGTTGCGGCAGTGCCGGTTCCGGCGTGGCGTGCGCGCGGGCAAACCTCTCGGCACGGTCGGGTGGCAATGCCTGTGACGCGTCTTGAAACCCAGCCATGGGCGTCAAGACCTCGATCACGTCCTCCGGCGTTGTCGCAATCGTCGCGCCGTTCTTGAGCAACCTGTTGGTCCCTTCCGCGCGCGGATCGAGCGGATGGCCGGGCACGGCGAAGACTTCCCGACCTTGCTCAGCCGCAAAGCGCGCCGTGACCAGCGTGCCCGACCGGGCGGCCGCTTCGACAATCAGCACGCCATGTGACAGCCCAGAGATGATGCGATTGCGGCGCGGGAAATCCTGCGCGCGCGGCGTGAACCCCGGCGGCTGTTCGCTGACGAGGCATCCCTCGCTAGCGATCCGATGAAAGAGTGCCGCGTGCTCGGGCGGATAGATGCTGTCGAGACCGCCTGCCAGCACGGCGACAGTGCCGCGCTCGATCGAGGCCTCGTGCGCGGCGCGATCAATGCCGCGCGCCAAGCCTGAAACGATGACATATCCAGCATCGGCAAGGGCGTGTGCGAACCTCTGCGTCAGCTTGATGCCGGCCGCAGAACTCTCGCGCGAACCGACAATAGCCAGCGACGGCCGGTTGAGCAGTTCGGTCAGACCCTTCACGTAAATGAGCGGCGGCGGCGCATCGAGTGCTGCCAGTAATCGCGGGTACCCTGGTTCGATCGTGAAGATCGGCTCGGCGCCAATCCGCCGTGCGGCGTCGAGTTCGCGCTCGGCCGTATCGCTGGAGCAAATGCGTATCGCGCGTTTTCGGCCGCCGCGCTTCGCCAGTTCGGGCAGCGCCGTCAGCGCGGCGCTGGCGCCCCCGCAATGATTGATGAGTTCTCGAAAGGCGACGGGGCCGACGTTGTCAGATCTAATGAGCCGAAGACACGCGAGGCGTTCCGCGTCATCGAGCCGGGCTACCGGCAGCGGCGCGGGCGTGAAGCTGGCGAGGGGCTCACGTTTTGGCACCGATCTTTGGCTCCTCGCCGGCGCTGAGACGGCGAATGTTGGCGGCGTGTTTCCAGAGCAAAAGCGCGCTCATCAGTGTCGCGGCGAGGGCGATGGCCGGCTCTCCGGCAAACCACAAGCCGACCGGCAGCACGATGCTCGCCACGATAGCCGCGAGCGAGGAATAGCGCGTCGCAAACGCCACGGCGAGCCACACGGCGCAGAACGCGAGCCCGGCGTGCACCATCAGGCCAAACAGCACGCCAATATAGGTGGCAACGCCTTTGCCGCCCTTGAACCCGAGCCACGCCGGAAAAAGATGTCCGAGAAAGGCGGCGAGACCGCCGATAAGGCTGGCGAGAATTGCGACGCCGCCGGCTGCGCCGATCCGCTCGGCGATCAGCACGGCAACAGTCCCTTTGAGGCCGTCGAGCAGCAGCGTCAGTGCGGCAAGCTTCTTGTTGCCGGTGCGCAGAACGTTGGTCGCGCCGATGTTGCCGGAGCCGATCTTGCGCACGTCGCCAAGCCCCGCGAGCCGCGTCAACACGAGCCCGAACGGAATGGAGCCGAGCAGATAGCCGACAGCAACCGCGATCAGCAGCGTCGGAATCGAGCCATCGGCGAGGAGCGGCGCGAGGAAGGCGGGCGGGCTCATGAACCCCTCTGCGAAATCGGAATAGAGCCTGACGGTTCGGCATCAGACGATGGCATGTGGCAACATAGGCAATGACGTCACATCGCAACGTCGGCCAAGAACGATGCGGCCGGCGCAGTTACGTGCGCTCGACGCCAGCGTATTCATAGACGGTCTCGCCCGCAACAACGGTTCTGAGAATGCGGCCTTGCAGCTTGGCTTCGTCGAACGGCGAATTCTTGGACCGCGAGCGCAGCAAATCCTTGTTCAGCACCCAGGGTTCGCCAAGATCGAACAGCACGAGATCGGCAATGGCGCCTTTGACGAGGCGGCCGGAGTGGAGACCGAGCAGGCGCGCCGGGTTGATGGTCATGGCGCGCAGCAGGGTCATCAGCGTCACGTCGCCCGCGTGTACCATGCGCAAGGCGGCCGGCAGCAGCGTTTCAAGGCCGACAGCGCCGTCGGCAGCTTCCGAGAACGGACGGCGCTTGGTGTCAGCGTCCTGCGGATCATGGCTCGATACCAGTACGTCGATATCGCCAGAGGCGAGGCCGCGCACCATGGCAACGCGATCCTCTTCACGCCGCAGCGGCGGGCGCATTTTGAAGAACGTGCGGTAGGACCCGATATCGTTTTCGTTGAGCGTCAGATGATTGATCGAGACGCCACAGGTCACGGGCAATTTGCGCGCCTTGGCGGCGATGACGACATCCAGGCTTTCCTGGCAACTGATGGTCGCGGCGTGATAGCGCCCGCCCGTCATTTCAACGAGGCGCACGTCGCGCTCGAGCATGATCGTTTCCGCGATCTTCGAGGCGCCGGCGAGACCAAGTCGCGAGGCGACCTCGCCCGAATTCATGGCGGCGTTGCCCGATAGATAGGGATCTTCGGTGTGGTGCACGACGAGTGCGCCGAAGTCCTTGGCATAGTTCAGCACGTTGCGCATCACGCGCGTATTGACGACGCTCGACTTGCCGTTCGAAAAGGCGATGGCGCCCGCGCGCTTCAAGAGACCGATCTCGGTCATCTCCTCGCCCTTCAGTCCCTTGGTCATCGCGGCCATGGTGTGAATGTGCACGAGGGCGTTGTCTCGGGCACGGCGCTGGATGAAGTCGACGAGCGCAACCTGATCGATCACCGGATTGGTTTCAGGCATGACGACGATGGTCGTGACGCCGCCCGCCGCCGCGGCGTGGCTTGCGGTTTTCAAGGTCTCGCGATGTTCAAAACCCGGTTCGCCCGTGAACACCTGGGCGTCGATGAGTCCGGGCGCGAGCACATGCCCCTTGCAGTCGACAACCGCCGCGCCGTCCGGCGCGTTGCGGCGCAAATGCGGCCCGATATCGGCGATAAGGCCATCAGCGATCAGAAGGCCGCCGGGTTCATCGCGGTTCGACGACGGATCGACGATACGGGCGTTGATGAAGACCGTGCGCTTGCCGGTGTTGCGCGTTTTCTCAGCCGATTTGGCAGGCTGGTTCATGACGATTTGCCTCCGCCGTTCGGCAAGTGTGCGGCGAGCGCTTCGAGCACCGCCATGCGGACGGCGACACCCATTTCCACTTGCTCGCGGATGACACTGCGGCTGTCGTCGGCAACCGTCGATGCAATCTCGACGCCGCGGTTCATTGGGCCTGGATGCATGACCATGGCATCCGGCTTGGCGCGCGCCAGCTTTTCGTGATCGAGCCCGAAGAAATGGAAGTACTCGCGCACCGAGGGCACGTAGGAGGCTTCCATGCGTTCGCGCTGCAAGCGCAACATCATCACGATGTCGGCGCCTTCGAGCCCGCGCCACATGTCGGTGAAGACTTCGGCGCCGAGCCGGTCGGAGCCCGACGGCAGCAGTGTCGAGGGCGCGATGAGGCGCACGTTGGCGCCAAGCGTGTTCAGAACATTGATGTTAGAGCGGGCCACGCGCGAATGCAGAATGTCGCCGCAGATGGCGACCGTCAGTCCGGCGATGCGGCCCTTGGCGCGGCGGATCGTGAGGGCGTCGAGAAGCGCTTGCGTTGGGTGCTGGTGCGCGCCGTCGCCGGCATTGACGACCGAGCAATCGACTTTCTGCGAGAGCAGTTCGACGGCGCCGGCCGCATGATGGCGCACCACGATGATGTCCGGGCGCATGGCGTTCAGCGTGACGGCGGTGTCGATCAGCGTCTCGCCCTTGGTCACGGACGAGGTGGCGACGTTCATGTTCATGACGTCGGCGCCGAGACGCTTGCCGGCCATTTCGAATGACGACTGCGTGCGCGTCGAAGATTCGAAAAACAGGTTGATCAGCGTGCGCCCGGCCAGCAGCGTGCTCTTGCGCCCGCCTTGCTGGATGTGATCGGCCGCCTTATCGGCGATATCGAGCAGGAAATTGATTTCCTGAGCCGTCAGACCTTCACAGGTCAGAAGGTGGCGGCGCGGAAAGCGCGCGAGCGCTGGGGTGGTGTTGGATTTAGCCATTAAAGCGGTGTCTATACGGGGTGTTGGCCGAGCCGGCAAGCCACCGTGGCGCATGGCGTGCGCGCGTGCTTAAAAAGTCGTGTGGAAAGAGCGTGTTCGCGTGATGCCGGGTAAATGGCAAGGTTGCATGCGGCAAGGCCGCGGACCTGGGCGTCCCTTCAAGTGAACAGCCAAGAGGATACGCCGCCCCGGCGCGCAAGTTCGCTGAGATCGGCATCGAGCGCCGAGAACACGAACTGCGAGGCGTGGGTGTCAATCCAGTCCGCGCCACCCGTCGCCGCACGATAAGGCGCCATGAGGTCGCCCCACGCCGCCTGATCCCATAAGCGCTCGCCCAACGAGAGTGGCGGAACGCGCTTCAGCGCGCCCTGGCTTGCCATCCAGGCGTAAACCGCCTGCCAGACATCGGTGCCGGCGGCCATGTTGTGGCGCGTCTTCAGTTGATTGACGGCGAGAACGCCAACCTCGCGCGGATGCGGCCCGATTTCGAGCGTCGCGGCACGCTGGCCGTTGCGGCGTACGGAGAACAGGCGGCATTTCTCGCGCACGATGCGCTCGGCATACTGATCGGCGCAGTTGTGCATGGCATGGGCTTCGTCGAGCAAGGCGCGGCAATCGAGCAGCGGCTCGAACGAATGGCCGTGCACGGTGCCCGGTTTCAACCACGGATCGGTGATGATGCCGGACGGCAACTGCAGCACCAGGCGCACACGGTTGAACCAGCTCTTGGCGGCGCAGAGCGCCGTGTCGAACGCGATTTCCGGCCGCCAGGGCACGACGATCAATTTATGCGCCGCCGTTTGCGGCTGTCCGGAATACCACGCGTAGGCGGCGAGCACCGCGATGGACCCGCGCGGATCGCCATCGTCGCGATAGATGTGTTGGCTCGCAATCCACAAGGCAAACGCCTCGTGGCAAGCGTGATGCGCGAAGATGAGCGTGCTCAGCCATTGCGCGCTGTCGGTATTGGGCGCGGGCAAGCGGTTGGCGATATGCCGCGTGAAGGCGTCGCCGCCGGGAAGGCCGTGCGGCAAACTATCAAAGGCTTCGGGCGGCAACCGCCGCAGCCACATCGGTACATCGAGCACGCGTGCGACGGATTTGAGCGGTGCGCCCTTTTCAATCAGCGATACCGCCTCGAGACGCTGCGCGGCGCTGCCACGGCGAATGGCGAGCGCAAATGCGGCGCCCGGAAACACGGCAAGAAGTTCGCCGATGCGCGACGATTGACGCACCATGCGCCGCAACTCGCGGCGTATGTGGGGAGCAAATCGGGTAATCGAGAATTCCGTTTCCTCGGGCAGGGAAACCGCGGTGCGCTTGCGCCGCGAGACCGCGGGCCGCTCCATAATCTTGACGTCTTGCACCATCGCATCAACTCGCACGCTTGGCCGCCCGCCACCGGTTCCTACACTCATGGACCATTGCGGCGGCGGTACGACGGCGGGCGTTCAGCGCATGCACGATGCGTGTGCAGCGTCAGGCGTCTTGGAATTTGCCTGTCGGATCAAGACGTGAGTTGACGTTGCGTTAGATTTCGCGTGGCGCTGCCTCGCGCGATACATTGAGCAGCCTGTCGAGCGCGCTCTGGAGAATGAGCGTGGCTGCGAGTTTATCGATGACTTCGGCGCGGCGCGCGCGGCTTTGATCGGCCGAAATCAACATGCGTTCGGCGATGGCCGTCGTCAGCCGTTCATCCCACAGGAGAACCGGCAACGGCGAAAGCTTGTTGATATTGCGGGCAAGCGCGCGCGTTGCTTGCGCGCGCGGCCCTTCCGTGCCGTCGAGATTGCGCGGAAAGCCGAGCACGAGACCGGCGACATTGTGGGTTGTCGTCAGTTCGAACAGGCGCGCCATGTCGAGCTGGAATTTGCGGCGCTGGATCGTCTCGAGGGGGGAGGCGATCTGGCAGCGCACGTCCGACAGCGCCAAACCGAGGGTCTTCGTGCCGGCGTCGATGCCGATCAACCGCTGGCCGGGCGTTATGTGCGCCAGGAACACAGAGGGATCTTCGCTGGTCATGCCCAGTGACACGGGCTTTGACGCCGTGGACTTGGGCACCGCGGGCTTGGCATCAACCGGCGCGGCGGCATCAGGGGCTGCATGTTTCGGGTCGGCCGCTGGCGGCACCGGCTTATCATTCATCGGCTGGCTTTTAGCCGGTGTCGGCGGTCGAGCCTAGCCCCGCCCGTGTTCAGGCGTGGGTTCTGGGATCGGTTCAGGGATGGACCCATGCCGGGTCGGCGGTTGCATTTCCAGGCCCTTGGCAGCTAAGAGAACGGTCACACGCGGCAATTGCCAGCACAAGACCGAGGGACACCATGCAGGTTGATGAGGCGACCGTCCGGCGCATCGCGCGCCTCGCGCGCATCAAAATCACCGATGAAGAGGCCAAGGGGCTCGAAAAAGAGCTGACGCAGATTCTCGAGTGGGTGGAGCAACTTGACGAAGTCGACACGTCGAACGTCGCGCCGATGACGCGCGTTGCCGCCCAGACGATGAAGCAGCGCACCGATGTCGTGACCGACGGCGAAAAGGCCGATGACGTCACGCGCAACGCGCCGCTCTCTGAAGACCACTTTTTCGTCGTGCCGAAAGTGGTGGAGTAGGGCGATGCGACTGAGCCTTTTTGTGCTGGCGGCGCTCTTTGGCTTCTGGGGAAGCCTTGGCCCGGCGCGTGCGGGAGAGGACGCGAGAACCGGCAACGCGGCGGCGACTGTCAGAGCGACGTTCCTCGGCGCCCACACCTACACGACGGACGCCGGATGCAAGAAGCTCGCGGCGATCGCGGCGGGCGGGCCGGAGAATGTCGGCACCGTCCCCGAAACGCTGACCGCTGACGGCTTCTCGACATTCGAAGGCGGATGTTCGTTCCTGTCGATCACGGACAATGGACGCGGCGTCTTCGTGGCGCGTATGGCGTGCAGCGAAAGCGCCGATGAGAGTGAGGAGACCGATACCTTCACGCTGCTCCCCGGCGACCGGGTGAACGTCAGCGTCGACGGCAAGGATACGATGTTTCAGCGCTGCGACAGCAGCGAGAGGAAGTGATACGTGACGGATTTGACGAAGCTGACGATGGCTGACGCGCGCGCCGGATTGAAAGCGCGCACGTTCTCGGCACTTGAATTGACGGATGCCTTTCTCGACGCAATTGCGAAAAGCAACGCGGCGCTCAATGCCTACGTCTTGGTGACGCCCGAGCACGCCCGCGCGCAGGCAAAGGCGAGCGATGCGCGCCTCAAGGCCGGTACCGCTCGGCCGCTCGAGGGCTTGGCGCTTGGCAACAAGGATCTCTTCTGCACCAACGGCATCCGCACAACGGCGTGCTCCAAGATCCTTGGCGACTTCAAGCCGCCCTATGAATCGACCGTCGGCCAGAATTTGTGGGATGCCGGCGCCGTCATGCTCGGCAAGCTCAACAATGACGAATTCGCCATGGGCTCGTCGAATGAAACAAGCGCGTTCGGCAACGTCGTGTCGCCGTGGCGCCGCAAGGGCAAGGACGGCAAGCGCACGGCCGATAAACTGGTTCCCGGCGGGTCGTCGGGCGGGTCGTCCGCAGCGGTCGCGGCCAACCTGTGCCTCGCGGCAACAGCAACCGACACCGGCGGCTCGATCCGCCAGCCGGCGGCGTTGACCGGCACTGTCGGCATCAAGCCGACGTATGGCCGCTGCTCGCGCTGGGGCATCGTGGCGTTCGCATCATCGCTCGATCAGGCCGGGCCGATCACCAAGACCGTACGCGATGCAGCGATGATGCTTGGCGTGATGGCCAGTCACGACGCCCGGGACACGACATCCGTCGATATGCCGGTGCCTGAATTCGAGAAGGCCGTGACGCGCGGTGTCAAAGGCTTGCGCGTCGGCGTGCCCAAGGAATACCGCGTCGAGGGCATGTCCAATGAGATTGCGAAGTTGTGGGACGATGGCATCGCGTGGCTGAAGGCGGCCGGCGCCAGCATCCACGAGATTTCGCTGCCCCACACCAAGTACGCGCTGCCCGCCTATTACATCGTTGCGCCGGCCGAGGCGTCGTCGAATCTCGCGCGCTACGACGGCATGCGCTACGGCCTGCGCGTGCCGGGCAAGGATTTGATCGACACCTATGAGCAGACCCGCGCCGCCGGTTTCGGCAAGGAAGTACGTCGTCGCATTCTGATCGGCACCTATGTCTTGTCGGCTGGATATTACGATGCCTACTACCTGAAGGCGCAGAAAGTGCGCTCGCTCATCAAGCGTGATTTCGACGATGCGTGGGCTAAGGTCGACGTGGTGCTGACGCCAACGACGCCGTCGCCCGCGTTCGCACTTGGCGAGAAGACCGGCGATCCGCTGGCCATGTATCTCGAAGACATTTTCACGGTGACGGTCAATATGGCCGGATTGCCCGGCATGTCGGTTCCGGCTGGCCTGTCGAGCCAGGGGACACCGCTTGGCCTACAGCTCATCGGCAAGCCATTCGATGAAGAAACGCTGTTTGCCGCAGGTCAGGCAATTGAAGACGCCGCCGGACATTTCGCCGTTCCGGATGCATGGTGGATGAAAGGCTGAGACGTCATGGACCCGAAACGCCCCTGGGACTGCGCCGATATGAGCCAAGTGCGCGGCGAGATTGATCGCATCGATCAAGCGCTGGTCGATCTCATTGCCGAGCGCTTCGCATACGTCGACCGCGCGTGGCAGTTGAAGATGAATTCGCCCGAAGGGGCGTTGGTGCCCTGGCGCATCCAGCAGGTCATCGACCGGGTGAAGGATCGCGCAACCGAACGCGGACTGCCGCCGGAGATGGTTGAGATGGTCGGCGCGCAGTGGCGCAACATGATCGGCTGGTTCGTGCAGTACGAAGAAGAGAAGATCCGCAAAGTCAGCGACACGCCGGCACAAGCAAAAGGCGGCCCCGCATGACACCGGAACTACAGTCGGATGTGCCGCTGATGGAAGTGGCGCTCTATGCGATCGCCAACCCGATGGTGATCGCGGTGGCGTTCGCCATGGGGCGCAAGGCGGATCAGCCGGCGAAACTCCTGATCGCGGCGTTCGTCGGATCGATTGCCGGTATTGCGCTATTGAACATCCTGGCGCTGCTTGGTCTGTTTGACGCTCCGACGGCCGGACGTGCCGCCGCCGGCATTTTTGCGGCGTCGCTGATCCCCGGCCTGCTGTATGCGTGGATCGGCTATCGCTTCATGCCTGCGCGATAGACGCACGGCACTCGGCACAATCGCATTCTTGTCATGGCCCAAAAATCGCGGCGTTGCCGATGCCGGCGGCTGCCGCCGCACGTCTATGCGTGAAGCCTGCAATTTTACGGAATTGTCTCATCGCTCATCAACGCGTGTCTGAAACACTTGCCGATAAGTTAACTCAAAGAGCGCGCATCATTTCATGCGGGCAGCCAGTGTGACTGGCGCGGAGGCGCCTATGCCGATCAAATTGACGGCCTTCAAGATGCAATCGGGTTCGCATGCCAGCGACGTGCTGACAGGTGGCGCGGGGCGCGATCGTCTCTTCGGCGACAGCGGGCACGATACGCTGATCGGTGGCGATGGCGGCGACATTCTCGATGGCGGCACGGGCCGGGATGCCATGGCCGGCGGTTTCGGCAATGACGTTTATGTCGTCGATGACGCCGGAGATACCGTAACGGAACCCGCCGACGGCGGGGCCGACATCATGCAGGCGAGCGTCTCGCGAACATTATCGCGCCACGTCGAACGGCTGATGCTGACGGGCAGCGATACGATCGATGGCAACGGCAACGCGTTCGATAACGCGCTCACTGGAAATAGCGCGGCCAACACGCTCAATGGCTTTGCCGGCGATGATCGTTTGCGCGGTGGCGCCGGCGACGATCGGCTTATCGGCGGCGCAGGCAATGATCGCATGTTCGGGGAACACGGCGACGATCTCATGTCGGGCGGCGCCGGCGACGACACGTTGAACGGCGGCGCCGGTCACGATCGCCTTTTCGGCGGCGCTGGCAACGACGGTTTCTACGGCGGCGGTGGCGATGACGCCATCGATGGTGGCGCGGGCGCTGATCGCCTCTACGGCGACGGCGGCGATGACCGGCTGTCCGGCGGCAAGGGCGATGACATTCTGCTTGGCG
>JBOFCQ010000254.1:0-18842 GCA_051646145.1 Hyphomicrobium sp.
GCCAGGATCGGCGCCAGCAGAATGACGAAGATCGGGTTCACGGATTGATACCACGACGATGGGAACGTCCATCCAAACACCGTGTTCTCGGTCAGTTGATCGGCGAACAGCGCCATCGACGATCCCATCTGCTCGAAGATGGCGAAGAACAGCATGGCCGCGATGAACAGCACACCAATTGCCGCTAGCCGGTCTCCTGTCTCGGTCCCGCGCGTGGCAAAATAAGCGATGGCCGCGAGCGGAAGCGCCAGGAAGCTCCAGCGCAACCATTCGAAGCCCTCGTAATCAGAGAGCAGCGCGAGTGCCAGCACGGCGAGTGTGCCGAGCGACATCAACGCGCCGTCGCGCCAGATCGCTGCCGCGCCGTCCTGCCGCTCGACGGCGCTGACGGGGTCGCTCAGTGCGTGATGGCGCCGCGCAAAGACCAACATGGCGATCGTCATGCCGACACCGGCGGCCGCGAACCCCCAGTGCCAGCTCATCGCCGGATCGAGCCCCGCCGACGCCAGCCAGCCCTTGAACGTGGCGCTCTGCGCCAGAAAGCCGGTAATGAGCGGCGCGATAAACGCTCCGATATTGATGCCCATGTAGAAGATCGAGAACCCGCCATCGCGGCGGGGATCGTCGGGCCGATACAGGGCGCCGACAAGGCCGGAGATGTTGGGCTTGAAGAGCCCCGTGCCGATCGCGACCAGCACCAGTCCGGCGTAGAATGCGAATTCGGCGGGCACGGCGAGGCAATAGTGGCCAAGCGCGATGATCCATCCGCCGACCAGCACCGAGCGGCGCGCGCCGAGGATTCGATCGGCGATGAAACCACCGGGAATGGCCAGCATGTAAACGGCCATCGTGTAATTGCCGTAGACGCGCGTGGCATCTTTCGCGGCAAGCTCAAGCCCGCCATCGGCAATGGACGCGACCATGAACAGGGTCAGCAGCGCCCGCATGCCATAATAGGAAAAGCGCTCCCACAACTCCGTCACATAGAGTGTGGCCAGCCCATCGGGATGCGCGGCGAGGAAGCGCTTGCGGTCGGCGATTGAAATTGACGTATCCATCAGGGCAGCATGGCTGGCCGGCGCGCGCGAGTAAAGTGCGGGTCACGCCAAAAGCCGTGCCGCGATGTTGGGCAGCCGCGCGCGATATATTGGCAGGACGCCAACGCCGCCGCCGGACCCATCACGATGGCATGCGCGCTTGCGCCAATCGCTCACGCCTCGCGCTTGAACGATACGTCCTTCTTGTCGATGAAACCGTAGAAGGCGTTCGTGCGGTCGCTGCCGTCCTTCAGATACGCCTCTTTCGCGACCTGCAACTTGTCGGTTTTCAGATTGACGTTGTGCTTGGCGAGGTTGTTGACGTCGATGCCATGGATGCCGGCCATGTTGAGGCCGAAGATGCGGCGCTTGACCTCCGAGTCATCGCCCCCGAGCGGCGCGAAACCGAACTTCTTCTGCATCTCTTCCGGAATTTCCATGCGCCGCATGGCTTCGATCTGCCATTGCGGAGAGCCATACCAGACCGAATCCGTGCCCCAGATGACGTGATCCGCGCCCATGCCCTTGATGAGCGTGCCGAGCAATCCAGCCGCGTGCTGGGGATGGGAAATGACGCAGTTGGCGAAGCAGCTTCCGAGTTCCGCGTAGACGTTGCTGACGCCGTGCTTGGCTGGAATTTCGGCGAGATCCGACACCCAGTCGATGCGGCCCGTCTCGTTGAACTTGCGCAGGTGATCTTCGGGATAATCGTTGAGCGGTTTCAGGCCGGAATGGAAAATGACGAAGTTGATGCCCGGCCAATCCTTGGCGGCCTTGGCGACATCGTCGACCATGGCGTGCTTCCAGGCGTGGAACGTATCGGCGTAGTCGTTCGGCAGCAGCCCTTTATGAATGCAAAAGGTGCGGATGCCGTACTTCATCATCTTTTCATAGGCCGGATACATCAGCTTTTCGTCGTCGAGACGATAGGGGAAGTCGCTGTTGGATAGCGGATCGCCAACCGTGTATCCCTTCCAGCTGATCGGCTTCTGCTCGATGGCGCAGCGATCCATTTCTTCAAGCCAGCCGGGCGAGAGCGGCCTGACGATGGCCTGGCTCCACATGCGACGAGAGCCGCACAGTTCGTCCATCAGATCTTGCGCGCGCTTCATTTCCTGATTTGTCAGGAACCAGTTGGCGGCGTCGTCCGCCGGCGCGCCGGACAGGATGCCGATTTTGGTGTCGCTGTCGAAATAAACTTCGCGCAGGAAGTTGGCGAATTGCAGTTGCTCGAACTCTGTCTGCTTGTCGCGATACTTTTCCGGCACCCACTTTTCCATGCCGTACTTGCGCAGGCCCTTCAGCCCTTCGAAACTGAAGCCCTCATAGACGAAGTGCAACTGATCGTCGAAAATGAACTGGTCGCGGAGTGCGGCCGCACGCGCTTCGGCGCGATCGACATCGGCGGCTTCGGCGACAGACGCGCCGAATACAGGACCGTAGAAATCGTTCATCACCGAGAACGACAGCGCGAAGCCGGCGGCTGAACGCAGAAACGCGCGCCGCGACACGTTATTCTTTGCCGCAAGCGAACTTGCTTGCTCAAGAATGACAGCCTTGATCTTGCGCTGGGTTTCATTCTGCGGCGATGGGTTGAATTCGCCGTTTGATAGCACCTGCGACGGCACGGGCACCGCTGCATCGACGTCGGCCGGCTCGTTGCGATCCTGCAAGCCGAGCTTATACGCTTCCGTTTTGATCCAAAGCGACATCGCACACCTCTTCGCTGATGGGCCGATACATTGCGCCGTGAGCCTCGCGTCGCGGGCGCGGCGGCGTCAATTGATAGTTCAAGAAGATTGTACCAACGCGCTGCGCTCGCGCCATCCCCCATTGGTATCGCGCGCCCAAATTATCGTGATCGACGGTGTGAGCGATAACGCTGGCGCATGTCCGCGCGACGACACTGGCGGCGGGCGCGCGTGCGTGCCATCAGAGCGGTATGTCCCGGCGCTCCGATGCCAATTGAGATCCATACGAACCGAGGTTTGCCGAATGACCGAACTGCCGAACACGATTGATGAGCAAGATTTGGCAACGCCGCGTGCCGATGTGTTTGAAGTGCCGGATCGCCAGCGCTTGTGCCGGGCTGAACTCTCAACCCACAAGCCGCGCATCTTGCTGCTCTATGGATCGCTGCGCGCCCGCTCCTACAGCCGCCTGCTGACGATGGAAGCGGCGCGACTGCTGACCGCCATGGGTGCCGAACCGCGGGTTTTCGATCCGACGGACTTGCCGCAAGCCGATGCGGCGCCAGAAACGCACCCCAAAGTCGTTGAGCTGCGCGCGCTTGTCGAATGGTCTGAGGGGCAGGTGTGGTGCTCGCCGGAGCGTCACGGTGCCATGAGCGGTCTGCTCAAGTCCATGATCGATTGGCTTCCGCTGCCGGCCGGCGCGATCCGGCCGACGCAAGGCAAGACGCTGGCGGTGATGCAGGTGTCCGGTGGATCGCAGTCGTTCAACGCCGTCAATCAGATGCGCGTTCTGGGCCGCTGGATGCGCATGTTCACGATTCCCAATCAGTCGTCCGTTGCCAAGGCGTTCCTTGAATTCGATGACGCCGGGCGCATGAAGCCATCGCCCTATCATGACCGCGTGGTCGATGTGATGGAAGAACTGGTCAAGTTCACGCTGCTGCTGCGCGATCATGCGCCCTACCTCGCGGATCGCTATAGCGAGCGCAAGGAAACCGCCGAGCAATTGTCGGCGCGCGTCAATCTGAAATCGATCTGACCGGCTGTGTACTAGAGACACGAACGAAAATGGCGTGCCGCAACTGCGACACGCCATTTTGACCTAAGTCGTCGGCTGCCAAGCGATGCGGGCGTTAAGCGCCTTTGTCGCCGCTCACGACCTTGCCGATCCATTCGTCGATCGTGGTCGTGCCGAGTTCAGCCACCTTCTTGAGCTCGGCGGGGCGCATCGCATCCTGCATGATGTCGATACGCTTCCACTCGCAGAACGGCGTTTCGGGTTCGACGCCCGGCGCGTACTTCGATTGCTCGACCTTGCTGTAGCGGTGAATGTAGCGCGGGCAGTTCATCCACGTTTCGCTGACCTTCACCTTGACCACCATTTCCGCTTCCTTGAACAGTGAAAGTTCAGGGCCGCTGACGATCAATTCGGCGCGGCCCTGAAGACGGGTGCGGAACGGGCGCTCGAAATCGATAAACAGCAAACCCACTTCCGGGTTGCCGCTGATGTTGCCCATCGACAGATACATGCCGTTGCCGTCGTAGTTTGGAAACGCAATGGTCGTCGGGTCGAGAACCTTCACGAACCCTGCGGTGCCGCCTTTGTAGGATACGGTCGGCCGGTTCCTGTGATCCACCGACGACAGGAAGAACATATCGCGGCTTTCGATGAAGGCCTTGCCCATGTCGTCGATTTCGGGTCGCACGACGATCTCTTCGACCTTGTCGGCCAGCTTGCGCGAATCGAAGGCCATCTGCAGGGCGCGGTGGGTCTCCCCGTAAAGTCGGCTCATGGGCGTCGTCCTCTCGTTGCATGTTATGATTTGTCGTTGCGCCAACTATACCGGTCAGAGCGGCGGTGCGCATTAGTCTTTCTTGGCGAGAGGGTGATGCTCGTTGACGAGGCGCTTCAGGCGCTCTTCTAATACGTGCGTATAGATTTCCGTCGTCGAGATGTCGGCATGGCCGAGCAATTGCTGCACGGCGCGCAGGTCGGCGCCGCGATCCAGCAAGTGGCTGGCGAAGGCGTGGCGCAAGACGTGCGGCGAGACACGCGCGGGGTCGAGATTGGCGGCAAGCGCGCCATCCTTCAGATCCTGCGCGAAGCCCTGGCGTGTGACATGTCCCTCAGCCGCCTTCGACGGAAAGAGCCAGGTCGAATTGTCGAAGCGCCCCGAGACAGCCAAATACCGGTCGAGAGCGGCGCGCGCCGCAGGGTTCAGCGGCACGAGGCGCTCGCGCCCGCCCTTGCCTTTGATCGTCAGGACGCGCGGATCACCCTTGAGCACGGCGCGCGGCAACGACACGAGTTCTGAAACGCGCATGCCGGTGGCGTAGAGCATCTCGATCAGGCAATGGAATCGGAGTGCGCGAAAGAGCTCGCGGCCCTGCAGGCCTTCGGTGCGTTTCAGCGCCGCGTCGATCAGGCGGTCGACTTCGGCGACACTCAATGTGCGTGGCAAGGTGCGTTGCCGCTTCGGACCGGCGAGGCTCACCGCCGGGTCTTCCGTGACCAGTTCTTCCGCGTGCAGGAAGCGATAGAGCTGGCGCACCGCCGAAAGCCGCCTGGCACGCGACGTCGGCGCGAGGCCCTCGTTCGCCATGTGATGCAGAAAGGCTTGAATATCGCTCGTTGTAGCGGTGGTCAGCGCCGTATCGCGGGATTTGAGGAACGCTGCGAATTCGTCGAGATCGCGATGGTAGGCGTCGATCGTGTTGGCGGCAGCTCCGCGTTCCGCAACCAGCATTTCCAGGAAGGATTTGAGATGCTGATCGCTGTCGCTCACGTCGCTGCGCCTCAGTTCACCGCGGTGCGCGGCCATGATCCGAGCAGCGCTTCAAGCCCCAGACGTCGTGCGTCGGCATCGAGCCCGGCGCGCTTCAAGGCGCGGATACTATCACCAAGCGCGATGATGTTCGCGCCTTCCGCGCCATCCGGTCCCAGAGATTTCATGGCGAGCAGCACGGTGCGGCCAAACTGTTTGTTCTTGGCAGCATCCTGCAGTGTCGAGAGCACGCCGGTTGGCGGCAAATGACCGCCCGTCGGTTGCGGCGTGCGGCTGGCCGCTTCCCAAAGCGGTATCGGCACCTGATAACCGAGCGCGTCAAGAACGGTCGCCAAGCGATGCAGGCTGTCGTTGGTGAAGCGGCCGCGCAGAGCCTGCGCTTCGAGCGTTCCCAGGTGCTGCCCTTGCGCGCCAGATGATGGATCGGCGATATCGGCGAGCGCCAGCCAATGGTCGAGCGAGCCCGCGGCTCCGGCCGCCGGCTCTGCGAGTTGTGCCCATCGGCGCGTCATCTCTAAATTGCTGCACGCGAGGCCGATCTCGGCGCCGGTCTCGGCGAACCAGACAAGTTCTTGCGCCGGTGTGATGACGGCGGCCGTCTTGCACACGAGCTGCATGGCGTGCACCGACAGTCCGGCGCGTTTGCCGTCGTCGAGCAAGGCCCGGATGATCCGCGTTTTCTTGAGTGGCGTGCGCTCGGCTTCAGCGGCCTGGAAGAGTGCCGCGCGGCGCAAAGCACCAGTTGCCTCACCCTCCCCTGCCAGCGTTTCCGGACTTTCCTTGATTGATGTCGCCGAATAGATCGCAGCCAGCCCTGCAGGCGGAAGCGCGTTGATGCGCGCAGCATGTTCGGCTGCAACAAGGCGGAGCGCGCGCGGCGATTTCGCGTCATTGGCGAGTGCGACCAGGAGCGCCGGTTCGAATGTTGCGATCGTCGCCGGCTGCGGCGCGGCGCCTGCCAATTCGAGCAGCCTGTAATCGAGCAGGCTCAGCGATTTGACCTTCGCCGGTTTCGGCGCGGCTTTGATCGATATGGCATCGAGTGCATCAAGCCCTGGCGTGCGTTCAACACCTTCCTCGCGTGCAAGTTCGGCAGCAAGGCCTGCGCCGGCTGCGTCGCCTGCAACGGCCGCGCAGTATCCGGCGATGAGGATAGATTGACCTTGGAGGTGGGCCGGCAGCGCACCCTTCAACGTCGCCATCTCGCGCGCAAGGTCGCAGGCGCGCGCGGTATCGGCGTTGGCGAGTTCGTTGCGCGACGCCAGAAACCCGGTCAGCGGATCGGCAATCGCCGGCTGCTGGCGCAGTTCGTCGGCGGCGTCGCTGGCGAGACCCGAACGGTAGAGGGCTTCGAGCCTCAGCGCCGTGAAACCGGCGTCGCCGACGGTGCCGGGTGCCGCGTTGCGTGCCGTGATGAGCCGCTTCCACAACTGATGCAGCGCCGGCGACCGCGGTGGAATTTCGAGGTCCTTGATCAGCGTCTCGACGCCGGCAAGGTCAAGACCGTTCCACAGCTCCATCGGCAGACCGGAGCCGTCCGTCGACATCAGCGGTTCAAGATCGCCGCGCTCGACGGGCGCCGGGATCGCTTCGCGCATCACGGTATCGGCCGCGCGCACGGCGGGTGTCGTGACGACAACGGCGACAAGGGCAGCGGCTAAGGCGGAACGGATCGTCTGGGGGGAAATCATCGGCCTCGAACAGTAGGTCGGAGCTTCAGCGGCGAATTTTGACACCAGGAACGGGCTTGCTGATCGTCTGTTGCTCGGGTTCGAATTTCGTCGCGAGGATATAGAGTCCGCCGAGCGTGAGCGCGCCCAGTGACCCCACGACGAACAAAAACCGGAAAAGACTTGGCATATGGTTATCTCGACCCGGATGTTATGTCAGCGTCCAAGGTGGCGCGATTATGACTGATCCGCGTTCGGACCCGCAAACCTATTGTGCCATCTCGACTTTTTGATCGCACACTGGCTGATGCAACGTGGGCTGGCGGGCGTGTCATTTGCGGCCTTTGTGAAACCGTGGCAAGACGTTCGGTCATGACCTCGGGGTGCGGTTTGCGCACACGAACTCCGATCGATATGGGGCTGTCGCCTCGCCCGCGCAACGCCATAGACCCATGACCGACGCCGCAGACCTCGACCTTCTGAAATCACGCCTCGCCGGCCGCTCCATCGTGCTCGTGGGCTTGATGGGTTGTGGCAAGTCGTCAATCGGGAAACGGCTGGCGGCCAAAATGGCCTTGCCCTTCGTCGATACAGACGACGAAATCGAGAAGCTGGCCGCCAAATCCATCAGCGATATCTTCGCCGACCACGGCGAGGAATTTTTCCGCGACCGTGAACGCAAGGTGATTGCGCGCCTGTTGAGTAACGGTCCGCAGATTTTGGCGACTGGAGGCGGCGCCTTCATGCACCCCGAGACGCGCGCGGCCGTTCGACAGAACGGCGTCTCGGTATGGCTGAAAGCGGATCTGCCCATTCTGATGCGCCGCGTTGCCAAGCGCGATACGCGGCCGCTGCTGAAAACCGCCAATCCCGAAGCGACGATGCGCAAGCTGATGGACGCGCGCTATCCGGTCTACGCGGAAGCCGACATCATCGTCGAAAGCCGAGACGAGCCGCATGACGTCATCATCTGCGAGCTCATTGCCCGTTTGAGGGCGCATCTGGCGCCGGCTCGTGCGGAGCCGGTGACTGCGCTCAATCCTGAAAGTCAGCAAATCCCATGACATCGTCCGCGACTGCACCGGCTTCGTCCAACAGCGGCGACGATGGCACCGTGTCGAGATCGGTGCCGGTTGCGCTTGGCGCACGGGCCTATGACGTGCTGATCGGCCCGGGTCTGCTGGCCGACGCCGGACGCCTGATCGTAGAGCGGCTTGGCACCGTCAAATGCGGGATCGTGACCGACGAGAACGTGGCCCGTCATCATCTCCCAGCACTTGAAGCGAGCCTTGCGGCGGCGGGCCTCAAGTTCAGCGCCATTGTGCTGCCGCCCGGCGAAGCGACGAAAAGCTTCAAGCAGCTTGGCCCGCTGTGCGAAGGCCTGCTTCAGATGGGTCTTGAACGCGGCGATATCGTCGTGCCGTTTGGCGGCGGTGTCATTGGCGATCTGGCAGGGTTTGCCGCCGGCATTCTGCGCCGCGGCGTGCGCTTCGTGCAGATCCCGACCTCGCTGCTGGCGCAAGTCGATTCCTCCGTCGGCGGCAAGACGGGCATCAACACACCGCAAGGCAAGAATCTGATCGGCGTATTCCATCAGCCGCATCTTGTCATTGCCGACACCAACGTCCTTTCCACCCTGCCGAAGCGCGAAATGCTGGCCGGCTACGCCGAAGTCGCGAAGTACGGCCTGCTCGGCGACGCGCCGTTTTTCTCTTGGCTCGACAGCAACTGGCGCGGCGTGTTTGCCAATGGCGGTCCGGCCCTCGCGCACGCCATCGAAACGAGCGTCAAGGCGAAGGCGGCCATCGTCGCGCGCGACGAAACCGAAACTGGTGATCGTGCGTTGCTGAACCTCGGTCACACATTCGGACACGCGCTTGAGGCGTGGACCGGGTTTTCCGATCGGTTGTTGCACGGCGAGGGCGTTGCAATTGGAATGTGTCAGGCGTTCCGCTTTTCGGAGGCGCTCGGCGTTGCGCCAAAAGGCACGGCGTCGCGCGTTGCAGAGCATCTGAAAGCTGTCGGCCTACCGACACGCGTGCGTGATATTCCGGGCGGCGCGGCCGATGCCAACGAACTGTTGCGGCTCATGGGGCAAGACAAGAAAGTGCGCGCCGGCAAATTGACATTCATTCTCGCGCGCGGCGTCGGTGAAGCTTACATCGCCCACGACGTGCCATCGGACAAGGTTTTGAGCTTTCTCAAGCAGGATATCGCGCTTTGAGGCGCGCCACGGCAAAACATGCTACACAACGCGCTACCGGGTGGCCGACCCATAGATAGCCAGCCCAAACAACCGAAGATGGCACTCAGGCCCAAACTTTTCCCATGACACTCAGCATCGCATTGAGCCTGGCGGCGATCATCATTCTGATCGCGCTTTCGGCGTTCTTTAACGGCAGCGAAACGGCGCTGACGGCCGCCTCTCGTGCCCGTATGCACGCGCTGGAAGAGGATGGAAACCTCAAGGCGCGGTTGGTCAACAAACTACTGTCGCAGCCGGAAAAAATGATCGGCTCCGTGTTGCTCGGGAATACGCTGGTCGACGTTCTGGCGGCGGCGCTCGCATCCAATCTGGCGGTTGAGCTCTATGGCGAGGTCGGCGTTGCCTACGCCACGGCGATCATGACGATCCTCATCGTCATCTTCGCGGCCGTGCTGCCGAAGACCTACGCACTCGCCTATTCCGACCGTGTTGCGCTGTCGGTGGCGCCCGTCATGCGCGGCGTCATCTTTGTTTTGACGCCGTTGACGCGCGCCATCGAATACGTCGTGCGCCAATTGCTGCGGCTGACGCCCGGCAAGGCGGATGACGACGCCAACATTCTGGCCGCGCACGAAGAGATCCGCGGCACCATCGACCTGCAGGCCAAGGAAGGCGCTGTGACGAAGGAAGCTGCCGACATGCTCGGCGGCGTTCTCGATCTGCGCGATCTGGAAGTCGCCGACATCATGGTCCATCGAACAAAGATGGAGACGATCGACGCCGATGAACCGCCGGCCCGCGTTGTCGATCAATTGCTCAAAAGCCAATACACGCGTGTGCCGATCTGGAAAGACGAGCCGGAAAACATCGTCGGCGTCTTGCATACGAAGGATCTGTTGACCGCCCTTGGCCGCTCCGGCTGGAACCCCGACAAGCTCGAAATCATGAGTTTCACCAGCGAGCCCTGGTTCGTGCCGGACGCAACCAGCGTCAAGGAACAGCTCAACCAGTTCCTGCGCAAGAAGGCGCAGATGGCGCTGGTCGTCGATGAGTATGGCGAGGTGCAGGGCCTCATCACGCTTGAAGATATTCTGGAAGAGATCGTCGGCCAGATCGCGGATGAGCACGATTCCCATGAAAGCCAAGTGCGCGTGCAGGCCGATGGCACGGTGAACGTTGACGGCACGGTTGCCATCCGCGACCTCAATCGCCAGATGGACTGGGACCTACCCGATGACGAGGCAACGACCATTGCCGGCCTCGTCATTCATGAGGCGCAGACAATTCCCGAGCCCGGGCAGGTTTTCACGTTCCATAACTACCGCTTCGAGATCTTGCGGAAATCGCGCAACAAGATCACGGCGCTGCGCATCAAGCCGCTGCCGAAGCCGAGCGAAACGGATGTGCGCTCCGGAGAGAACGACGCGATGGACTCAGGCTGACAAGACGCGCGGCATCAAGAAACCGCGCCGGCCGCCGCCGCATTGCGCGCCATCAGTCCAAAGTATCAGCGAATGGTCTCGCCGGGCGCGTACGTCGCCAGCGCCAGCGCGTGTATGACGCCGCCGACTTCACCCTGCAAAGCGTCGTTGACCATGCGGTGGCGCTCGACGCGCGATTTGCCGGCAAAGCGATCTGATACGACCATCACGCGGAAATGGCTCTCTCCGGTGCCGGGTGATGAGCGGTGGCCAGCGTGCATATGCGATTCATTGATGACATCCAGCCGTGTCGGCTGCAAAGCCACCATCAATTTTTCCCGGATGCGCGTTTCGGCTGTCATCGTGCGTTCCTGCCATGATGCGGACAACCGCGACTGTCATTCATAGTCGCGATCGCAACGTGGCATTAAGCCCCTGAGAGCACAGTGACAAGATGACGTCGGCGTATCATCACGCACTTGTGCATCCCATCCTCACACGACATACTCGCGGGCCATGAAACTCGAATCCAAATTTTTCGATAGTATCCGCGTCTCCGGCAAGCGCGGCAGCGGCCCCAAGCGCGAGCAGCAGGCGCCGTCCTGCCAGTGGAAAGGTTGCGACCGGCCGGGCGGTCATCGCGCCCCCATGGGACGCGGCCACGAGGGCAAATACTATCATTTCTGCATGGACCACGTCCGGCAGTACAACCAGAGCTATAACTATTTCGATGGCATGAACGACGCCCAGGTCGACGAATTCCGTAAGGATTCGATCACCGGCCACCGTCCGACGTGGAAAGTGGGCGCCAACGCCTGGGCGCACGGCACACGCGATAATATGACCGGCGGAGAAACGGCCGGCGGCGGCATGAACGACCATTTCGCGGCCCGCGCCCGCTCGGCCCGCTCAGCGCCGCCCGAAACCCGCCGTCAGCTCCGCCCATTGGAGCGCAAGGCGATGCGCACGCTGGATTTGCCCGAGGGCACGTCGCGCGAGGATATCAAGTCGCGGTTCAAGGCGCTGGTGAAGTTGCATCACCCGGACGCCAATGGCGGAGATAGCCGCTCAGAGGACAAGTTGCGCGAGATCATCCAAGCCTATAATTATCTGAAACAGGCGGGGATGGTCTGATCGGCTGTCCAGGGTCGCGGCGACGGTGACGCGCGCGATCCGGCATTGCCCGCAATCCTCAAGCCGAGCCGGGAACCCATTCACGACATGCGCACGCAAACGAGCGGAGGGGCCGCCGCCCCCACGGCAAATCTGCCGGATTTGAAGATTTCCGTACGTCAGGTGTTCGGGATCGATAGCGATCTCGAAGTGCCCGCATATTCGGCCAACGATGAACATGTCCCGGATCTCGATCCGGACTACCTGTTCAATCGCGATGTGACGCTCGCCATCCTCGCCGGCTTCAAGCACAACCGCCGCGTGATGATTCAAGGCTATCACGGCACCGGCAAGTCGACGCATATCGAGCAGG
This sequence comes from Hyphomicrobium sp., assembly GCA_051646145.1. GTDB lineage: Bacteria > Pseudomonadota > Alphaproteobacteria > Rhizobiales > Hyphomicrobiaceae > Hyphomicrobium_B. The sequence continues at coordinate 12,301 of JBOFCQ010000254.1, forward strand.
TTGCGGCCCGCCTCAACTGGCCGTGCGTGCGCGTCAATCTCGACAGCCACGTCAGCCGTATCGATCTCGTCGGCAAGGACGCCATCGTTCTCAAGGACGGCAAGCAGGTCACCGAGTTCAAGGAAGGCATCCTGCCGTGGGCGCTTCAGCACAATGTCGCGCTGGTGTTCGACGAGTATGACGCCGGGCGGCCCGACGTGATGTTCGTCATTCAGCGCGTGCTCGAAGTGTCGGGCAAGCTGACGCTGCTCGACCAGTCGAAGGTCATTCGGCCGCATCCGGCATTCCGGCTGTTCTCGACGACAAATACCATCGGCCTTGGCGATACCTCGGGCCTCTATCACGGCACGCAGCAGATCAACCAAGGTCAGATGGACCGCTGGTCGATTGTCGCGACGCTCAATTATTTGCCGCACGACGACGAAGTGAAAATCGTGCTGTCGAAGGTCAAGGCGTTCGCCAAGACGGAGGCGCGCCGCAAGCAGGTATCGAACATGGTGCGCGTCGCGGATCTGACGCGCTCTGCCTTCATCAACGGCGATCTCTCGACGGTGATGAGCCCGCGCACGGTGATGACGTGGGCGGAAAACGCGGAAATCTTCGGCGATCTCGGCTTCGCGTTCCGCGTCACCTTCCTGAACAAGTGCGATGATCTGGAAAAGCCGCTGGTTGCTGAGTTCTATCAGCGTTGCTTCGGGGAAGAACTGCCCGAGAGCACGGCCAACGTGGCGCTGAGCTGAGGTTTACGCCGCCGGCTTTATTGGCATTCTGAACGCGGTGCCGTGCGCAGCAGCGTCGCCCGCGTATCGGGCGGCCGTAGCAGCGCGAACGATGTTTGCTGACATGCACCGAGCCGGCCGCACAGTTCCGCGCGACACAGACACACTGCGCCGCGTCAACCATGTTCACGTCCAAAGGTCTTTGTGACTGGAGGATCGACAGCATGGCGATGCCCAAGATGGCGGCACGACTGGCGGCCGGCACGGCGGGCATCTTCTCCGGCGCGGCGGTGGCTGCCGCGGTGCTGAGCCCGGCGTCCGATTGCACTGTCACGCAGGCCGGTATCGCACGCCTCGAACTAGAGCAGATGTCATATGCGGCCGTCGCTCAGGCGCTTGGCTGCGACGGCATCCTGATGGATCGCCAGGACTTCGGCGGCACGCTCATTTACGAACATTACGCGTGGCGCGGCGAAGCCTGGCCATTTTCGCGCTTTGACGGAAAATTCTACAACCAGCAACTCCACGCGACATCGAAAATCTGGCTCAGCCTGACGTTTTCCGCTAAGAACGGATGACGCTCGGAAAGCCGCTTGGCGCCGACCGTATGCGCAAGATCCAAGTGAGCGATGGCGACACCTCCACAAAAACGCAAGGAAGCCCCGAGCGAGCCGTTCAAGCGGGTGCTGGCGCCAGCGATGCGCGCCATCGCCGGCAATGAGGAACTCGACGTGACGTTCGGTCCGGGCGTCGGCGATGTTGCGGGCAACGCCGTGCATCTGCCGGAGCCGACCCGCACGCCCTCAGCCCGCGAAATCGCGGTGATCCGCGGCTGGGCTGACAGCATCGCGCTCAACATCGGCTGCCACGATCAGAAGGTGCATCGCAAGGTTGCGCCGCCCGCCGGCCCGGCGCGCAACGTGTTTGAAGCGGCGGAACGCGCGCGCGTTGAAGCGCTCGGCGCAACGCGCATGTCGGGCATGGCGTTGAACCTGACCGCGCGTCTCGAAGAGAGTTACAGTCACGGTCGCTTCGCCAAGGTGACGACCCGTGCCGATGCGCCGCTCGAAGATGCGCTGGCCCTCATCATTCGCGAACGCTTGACCGGGCTTCAGCCGCCGCCGTCCACGACGGCGCTCGTCGATCTCTGGCGGCCTCTCATCGAGACCAAGGGCGCCAAAGTTCTGAAGAACCTCGATCGCTCGGCCGAAAACCAGGAGCAGTTCGGACGTCTCGTGCGCGATCTGTTGAAGGCGCTTGAGCTTATCGATGTCTCCGATCCCAACCAGCCGCAGGAAAGCGACGAGCAGGAAAACGAGAACGCGCCCGAGGGCGGATCTGACGAAAGCGACGAGACGCAGGATCAGGGTGCCGACGGCGAAGATAAATCGAGCGAAGACGACAACACCGAAGGCGACATCTCGGAAACCGAGCAGATGGCGGAATCGGCCGATGCCGAGCCGCCCGACAGTCTCGACGACACCATCGACGAAGAGGATGCGCCGGCGCCCTGGCGGCCCAATACCAACGTTCTCGATAACCCGGAGGCGTTCGGCTACAAGGTATTTTCGCGCACCTATGACGAAGAAATCAGTGCCGACGAATTGTCGACGCCTGAAGAGCTCGAACGGCTGCGGGCGTTTCTCGACAAGGAACTGAAGCAGCTATCGGCCGTTGTGGCGCGGCTTGCAAACAAGCTGCAGCGCCGGCTTCTGGCGCAGCAGAATAGAGGCTGGGATTTCGATCTCGAAGAAGGCGCGCTCGATGCCGCGAGGCTGACGCGCATCATCATCGATCCGATGCATCCGCTGTCGTTCAAGCGCGAACGCGATACGGATTTCCGCGACACCGTTGTCACGCTCGTTATCGATAACTCGGGATCGATGCGCGGCCGTCCGATCATGGTGGCGGCGTGCTGCGCCGATATTCTGGCGCGAACGCTGGAACGCTGCGGCGTCAAGGTCGAGATCCTGGGTTTCACGACGCGGGCGTGGAAGGGCGGGCAGGCGCGTGAGGAATGGCTCGCCGCCGGCAAGCCGCCGTCTCCCGGCCGGCTGAATGACTTGCGCCACATCGTCTACAAGACGGCGGATGCACCATGGCGGCGCTCGAAGAACGCCTTGGCGCTGATGATGCGCGAAGGTCTGCTGAAAGAAAACATCGACGGCGAAGCTTTGGCTTGGGCTCATGCGCGGCTGCTTGCACGTCCCGAACAGCGCCGCATTCTGATGATGATTTCAGACGGTGCGCCGGTCGACGACTCAACGCTGTCGGTCAATTCCGGCAACTATCTCGAGCAGCATTTGCGCCAGGTCATTCATGAAATCGAGACGCGGTCGCCGGTGGAACTGATCGCGATCGGCATCGGTCATGATGTGACGCGCTATTATTCGCGTGCCGTCACCATCACCGACCCGTCCGAACTCGCAGGCGCCATGACCGAAAAACTCGTCGAGTTGTTCGAAGAGCACAAGGAGGCGGACTCAAAGCGCGGTGCCAAGGGCACGCGTGCGAGCGCAACCGCGAAGGGCGGGCGTCTCCAGTGAGCAATCCCGCGACGCATCCGCGACCGCATGGACCCGACGACGCGAGCATTCTTGCGTCGCCGCCGCCCGCGCGTTCCGATGGCCGCAAGCGGCGCATGCTTGCGCTCGCCACATGCGTCGTGCTGACGACGACGTTGGCGCTCGCCGACAACAAGCCGCAAGTGAAGTCGCTGCGCACCGGCGCATTCGATCTGCAGACAGCGGCACTGCCTGCATTCGACAAGCTCGGTGGCCAGCGCACGCGCTATGGAAAGCTCGAATGGCGCGGCGGCCTGGTTCTGACCTCGCAGTCGAAGAATTTCGGCGGCTGGTCGGGCCTGTCGTTCGCGCCCGATGGCCGCAAGTTTGTCGCCGTGTCCGACAGCGGCGCCTGGATGACCGGCGAAGTCACCTACGATGGCCGCATGCTCGCGGGCGTTCGCGACGCGCGCATGGGGCCATTGATGACGCAGGCCGGCACGCCGTTGCAGCGCAATCGCGATCGCGACGCGGAAGCCGTCACATTGCTGACGGGCACGCTCGATCGCGGAACGCTGCTGGTCGCGTTCGAGCAGAACGCGCGCGTTGCACGCTACGACATCACGCCCGACGGCGTATCACCGACGCGTGCCTTTATGGCCATGCCGAAGGAAGCGCTCAATCGCATGAAGCGCAACAGCGGTATCGAGGCGATGGCCGTTCTGAAGGGCGGTCCGCGCAAGGGGGCGATGATCGCCTTTGCCGAGCGCCGTTTCGAGGGCGCCGAACATCATGCCGGCTGGATTTGGCGCGGCGAGACGCCGGAGCGCATTTCGATCACCGACATCGATGACTTCGATTTGGCCGACATGGCCGCGCTCGATGACGGCAGCGTGCTGGTTCTCGAACGCCGCTTCCGCTGGCTCGAAGGCGTCAAGATGCGCATTCGCAAATTCGACGCCGGAGAACTCAAACCCGGTGCGGTTGCCGCGGGCGAAATCCTGATCGAGGCCGATCTCGAACGCGAGATCGACAACATGGAAGGCCTCGCCGTCTCGCGCGGGCCATCCGGCGAAACGCTGCTGACACTCATTTCCGACGATAACTTCAACGGCTTTCTGCAGCGCACGCTTCTGCTGCAGTTCGCGATGGCGGAAAGCGACACGGCAAAAGCCCGGCCGTGACGATCACGACCGGGCTTGAAATGAAGCCTTGCAGACAGTGCGCGGAGATCAGGCTGCCTTAGCGGCGGCCGTCGCCTTCTGAAGTTCGCGCTTGAGCTTCAGGCAATCCGGCGAGAGCTCATCGTTCTTTGCCTTGAGCAGGAACGCATCGAGACCGCCGCGATGTTCGACAGTCTTCAGCGCGCGCGCCGAAACGCGCAGACGCACCTTCTTGTTGAGCAGGTCGCTCATCAAGGTGACGTTGCACAGGTTCGGGCGGAATTTGCGCTTGGTCTTGTTTTCGGCATGGCTGCGGATCTGCCCCGAAAGCGGCAAAGTCCCCATCAGGTCACAGCGCCTGGTCATTGATCTCTCCTAGGTCGCGGCCCGGAGGCGGGCGCGATCGCTCATGGTCGGCATGATATGAAAAAAAGCGCCCCGTCGGGCGTGCCGGCGGGGGTTTTGTGGGTTGTATAATTAGCGCTGGGCGGGCCGTCAAGCTGGCCTGCGCGGATGCTGGCGCGAGGCCCGGCCCGGGACCCGTCTTGATGCGGGGTGCCGTTGCTGGCCCGCAAGGCCGCATATTCGACGCATTGGACGCCTAACCAGCGGAAAATCCGAGGGAGTGCAGGGGATTGAGGGATATGCTTTTGTCGCACATTGCCGGCTCGGCCCGGGGCCGCCGGTTGGCCTCGACGGTGGCGTCCATCGTCGTGTCGGGTGCCGCGATGGCGGCAGCTTTGCCGGCGAACGCGGCCGACGCGCCCTGGCCGCATCGCGTCTCGGCGCAGTACAAGCTCTATTTCAACGGCTTCGATGTCGGGGCCTATCGGTTCCAATCGACAAGCGACGGTAAGACCTACAACGCAACGAGCAATGCCGATGTCTCGGCCCTCTTCGGCGCCTTCAAGTGGCGCGGGTCGATCGTCGCCCGAGGCCAATTGGCGGCGAGCAAACCGCAACCGGCCGTCTACGCGCTTTCGTTCCGTGCCAAATCCAAAGCGGGTGGCGTCAAACTCAATTTCGATCCAGCGGGCGTCAAAACCGTCGTTCTGACACCGAAGAAGGCGCCGAAACCCGACGCCGTGCCGGTCAAACCTGAGCATTTGAAAGCGGTTTTTGATCCCTTGAGCGCCGTGCTCGCCATGACGCGGACGGGCGATCCCTGCAAACAGAAGATTGCGGTGTTCGACGGCAAGGTGCGTTTCAATCTGGCCATGTCGTTCAAGGCCGTCACGTCTCTGCCAGGGCCGAAGGTTCAGGGGCAGCCGCATGAACTGCACGTCTGCAAGGTCAAGTACGAGCCGATCGCGGGTCACAAGCCGAAGGATTTCGAGAACCCGTGGGTCGATTACAACGGCATCGAAATCGCATTTCGACCGGTGCCGGCCGCCAGCATTTTCGTGCCCTACAAGATCAGCGTGCCGACCACGATCGGCGCCGCGGTCATGGTGGCCGAGCGCATCGATATCACCGCCGCCGACAAGGCCGAGATCGCACTCATCCGGTAAGCGCGCGGGTGCGGTGTTTGGCGCGGCCGGTCAAGCCGCAGTCATAAATCCGATGTCATACGGCAAACCGGTTGGCCGCCTGCTCAACAGACAGGCGTGCCGCCACGGCGCAATCGATGACCATGGGCAAAAAATATAAGTAACACTTGATCTTGTGACCTCATGTCTGCAATGCCAGGAGCCAAGTTCGGTTTGGGAGGCCACCTACATGGGCAGTGATTTCGAGGCCCGCATTCGCAACGTGACGGCGGTGCTCGGCCCAACCAACACGGGTAAGACCCATCTGGCCATCGAGCGCATGCTTGGCCACGAAAGCGGGATGATCGGGCTGCCGCTGCGCCTGCTCGCGCGTGAAGTCTACGACAAGATCAAGAACCGCGTCGGCGCCGACAAAGTGGCGCTCATCACGGGCGAAGAAAAGATCAAGCCCGAGCGGGCGCGCTATTGGGTGTCGACGGTCGAAGCCATGCCGCGCGACATCGATGTCGAATTCCTCGCCATCGACGAAATTCAGTTGAGCGCCGATCTCGAGCGCGGGCACGTGTTCACCGATCGCCTCCTGCATGCGCGCGGCAAATCGGAGACGCTGCTTCTTGGCGCGCAATCGATGCGTGACGCCATCAGCGATCTGATACCAGGCTGCAA
>JBOFCQ010000292.1:0-19495 GCA_051646145.1 Hyphomicrobium sp.
AGGCGCCCTCGTCGAGGCGCTCGATGCGGTTCAACGTCACCTGGCCGCCATAGCCGGTAGAGCAGTCCTGCGTCGGCCGGATCAGGTGCGCGCCGTCCATCCAGAGCGGTCCGGCCGGGCGCGTCGAGCGCGCATCGACGCGCACGGGATTGCGCGCATGCGCGGTCCACGGCCCCTCGAGGCGCGGCGCGCTGTAGAGCACGAGGCCATCCCACGAGGCGCTCTGGAAGGCTTCGTTGCCAGCCGCAATCCAGAAGCGGCCATCGTGTTGAAAGAGCGTCGCGTCGTGCAGGCGTCCGTCGATCAGGCGCTGGTGCACGACCCAGCGGTCGGGAAAGCGCTCAGCGCGATAGAGATCGAGACCGCCCGCCGCTTGCTGCTCGGGCAGCATGTAGATGGCGCCTTCGTGCGCGAACACCTGCGGGTATGAAAGATGGTGCGGCAGGTCGAGCACCACGCGCAGTGGCCCCGCTGTGCCGTCCGCCGCGATTGTGAAATGCGAGATGATGCCGCGTCCGGTGTCGTCGGGCAGTTCCTCGACGAAGACGTGGCGCACGCCCTCGTGCACGAACAGGAACGGATCTGCGAAATAGCGGCGTCCATCGTCGGGCAGGATCTGGAAGTCGTTGAGCGTGAGGAGACCTGCAACGGGTTGGCTATCCGCCGCGACGCGCCGCCACGCCACGTGCCATTTGGCGACGTCGCCCGTCGCGTGGTCGCGCAGGCGGCCGAAGGTATGCGCGGTGCGCCGCGCGATGAACGATCCAGCCGACGAAAACACCGCGCCGCCGTCCTCGTCGTCGACGTGCGCCGCCGCGATGCCGGGCGGTGGCGTTTCCCCCGCCGCAGCGCGGGCGACCGCTGACAGAATTCCCTCGACCAATCGCGACGAGACTTGATCGAGCGACATGTCGAGACGCCAGGGCGTGGTGATCGCCGGCAATCCAACCGGCCAGCAGCACGCTTCGAAGGCCGTGTCGTCGATCACCATCACGGGTGCGCGTTCGGCAAGAAGCGCATGGAACAGCGCCGTATCACGCGGCGAGCCGTTGAAATGCGGACGCAGCACACGGCCCGCATGGCGCGTGACGCGGGTGGCCGTCGCGAGATCGATCGTGATGTCGCTTTCAGGGCCGCGGCGCTCGCCCGAAAAAGCGGCAAAGCTCGCGGGCTTCAGGTGGTGCGAGAAGCGCTCCGCATCCGCATGACCGCGCGCGTGATCGAAATCGAGAATTGCGGTGAGGCTCGTGGCGAGGGGCTCAGATGTCGCGGCATATGTCACAAACACCGTGTGACCGGCGTTCGCGAGCGCTGTTAAGAGCGCTTTATGCCAGCCGAATAATCTGGCGCGATCGAGGGCAACATGTATGTCCATCGCCGAGTGAAAGCATCCCTTAACCTGACTGCGAGACGACTAACGAAGGTCGCCGTTCACGCTCGCATATTCTCATGTCAGCCGCTAGAGATGTGCAGCCGGCACCTGATTGGTCATACAAGTTACGCGCACGCATGCTGCTTCGCCAAACCATTCTCTATCTGCCGGCCCAGGTTGTTGGGCCTGTCGTGCAGTTTGTGTCCATCGTCCTGTGGACGCACTTCCTCGACCCAAGTGAAATGGGTGTCTTGGCGCTGGTCACGGCGGCGCAGGAAATATCCTACATCGTCACGCTGTTCTGGTTCTCCCTCTACACGATGCGTTATTTTGATCGCGCCGCGATCGATGACGAGCGCCGCGCCTTCCTCGATACCGAAGCCGGTGTCATGGTCATTGCATCGGGCGTGACGGTTGCCGGCGTGCTGGCGCTGCCGCTGATCATCGACGCGACATGGAACGCTGGATTGATTGCCGCATCGATCGGCTACTGCGTTTCGCGATCGGTGGCGAGCCACGTGACGGACCGTGCGCGGACCGCGGGCGATACAATCACATATTCGATGCTGCAGATCGTGTGGCCCTTGCTCGGCCTTTTGATTGGCATGCTGCTCGTCGCATTCGTCTCCGCGTCGGCCGCGAGCGTGCTGGGCGGATACGCCATCGCGCAAATCATCACGCTTGCCATTGCGTGGGCGCGCATCGACGTCGGCATGCGGCCGCAGCGTATTGCCCGCGATATGATCTCTCGCGCCGTGACATATGGCCTGCCGCTGGTCATCGGCGGCGCGTTCATTTGGGTTGCAAACAACGGCTTGAGATTCATCGTCGAGCACGAACAGGGCGCGGCGGCCGTTGGTCTGGTGACGGTCGGCTGGGGGCTCGGACTGCGCGCGGCAGGTTTTGCCGCGATGCTGGTGACCGCCGCTGCATTTCCGCTGGCGGTGGCGAAAGCCCGCGAGCACGGCATGGCGGCGGGGCAGGCGCAGCTTGTCGACAATGGCGTGCTGCTTTTGGCGCTTTTGGCCCCTGCAGCGGCGGGCCTTTGGGTGATTTCCGAGCCGCTTGTGCAGCGCATTGTGGCGGCACCGTTCCAGGACATGACGGCGGCCGTGCTGCCGTGGGCCATCATTGCCGGTGCAGCGCGCAATCTGCGCATCCATTTCGGCGAGCAGGTGTTCCTGTTGCGCGAAGAGACGAAGGTGCCGCTCGTCAACGACGTCATCGACGGCGCGGCGACATTGCTCGGCACGGCGATTGGGCTGTACGCCGGAGGGCTGCAAGGCAGCGTCGTCGGGGCCGCGATCGGCGCCACGATCAGCCTCGTCATTACCTTGGCCTGCGGTGCGTCCTGGCATGGTTTTGTCGTTCCGATGCGCCATTTGCTGCGCATCGGTCTGGCGACCGCCGCTATGATTGCGGCCTTGACCGTGTTTCCCGTGGCACCAACGGCGCTGGCGCTTGGCGCCGCCATCATCCTCGGCGCGCTGGTCTATGGGGCGGCGCTGGCGGCGCTGTATCCCGACGAAGCCGGCGAGATCGCCGGCAAGGTCCGCCGTCGTGTTAGCGGCGCGTGAACCTTAACGCCAATGCCGTGCGCATCGCGGCATGATGAACGCCACGGCGCGGCACCGTTTCTGCTAGATATGAGCGCGGCCCGACCGCTGGTCGCCCCACCTTTTGCAACGCCGGACACGTAATGACCTATCGCCTTGCTGTTATCCATTCGTTCGACCCCATGGGCGCCAAGGTCGGCGGCCTCGAAACTTTCATCCGTGACATGCTGGGGCACATGCCGGATGATTTCTCGTTCCTCATGATCGGGGTCGATTCAACCGGCACGCGCCCCCTCGGCCGCATCTCAACGGAAGTGTTCCGGGGCAAGACATTTTCATTCCTGCCCGTGCTGCATTATCCCGAGGACAAGGCGCGCGAGGCCGCTAAGAGCCTGAAGGATTCCATCAACTTCCAGTTCATGCAGGCGCTGTTGCGCCATCTGCCGGCCGTGCGCCGCGCGTTGCGCGAGCAACCGGTGAGCGTGGATCTGCAGCGGGTTGAGTTCGCGACGCTGGTGCGGGGGCTTGGCGTGCCGTTCGTGCAGATGCTGCATGGCGAGGGCGCGCCGAAGCTGCAGATGGACAGCCTGCTCAAGAGCTATCGCTATGTGCACAACTTCAATGAGTGGCTGGCGGTGAAAGCCTGCGACAGGTTTCAGTGCGTCAATCCGATCATCACCGAACGCATTCGCCAGAGCTATCCGGCGAGCGCCAACAAAATTGGCACGCAATCGACGTGGGTCGACACGCGCGTCTTCAAGCCGACGCCGTTCGCCATGGACGGCCGCTTCCGCGTGGCGTTCGCCGGTCGTCTCGATCTCTTCAAGGTGCCCTCGTTGATGTTCAAGACTATGCATCGCTTGCACCAGAAAGCGGGCGGGGGCGTTGAATTTCACTATATGGGCACCAGCGATCCCAAGCGCTTCGCCGAATTCGACGACATTGCCGACATGACCGTGCTGCACGGGTTCAAGACGGCAGCGGGCGTTGCCGATGTGCTATCCAGCGTGGAAGCCGGCATTCTGACGTCCGAGTTTGAAGGCATGCCGTTCTCGGTGCTCGAAACACTGGGATCTGGCCGTCCGGTCGCGGCGATCCATCTGCCGCAGCTTGAAAGCGTCATCAAGCCCGGCGTATCGGGCGCGCTCGTCGCGCGCTCGGACAATGCCGACGACATGGCGGATAGGCTGTCGGACGCATTCATGGATATTCGCGCGGCAATTGCCCAAGGGCGCATCACGCCGGAAGGTGTCGCGGCGGAAGTGGCGGACTTCACGCCCGAGCGGCAATTGGCAAACGTATATGAGACGCACCGCGAACTGCAACGCCGCCGCTATGGCAAACGTGCCGGCACGGGAAGCGCACGGGCGGCTTAGAACTGCCGCGAACGCGCCGCGTCAACCGCATTTCGAATTTGAACGCTAAATCAGCCAGCGTCGAGGCGAACGCTGTCGAGCTTGTGCTCCGCGTCACCTGCAAAAATCCGCTGTGCAGCGGCGAGATCGCCGCGCGCGATGGCGTTCCAGCGACCGACATTGGCGCGCGCTTTGTCTGCGTGCACGGCGCGCTGCTCAGCCGATGCCATCAACGCTGAGATCTGAGCTGCGGCCGCCACCGGCTGGCTTGGGTCGATGAACACGCCTGACGTGCCGAGCACTTCGCGGAATACCGGCTGATCGGGCGCGACAACAGGCAAGCCTGCAAACTGCGCTTCGAGCAGTGGCAGGCCAAGACCTTCGTCATGCGAAGTGCAGAGATAGACGTCGCCGTCTTCCAGTATGCGGCGCACATCGTCCGCCGGCAGATAGCCGTGCACGGTCACGCCGCGATGGCGCGCGATGCGCTCTCCATCCTCGCCCCAGCCGCTACGGCCGATGATGTGCAACTCCGCGCCACCTGCCAAAGTCGTCTGCAAATGGTCGAGAATGGCGGCGGCGGCGGCGTAATTCTTACGCGGCTCGATGGTGCCGAGCGTCACCAGGCGGAGTGGTCCGTCGCGGCGCGGCGCCGCCAAGCGCCGGGCAGCATCGAGGCCGAACACGTTGCCAACCGCCGGCCGATAAAGCGCGATATGGGCATCCTTCGCGACATGGATCGCCAAGTCCGCCGCCGTCTTTTCCGAATTGACGAGAAAGTTCTTGAGCCGGTGCACGGCGATCGCGAATTGCGGCGCCATATAGAGACGCGCCTTGGTGCTAAGGTCAGCGCGTCGCGTAATGAGAAACGTGTCGTGCACGTACATGTAGACGCGGCGGCGCGCGAGGGCGAACAACGGCGAGGGCGGAAAGCCCGGGAAGATGAAGCGTGCGCTAGGCCTGAGCAGCGCCAGGAGAGGCAGCAACACTTGCTGTCGCCATATCATCGACAGCAATCCGTTCGAGCGCACGGGCACGAGACCCGCGTCGTCGAATACCACCTTCTCGAACTGCTCGATGGAAACCCGCTCGATGCCGGTGACATGTCGGCCGAGATGGGTCAGATCGAGATAAACCCTGACTTTGGCGCTGGGCGCAAGCGATGCCATCGTGACGTCCTAGGTCAGCGTCAGCGGTCGCGGCTCGTCTACGATGTCGCGCGGAGCGTGCGCGGTGCGCGGCGCCGTTTCCGACAGAATGTCGTCGATGAGCTGCTCATAGGCCGGAACGCGCGCCGCAAACGAGAACTCGTCGGCACGTGCACGACGGCGTGCCGGATCGCCGGGGTTGTCGAGAGCCGCTGCCATGGCGTGCGCCAATTGCAGCTCATTTCCCATGGCGACGATGCGGCCGTATTCGCCGTGTCGCAGAATTTCCTGCGGCCCGGAACACGCCGTCGCAACGACGGGCAATCCGAACGCCAGGGCTTCGACGACGACATTGCCGAACGGCTCGGACACCGACGAGAGCACGAAGCAGCGCGCGGACGCATAATGCTCCCATGGATCGCGGCTGTAGCCCGGCAGCGTCACGCGATCCTTGAGGCCGAGGCGCGTGATTTCAGCCCTGAGCCGCTTTTCTTCCGGCCCCTTGCCGAGAATGATGAGCCGCGCGCGCGGCCGATCGAGGCGTGCGAACGCGCGCAGCAGCGTCGGGAAATCCTTCTCCGGCACCAAGCGACCGACGGCCAGGAACGTCTCCGGGCGCGCCAGCAGTTCGGCTTCCGTCGGAACGGGCGCGTCGGTCGGAAAGAACACGGGATTGTGGATGCAGATGGTCTTGTCGGACTTTGCGCGCCAGCGTTTGATAAGCCGTTCTTCAAGACCATTTGAAACGGCAACCGTGCGATCCGCTTCGGCGCTGAGCAGCGGCAGGCCGGCGTAGGTGATATAGCTGAGAATGCCCGAGCGCCACTCGCGAAAGCCATGATAGGTGATGACGACACGCGTGGAGCTGCGCGCGAGCTTGCGCGCGGCCAGCAGCTTGGTGTTCGATCCGCCGATGGCCGAAAGCGCGATGTCTGGCTGCTCATTTTCAAGCAGCGTCGCGAGTTCGCGTACGGCGGTCACGTGGTTGCGGCCGAGCGTGTGGAGCGGAATATCGGCCCTGAGATTATGCCGGTTGTCTTCAGCCTCGAAATCCTGCGCAAAGATCACGTCGTGGCCGCGTTCCTTCATGGCGGTGGCCAGGCAGGCCCACAGCCGTTCGCCGCCGCCGTCGACCAACCCGTGCGTGTAGAATAGGATTTTAGCCGGCATACAAGGTACTTTCAGACGTATTGAAGGGCCGGCGCGGCCACCGATTGCCGCGCAACAGAGATCGTAGCGTGCGCAATCAGCCGCGCACCTTGCGCTGGCGCAACGGCGCGATGACGACGAGATCGAAGAGTACGCCCGCGCATTCGGCATAGCGCCGCGCAAATCGGCGCGGATTGGTCGCCAGCCGCCACAGCCATTCGAAGCCGCTGTTGCGCATGGATTCCGGCGCACGGATCTGCTTGCCAGCCAGGAAATCGAGCGCCGCGCCGACGCAGATGACACCGCACGGTACGCCTTTGGCTTTGATGCGGGCGGCGAAGACTTCCTGCTTCGGCGCCCCGAGCGCGACGAAGACGATGTTTGCGCCGGACGCGCGAATGGTCTCGATCGCAGTATCGGCTTCAGGGCCTTCAGGATCGAAGGTCTCCGTTGGCGCCAGCGTGCCGCAGATATCGAGCAGGCCATCCGATCGCTCGGAGAGGTCGCGGCCCGCGCGCGCCATGACATCGGGCGACGTGCCGAAAAGGAAAATGCCAAGACCCGCCGCCGCAGCCGCATCAACAAGCGGCAGCACGAGGTCGGCGCCGGCCGTGCGTGTCACGCGCGCATTCTGATGACGGGCGAGCCACGCGATCGGCGCGCCGTCAGCGGTGACGATGTCGGCCTCGGCATAGGCGGCGCGGAACGCCGGAAAGCGGCGCAGCTTGACGAGATGATCGAGATTGAGCGTGAATACCGTGAAGTTCTGATTGCGCCGTGCGCGATCTATGATGTCCAGGATCACACCATCCAGATTGGCGGATGTGATCGGCCAGCCGTCGATCCGGGCCAGCGGTTTGGTTCGTTCAATGGACATCGTCAACGCACTCGCTCGATCAGACACGAGCGTCCCGCAATGGCTCGGGAACGATCGTGCTTGCGCCATCTTTAGACGCAAATTGTGCCAAACCCAACGGACTTTTGGCTTTGCCGGCGCTGAGGTTAATCGCGCCGGGGCCTTTATCCGTCCGGATCGCAGCGTGTACGGTTGGCCGCACCGCTGGACCCTCACCCAATGCCTAGCAACATCTGTGCCTTATCCGGCGATTGCGCGCCGGCCGATTGGCGCCAGATGTGGGCCTGTCGCACAGTATGCTGGGAGCAATGCTCGAGGCTGGACGGGACAAGCGCGTTTCAGCCGGCATTGGGCCACCTTCAGCGCGCAAAGGCACAGACATACATTGCGACGCTAAAGCGCGGCGTTAGCCCCGAGGGACGTTCGGCGGACGCAGGCGACGCTCAGGCGTTGGCGAGCGTCATGACGGCGCCTGACACCCGGTCGCGGGCGCTGTCGATCAGTTCGAGCGTCTCGGCAATTTCGCCGCGCGTTGTGACGCCGGACCGCACCACCAGTGCAATCTGGTCGGCAACCGGCAGTAACGCCGTCGCGGCTTCATCATCGAGCACGCTGCCGGCGTCGATGAACACGAGATCGAAATTCTGGCTGAGACCGTTGAGCCCGGCGACCAAGCGGCGGCGCTGCTGGCTTTTCAGCGTGCGCAGATCGGCAAGCGCGATCGGCAGGAAGGTCAGCCCGGAGCGTGCATCCTTCGTCGTGATGCGGGCCAAATGGTCCTTGTTGTCGAGGATGACGACGTTGGTCGGCTTCAGGTTCTGCGCGAAGATGAGCGACAGCTCCGGGTCGGATGAGGTCGCATCGACAAGGAGGACGCGGTCGCCGGCAAGCGCTGCCGCATAAGCAACAGCGAGCGTCGTCGCGGAATTTCCGGCGCCCTTCGACGGCGACAGCATCATCACGGCATGCGGCCGGCCCGGACGCTGCTGGGATTTGATCTTGCCGAGCAGGCGCAGCACGGCCTGGCGATAATGCCCATCATCCTGCCCTGCCGAGTCGGCGAGCGCGCTCAGCAATTCACTGAACTGCACCGCTTCGACATTTTCGGAACTCGTCGTGCGCCGGCGGCTGCCAAGGAAGCTCGCTGGCCGCCCTAGAACGGGGAGCGCCGCCAGTGTCTGCAATCCTGCAATGCTGGCGAGGTCGGACGGCTTGCGGACACTGCGGTCAAGGTGGTCCAGGACCAGCGCGGACGCGAGGCCGATGCCAAGGCCGCCGAGCAGGCCAAGCCCCAGCACGAGCCACGTCATCGGCTTCGACGGCTTGGTCGGCACGGAGGGCTGCGTGATGACACGGGCATCGGGCGTCGAAACGTTCTGCTGCTCCTGCGTTTCCTTGGCGCGTGCCAGGAACAGTTTCAGCAGTTCGCGGCTGGCGGTCACTTCCTGCTCAAGTTCGCGCAGCTTGATCTGTGCGGTATTGGAGATCGTCACCTCTGCCTTCGCGCGATCGAGCTGTTCGGAAATGCCTTTTTCGCGGCTGGAGGCGATCTGGTATTCGCTCTGCGCGGCGGCGGCGACGCGCTTCAACTCGGACGCGATCTGCGACTTGACTTCTGCAAGCTGCGAACGGACTTCGATCAAAATCGGATGGCGCGGCTGCAACTGCGAGGAGAGCGCCGCTTCCCGTCGGGCGACCTGTGCATATTGCTCGCGCAATTTCTGCACCAGACCCGAGCGGACGGCGTCGGGAAGGGATTCCGGTCCCGCGCCTGTTTTCAACGCGGCGACGATCTGTTCGTGGCGTGCGCGCGCTTCGGCGGCGGCGGCGCGCGCTGAAATCAGCTCGCCGTTGACTTTGCTCAACTGCTGCTCGGTGACGACGCCGCCTTCCGACGTCAAGATGCGGCTCTGCTTCTTGAAATCGTCGACGCGGATTTCGGCCCGGCGCACCTGATCGCGCAGTTCGCCGAGGCGTGCGTCGATCAGGGCATTGGCGCGCTTGGCTTCGGCGGCCTTGGCGGCGGTTTGATCGGCAAGATAGGCGTCGACGAGGGCGGCTGCGATGCGCGCTGCCTTGACCGGATTCGACGCCGTCACTTCGACATCGACAACATAAGTCTTCTGCGCGCGCTTCACCTTGATGGTGTGGGCAAGCGACATCAGCGCCTGAACGGTCGGGTCGGGCGCCGCGTTGCGCGTGATGATCAAGCCCTTCAAGCGCGACAGCAGTCCCTGGCCCTGCGGGGGCGCGTATTCCATGTCGGTCGTCAGGTCCATGGTATCGACGACGCGCTTCAGAACGGCGTCCGACGTGATGATGGACACCTGGCTTTCAACCAGCGCCAGATCCGATCCAAAGCCGCCCTGGACGACTTCCTCGGAGACGACCTTGCGGGTGCGCGGATCGACAAACAGTGAGGCGGTCGCTGTATAGAGAGGCGTCGCGAGGGCGAGGTATGCCAGCGCCAAGGTCAGGCCGGCCAACGTAGAAAGAACGATTTTCCAGAGGTTTCGCCGCAAAATGGCGATGAGGCCGGTGAGGTCGGCTTCCTCATTCGAGGCGAAGCGGCGCGGGGACGACATCGCGGAGCGGCGGTGATCTGAATTCATGGAAAAAATGCGTGCTCCAGACCCGCCGAGCGGGTTCTTCAGGCCTTGGCCTAGGGGAAATTGTACCATTTTGATCTCAGAACGCTGTCTGCCGCTCATGGTCGCCGCCTCAAAACGCACCGAAATTGCTCGCCACCCAGGGCCGGCGCTGCCCTGTCGGCTCGTCTCGGCGGTGATCTGCAACAAGTATGCCCGCCGGTCGGGCGCGCCGTTCACGGATTAGGCAAGGCGGCACCCATCGGCGCTCTCAATGCCGTTCTCAACAGAGCCACCTATGCATCTGAGGTAGAACTGTTTTGCGGAATGAGGATTTTAACTGATCACACACTTCGTCACATAGTCGAGATGTGAAATGAGGTATGAGATAGCGCAGTCACGCCACCTGATCGGGGGCGGGGAGCGCGGCAGATGCGTGTCTTCTGCGGCGTCCAAAGCGTGCTCAGTCTGGTCAGGTGGTCGTACGGTGTTTGGTCGCGTCGCTAATCTCGAAGCATGCCCGAACGTGTCGAACTCGCGTTTTGCGCTCTCGCGCACGACCTTCGCGGCCGCAGCCTTTCTCCTCGAAGTGGTCGTCATCTCCGCGATCGCGATTGCGACCGGCGTCGGCTACCACCTTTCGGTCTACGGCGCGATGGGCGTGATCGAGAGCTACGCTTCCGTCGGCGTGCTCGCCGCTTTGACCTACGGGCTGACGTTTCTCATCAAGGATGAGTACGGCGTCGAGAATTTGCTCGAAGGCCGCCGCCGCAACACCCGCCTGTTCGTCGTTTGGAACCTTGCCTTCGTAGCGCTCGCCGTCATCGGCTTCCTAACGAAGAGCACGGCGATGTTCTCGCGCGGCTGGCTGGTGCTGTTCTATGTCACCGGCATGATCGCCGCGATTGCGCTCAACGCGCTGCTGCATCGCAGCCTCGCCAGCCTCATCGCCGCCGGTTATGTGCAAAAGCGCCGACTGATGGTGGTTGGCACCGAAGACGAGATCCAACGCATCGAACGCGACATCACCGATGGCGCCGGTCACACGTTCATCGCCGCGCGCGTCGTCATTCCGGCCGGCAATCTCAGCGCGCACGACGCTGACCAGTCGATCGAGGCGGCGCTCGGCAATGCCCGGTCGCTGCGCGTGCAGGATGTCGTGATCGCAAGCCCGTGGTCGCATGCCGACTTCATCGAGCGCGCCATCAGCCGGTTCAGCCAGTTGCCGGTGGTGATCCATCTCGGCGCCGGCGGCTTGATCGGTCGTTTCAAGGATGCGCGCGTCGCCCGTTTTGGCCGCGCCACCACGCTGTCATTGACGCGCGAACCTTTCGGACCGTTCGAAGCGCTCTCGAAGCGGCTGCTCGACGTCTCGGCCGCCAGCGTCGCTTTGCTGCTGCTGGCGCCGCTCTTTGCGACCATCGCACTCCTGATCAAGCTCGATAGTCCAGGCCCGTTGTTCTTCCGCCAGCGGCGTCGCGGTTACAACCTCGAAGAGTTCGCGATCTGGAAGTTCCGCACCATGACGACGCTCGACGATGGCGACGTCGTGCAGCAGGCGCGCGAGAACGATGTGCGCGTGACGGCCATCGGCCGCATCCTGCGCAAATACTCGCTCGACGAGTTGCCCCAGCTGATCAACGTGCTGCGCGGCGAGATGGCGCTCGTTGGGCCGCGCCCGCACGCCGTCGCGCACGATCGCTTCTTTGAGACGCGGATTGAACTCTATCCGCGCCGTCTGAACGTCAAGCCGGGCATCACGGGCTGGGCGCAGGTGAACGGGTTCCGCGGTGCGACCGAGACAGATGACGCCATGCGCCAGCGTGTCGAGCACGATCTCTATTACATCGACAACTGGTCGCTGGCGTTTGATGTGTACATCATGGCGCTGACGGTGCTGTCGCGCAAAGCGATGCGCAACGCCTATTGAGGGCCGCCGCTGAAGCGTCTTTCTAATCCGAACTAACCCGAATGCTTCACCGCGTGCGCCGTCTCGCGGCACACACGATCAGGTTTCGCGGAACGTGCGCGCCATCATGTCCGTCAGCGGCTTCAGGAAATACGACAGAACCGTGCGCGAGCGCGTCTCGATATAGATCTCGGCCGGCATGCCGGGGATCAGATGCTGGGCACTTGTCAGCTTGGCGATTTCGGCGGGCGGAACTTCAACCTGTGCCGTGAAGTAAGTTTTGCCGTCCTTGTCGGCAATCTCGGCCGCAGACACCTTGCGCACGCGCCCCTCAAGGCGCGGCGTGGTGTGACTGTCGAAGGACGTGAAGCGCACCGCCGCCGTCTGCGAAATGTAGACGGTGTCGATATCCTTCGGCGCCACGCGCGCCTCGATCAGCAGGTCGCGGCCGGTCGGCACGATCTGGAGCACCGTGTGCCCCGGCTGAATGACGCCACCCTCCGTTGAGACCTGCAAAGCGTGAATGATGCCATCGACCGGCGCGCGAACGTCCGTGCGCGACAGCCGGTCGCCGACTGATTTCTCCGTTTCGCGCTGTTCGGCGAGGCCGGCCTGGACCTTCTGCAAATCCTCGGCGGCGTTCTGCACATAATCCTTGTCGATCTGAGCGAGACGCGCTTCGACTTCGGCGCGTGCCGATTTCAGCTTGTTGCGTTCCGATTTGAGATTGCCGATTTCGCCTTCAAGCCGCGCCTGCTCGCGCTGCAGCGGCCCGATGCGCTGCTGGTTGACATAGCCCTTCTCAAACAGCGGCATCACGGTTGCCAATTCCTTGGCGTTCAGATCGCGTTCCTTTAGGCGCGCGGTCAACTGGCTTTCGAGACCCTTGAGGTCGCTTTCAGACTGCGACAGCCTTTGGTTCAGGATCTTCTGCTGGCCGAGATAGGCCGTGCGGCGGGCATCGAACAGGGACGTCTGCGCGTTGAGGATTTTCGCGGTCGGCGGGTCGTTGACGTCAATGCCGACGGGAGCTGCAAACCCGTCTTTGCGGTCACGTTCGGCAATGAGGCGCGCTTCCTGGATGGCGTAATCGGCAACCTTGCCGGATGTCGCCGACATGGACGCGCGCGCTTGCGTGCTGTCGATGCGCAGCAGAACATCGCCCTTTTTGACGGCATCGCCGTTGCGCACGAGGATTTTTGAAACGATGCCGCCTTCGAGATGCTGGACGGTTTGGTATTCACCCTCGACGGCGACGACGCCCGTTGTCACCACCGCGCCCGAAATGGGCAACAACGACATGACGGCAATGGCGCCGAACATGACGGTGACGGTCCGCATGCCGAAGCGGATCCAGGGATCGGTCGCATGCCATTGCATGTCGGTGACCGGCGGCGATATGAGGTTTTGCACGCGCGATGTGATCGACATCAGCCTTCGCTCCCGGTTGCCGGCAGGGACGCCGCGGCGGTGTTCGCTTCGGCTTGCGGGTTCGCGGGCGCGCGGGGCGTTGCGCGGCGTTCTTCGACCGGAGACCCCTCACCATCGCGGCCGCGTGCGGGGCCTTGGAACAGCTTCATCACCTCGTTGCGCGGACCGAAGGCGCGCTGCTGGCCTTTTTCGATGAACAGCAGCAGATCCGCTTTGCCGATGGCCTGCACGCGATGCGACACAAGCACGATCGTCTGTCCGCGCTTGCGCATGCCGTCGATGGCCTGCGACAGGGCCTCGTCGCCGGGGCGGTCAAGGTTCGAGTTTGGTTCATCGAGAACGACGAGCGGCGGCGTGCCAAACAGGGCGCGCGCCAAGGCGATGCGCTGGCGCTGACCGCCCGAGAGATACGATCCGAAGGTGCCGAGTTCGGTCTCATAGCCCTTCGGCAAAGCCATGATGAGGTCGTGGGCATGCGCCTGCTTGGCGGCGTCCACCACGTCCTGATCGCTGGCGTCTTCGCGGAAGCGGGCGATGTTCTGCTTCACGCTGCCGGCGAACAATTCGACGCTCTGCGGCAGATAGCCGATGTGCCGGCCGATGTCCTCGGTGTGCCATTGATCGAGCCGCGCGCCATCCAGCATGACGGCGCCGCCGAAGGCCGGCCAAAGGCCGACGATGGTTCGCACCAGCGTCGATTTGCCGGACGCGCTCGGGCCGATGACGGCCAGCATCTGCCCTGGTTCAACGGCGAACGAAATGCCGTTCAAGATGATGTTGCGTGTTTCCGGCGCGGCAACGCGCACGTTATGCACCTCAAGCACGCCGCGTGGGCGCGGGAGCTGCGTGCGCGAGCGCTCTGGCGGCGCGAATTGCAGCGTTTCTTCGAGTTTATGATAGCTCTCGCGCGCTTTGATGAAGCCGCGCCAATGACCGACGATCTGCTCGACGGGGGCGAGTGCGCGACCGAAGATGATGGTCGCCGCGATGATCGAGCCGGCCGAGATCATGCCATTGATGGCAAGGCCTGCGGCGATGGCGAGCATCAAGGATTGCATGAGCAGGCGCACGGTCTTGGTGATCGCCGACATGCCACCCAGGCGGTCGGCCGCCAGCAGTTGCCAGCCAAGACCTTCCGCGTTCAGCGCCTGCCAGCGCGCGCGATAGGCTGTGAGCATGCCCATCGCGGTAATGGCTTCGGCGTTGCGTTGACCGGTTTCCGCCATCTCCAGGCTTTTGGCGACGGAGATGCCGGCCTGCGTCAACGGTTGCCGGCCGGCCTGCTCGCTCGCCCATGCGAGGCCCAGCAGCATGACCGTGCCGATGGTGGCTGCAATGCCGAGCGTCCAGTGGGTCATGAAGATGACGGCGAGATAAACCGGCGTCCACGGCGCATCGAAGAACGTCAACGGCGCGGGCCCGGCGATGAACTGCCGGAAACTGTCGAGTTCGCGCAGTGCAGGGGCGGCGGCACCTTGCGTCGCCAGGCTTTTGCGCAGCGCAGCTTCGAAAATGCGATCGCTGAGCCGCTGATCGATTTCGGCGCCGATGCGGCTGACAATGCGCGAGCGCGCCAGTTCAAGCGCACCGATCACGGCATAGAGCGCGGCAGTGATGACGAACAGCGTGACGAGCGTTGGATAAGAGCCCGACGTCAGAACGCGGTCGTAGACCTGCAGCATGAAAAGCGGGCCGGCCAGCATCAGCACGTTGATGACGGCGCTGAAGAGGAAGGTGGCGTTGAGCGCGCGACGACTGGCGCTGACGGCGGATTTGATTTCGCTGTCGGCCGGGCCAAGCAGCCAGCGCAAGAAAAAGCCGAAGACGCCGCCGGCGTTGGTGTCGGGTTTGAAGCCATTGAGGCCGGTGGCGCGTGCGGCCGATTTCTGTGTCGACGCGCGTCCCGAGGGCGATGCCTGACCCTGTGTCAGTGTCTGTGCGGCGGAGGGGCCGCCCGACATGTTGGCGATCCAGTCCGGCGTTGCGGCCGGTGTGCTGATCGGTGTGCTGGTCGGTTCAATGCCACGGGCGGTCGACGGCGCATCGGGGGCGGCGTTAGTACCGGCCTGCGCTGGCTGAGCGCGCTGCACGGCGCGCGCATCCGCCTCGCCAACCGGCGTGACGGTGATACCGGGACCTGGGTCCTGCAACAGCTCTTCCAGCCGCCGCATGGCCGCCGTCATGCGCTCGCGGTCGTCCTGCTGCTTGTCTTTGCGCCGTGTCACGAAGAACTCTGCCCCTGCCGCCTCTGCGCCACCGATGCTGCCCCAAACATCGGCGCCCCCGATTTCTCCCGGAAATCGGCTCGAATCGCTGACAGGCAGTGTCAGTCAGAGAGCATGACGAATTGCTTAATCGGCGCGCGGGAACGGCACGATCATCGACGCACGCGCTGCGTATGCGGATGGCAGATGCAACGTAACGCACCTTTAGCTAAGATTGCGGTAGGATCGATGTGCGAAATCCGGGTGTCGCGTTCGCTCGGTCCGAAGCAACAGGAGTTTGTATGCGTATCAAAAGTCTCTTGGCGCTCATGGCGGGCCTGATGTGCCTTGCTGCCGCGCCGCAGCCAGCCGCGAGCTTCCACTGGGATCGCCCCGATCAGCCGCGCACCTGGGGTCACGTAAAGACCGTGCGCCATTGGGTCTACACGCCGCGTTATCGGCACGTGTATCTGAGCCACGCGGCGACCGATCGCTATGCCTATCGCTATGAGCCGCGCGGCTACTATCCCTACTACAACTCGAACTATTGGCGCCCCGCGCATCGCGTGCGCCGCGCTCATCATCATCTGCCGCCCTACTATCAGGCCTGGGGCTCGCCGCGCCGCCACTATCGCCATGTCGAGTGGCACTATCGGCGCTACGGTGGTCATCGCCGCGGTCACTGGTAAGTCCAGGATTATCGGCAGCCCTGCGCCAAGCGCAGTGTTCTCTTCAATGGAAATTCTGACCCGGCGCGGACCTCTGCGCCGGGTTTTCAATTGCGTGAGGTGCAACCCTCACGTGGCAACGCTTGGCTGAGCGGCGACATGAATTCTCCGCACAGTTTGCGTGTTCATGCCGCATTCATATGGTTTCAAGCATCTCTAAGCGGTCTGGAACGCGCAGTTCCTTATCATCCAATTCAGCGTCGCCGTCGCGACTCAAGCCGGGGAGACCTCCCATGTTCAAGAAAATCACCAATGCGCTCATGGCACTCGTCATGACGTTCGGCCTCGCCGTTTCAACGGCCGGCACGGCAGACGCACGTCACGGCCGTGGCGCTGGCATTGCAGCCGGCGTTGCCGCTGGCATCATCGGCCTTGGCATTCTCGGCGCCACCGCGAATGCCCGCCCGCGCTATTACTCGCGTTATGACGAAGGCGAATATTGCTATCGCGGTCCGCGCGAGTGCCATTGGGCCGGCCGCCGCTGCTTTGAAAACCGCTGGGGCGATACAGTGTGCCGTGGCGGTCGCTATATCTGCGAACGCCCGCTGATCTGCGAATAACGCGTTCGGCGCCTTTGCCCGCGCCGGTGCAAGTCATGCCGACGCCGGTCCCGCGAGGGGCCGGCGTTGTGCGTTTGTGTGGCGGGCAGATGATCAAGGCGGGCGGATTATGCTTTGCCCCGCCGCGCCATGACGGCGGTGTGCAGCGCTACAGCCGCCGCATTTGAAACGTTGAGGCTGTCGATAGCGCCGTCGGTTGCAATACGCGCCAGGCGATCGCACGTCTCGGCCGTCAAGTGTCGCAGTCCCTTGCCTTCCGCACCCATGACGAGCGCCACGGGCGCCGACCAATCGGCATCCTCTAGGAAATCGTTGGCCGTGCCATCGAGCCCGATCACGGTGAAACCGACATCCTTCAATTCGGCGAGCGCGCGCGACAGATTGGCGACGAGCGCAATGGGCACCAGTTCCAATGCGCCGGACGCCGATTTCGCCAGCACGCCGCTGAGCGGTGGGCTGTGCCGGCGCGTCATCACAAGGCCGGCCGCGCCGAACACGGCCGCCGAACGCAGTATGGCGCCGACGTTGTGCGGGTCGGTCACCTGATCGAGCACGATCAGGGGGCGGCCGTTGGCGTGAGCGACCAGATCGTCGAAGTCGGGTTCGGGCAGCGGCTCGGTCTCGAGCATGGCACCTTGGTGTACGGCGTCGGCTCCAAGCAGCCGGTCCAGATCGCGCGGCGTCGTTGGTTCCGTTGCGATGGGCAATGTGCCGAGCTGTTCGCGCAGGCGGCGCTCGGCGTTGTCGGTGACGACAAGGCGCTTCAAGACGCGTTGTGGATTGGCGAGCGCGGCCGCCACCGGATGGAGGCCAAAGAGCCGGAGCGGTCCGTCTGTATCTCCATCCCGGCCGTGACCCGCGCCATGGCTTCTACCGTGACCGAAGTCGCGTCCGCCGCGGCCTGATCGGTGACCGCCGCCCTGTCCGAAGCGCTTGCCCTTGCCGCCGCCAGTGCCTCCGTCACCGTCGCCAGCCGGCCTGCCGCCATGGCTATGCCGGTCATCGCCACGGCGCGCGCCGCCGCTCTGCGGCCTGTCGCGCCAGCTCTTATCCTCAGGTTTCTTCGGCAGGGGAGGCCTCAAACGGTCGCGAACGTCGGGGAGCGCGGGGCACTGCGGCAGCACGCCCCGTGGCTTCAGGTGCGGACCATGCCGCTTTTCTGATTGACAGGAAAGCCCCTCGTGAAGATAACGCGTCGTGGCCCTGCCGGGTGCGGCAGGGCGCTTTTGTTTTGGGGCTTTGGCCCAACGTCTGTGCGGGCTTCGGTTTGCGGTCAGGCGCGGCGCGATGAGCACCGAAACTCTGGCGTAAACACGGGCTCAATGCCGCGCGGGCGCGGTTCTGGGTGATACGATGCACGGCCTCGTGGAGAGGTGCCCGAGTGGTTAAAGGGGACGGACTGTAAATCCGTTGGCTTCGCCTACGCTGGTTCGAAACCAGCCCTCTCCACCATCTCCCTTCGCTTGCGGGAGATCGAGCGTTGTCTCGGCCGTCGATGATGTCGTCTCTACATTGTGTGAATGCCGCGGTTGCCATGCGCCGTGGCCGTGATCACACGATCGATTGCACGGGCCAGTCGGCGGCAACGTATTTCGTCAGCCATGCGGTGAAGGTGTGCGGCTCAGCCGTCATGCGCGCGCGAAGGTCAGCGAGTGGCACCCACGCATAGTCTGCGCATTCGTTCGGATCTGGATTGATCGGTCCGTCGTAGCGGCCGTGGAAGACGTGCACGATCTCATGCTCGATCATGTCGCGGTCGAGTTCGGCGCGATAGCGAAAGGTATCGACGAACGTCAGCGGACAGGTGAAGCCGAGTTCCTCACTGAGGCGGCGGACAGCGCTCTCCGCCACGTCCTCGCCGGGGCGCGGATGTCCGCAGCAGGCATTCGTCCAAAGTCCACCGGAGTGATACTTGCCGAGTGCGCGCTGGTGCAGCAGGAAATGCCCTCGTGCGTCAAAGATCATGATCGAGAAGGCGCGATGCAGCGCGCCCGCGCGGTGCGCCGCGAGTTTCTCCGATGTGCCGATCTGTTGATCGTCGTCGTCAACGAGTATGACGTTTTCCACGTGCCTGACCGCAACTGCCGCGCTGAATTTTACGCTCCGTGCCAAGCGTGAATGGTGTGCGCATTCAAGCGTAGCAACGGCCTCGCCTAGCTAGCATGCGCTGGGCCTGCCGAATAGTCGAGCATCCGCTAATGCTTTGCTGATCGTGCCATTGCGCGCGAGCAGAGATGCTTCGTGCCGTTGGAACCTTGTCCGGCGCCATCTGTTTAGACGCTGCGATCTCGCAATTCAGGAGACAACAGCGTTATGAAATTCATGAAACTCTGCGTCGTTGCAGCAAGCATGGCGTTTGCAGGCCTTGCGACGACAGCCGCCTCGGCCGCACCGATCGGCGTGGCCAAGTCGGCTGTTGCCGGCACCAATACGATGACGGAAACCGTGCACTATCGTCACAACGATTGTCGCAGGGGTCCGAACGGCTGGCATCGTTCGACGCGCTACGGCCGTCAGGCGTGCGGTCGGTCGAATGTCAATCCGGCGGTGCCGCTTGCACTGTGGATCTGGCGTTGCGCGGACGGCCGTTGCGGATATTGGCACCGCAATGAACGTCGCTGGCGCGATGGCCGCGGACG
>JBOFCQ010000375.1:0-14087 GCA_051646145.1 Hyphomicrobium sp.
TCAATCTCGATCTCGTTTACGGCTTGCCGCGCCAAAGCGTTGAGAGCGTCGCGCGCACGATCAGAAAGGCTCTGGCGCTGGCGCCCGACCGGATCGCGATTTTCGGCTATGCCCACCTGCCGCAGCGTTTCCGCCATCAGCGCCTGATCGATGAAGCGCAGATGCCGGATGCGGCGGACCGCTTTGCTCAATCGCGCGCACTGCACGGCGCGCTGCATGAGGCGGGCTATGCCCAGGTCGGGCTCGATCATTTCGCCCGCCCGGGTGATGCGCTGGCCGGTCCCAACGTGGCGCGCAATTTCCAAGGCTATACGACCGATCAGTCAGACGCCTTGATCGGTCTCGGCGCGTCAGCGATTTCGCGCCTTCCACAGGGTTTTTCACAAAACGCCGTGCCGGTCGACGATTATGGCCGCCGGATTGCGGCAGGCGATTTTGCCACTGTGCGCGGCCACGCCATGACGGCCGACGATCACCTGCGCGCGTTCATCATCGAGCGTCTGATGTGCGATTTCACGCTGTCGTGGCATGAGGTGGAGCGCCGCTTTGGCGCCGGCGCGGCAACGGTCCGCGAGGACGCTCGCCGCTTGATTGGACATGATCGCGACGGGTTCATCGTCGCCGATCGCGACGGCTTCACAGTGACGCCGGAGGGTCGTCCGTTCGTGCGCACGATCTGTGCCGGGTTCGACGCCTACCTTGCCGCCGAACATACTGAGCGCCGCCACGCGCTTGCCGTATGAGCCGTAAGAGCCGTATGAGATGCACTGCGCCGTGTCGGCGCGCTCACATCAGATCGCGCAGGCGGTAATACAACATGCCGAGCGCCAGCATCTGATTGCCGGCCCAGCCGCCGACGGGAAGCCGAATGTGCTGGATGCGGTCGAAGAGATCGAGCTTCTCCGTCGTGCCGCAGATAGCATCTGACACGATGTCGGCAGCGATGTGGGTGGTGTTGACGCCGTGCCCGCAATAGCCCTGCATGTAGTAGACGTTGGGCTCTAAGCGGCCGATGGCCGGTATGCGCGTCAGCACGATGCCGATGCGGCCGCCCCACGCGTAGTCGATGCGCTTGCCGGCGAGCTGCGGGAAAATCTGCGCCAGACGCGGCTGCAGGTTCTCCGCCAAATTCTTGGGGTCACGGTTTGAGTAATTGCAGCGTCCGCCAAACAGCATGCGCTTGTCGGCGGAGAGGCGGTAATAGTCGAGCACGATGTTGCTGTCGGCGACCGCCAGATCCTGCGGGTTCAGGGTGCGGGCCAGATCATCGCCGAGCGGTTCGGTGGCGATGATGTAGCTGCCGGTCGGAAACAGGAGGCCGTTGAGGCGTCCGCGTTGGAACGGATGGTCGGTGTTTCCGGCGAGCACAATGGTCGACGCGTTGATGCGCCCGTGTTCGGTGGCGACGTATGGCTTCGGCCCGCCCTGCAAGGTGACGGCGGGGCTGTTCTCGAAGATGCGGACGCCGAGTGCCGCCGCGGCGCGCGCTTCGCCAAGGCAGAGCTTCAAAGGGTGCAGATGGCCGCTGCGGCGGTCGATGTAGCCGCCGTGATAGGCGCTGCTGGCGATGACGCGCGGCACATCCTTCGGCGCGACGAGTTCGTAATGCGCGCCATGGCCTTCCGCCGCCATGTCGTCGACGTGGGCGCGCAAGGCGTCCCAGTGGCGGGGGCGGGCGGCGACTTCCATCCAGCCCGGCTTGAAGTCGCAGTCGATGTCGTATTTGGCGATGCGCTCGGTGATGATGTCGTGGCCGCGATAGCGGATGTCGCGCAAGAGCCGTTTGCCGGCGGCGCCGAGTTGTCCGGCGAGACGCGCTTCGCCGCTGATGCCGGCAATCATCTGCCCGCCGTTGCGCCCGGACGCGCCCCAGCCGATGCGATGGGCTTCAACGAGCGCAACCGAATAGCCGCGTTCGGCCATCGTCAGCGCGGTCGCGATGCCGGAAAAGCCGCCGCCGATCACGGCGACATCGGCCTGCACCGTGCCCTCAAGGCGCGGATAGGGTGTCGGCGGGCTGATGGAGGCCGTGTAGTAGGACTTGATGTAGGCGGACGACATGAAACCTTTCCGGGCGCAGCGTTTTGCGCGGCGTCAGTTACCGGCGACGGCCCGGCGCGCTTCCGCCTCCGCACGCACGGCTTGCCGCTTGGTGACGAGGGACGCGGCGATGACGCCAACCGTGACGACGGCGATCATGATCGTCGATATGGCGTTGATCTCGGGCGTCACGCCGAGGCGCACCTGACTGTAGATCTTCATCGGCAGCGTCGTCGCGCCGGGGCCGGTCGCGAAGCTGGCGATGACGAGATCGTCGAGCGACAAGGTGAACGACAGCAGCCACGCCGATATGACGGACGGCGCGATGATCGGCAGCGTCACCTGGAAGAACGTGCCGACCG
The DNA here is from genome assembly GCA_051646145.1 of Hyphomicrobium sp. Taxonomy (GTDB): domain Bacteria; phylum Pseudomonadota; class Alphaproteobacteria; order Rhizobiales; family Hyphomicrobiaceae; genus Hyphomicrobium_B. The sequence goes on from JBOFCQ010000375.1 coordinate 2,403, forward strand.
GCGTGGCGCCGAGATCCATGGCCGCTTCCTCGACCGATTTGTCGAAGTCGACGAGCCGCGCCTGAATGACGACGGCCGCAAAGCACATCGAGAACGTGACGTGCGCGATGACGACCGTCCAGAATCCGCGGTCGAGCCCGATGGCGACGAAGAGCAGCAGCAGCGACAGACCGGTGATGACTTCCGGCATGACGAGCGGCGCAAACACCATGCCCGAAAAGAGCGTGCGTCCCGGAAACCGGCCCATGCGCACCAGCACCAGCGCGGCCAGTGTACCAAGGATGGTCGCGACGGTTGCTGAGAGCACCGCGACGCGCATCGTCACCCAGGCGGCATCCATCAGGCCCTGGTTTTCGAGAAGGCCCGCATACCATTTGGTCGACCACCCGCCCCACACGGTGACGAGACGGCTCTCGTTGAAGGAATAGACAACGAGCAGCAGGATCGGGATGTACAGGAACGCGAAGCCGAGCGCGATGGATGTGGCGTTGAACCAGCTGAAACGAGCGTTCATCGGCCGGCCTCCTGCACTTTTTGCTGCTGGCGCTGGAACAGCACAATCGGCACGACGAGGATCAGCAGCAGCATCACCGCCACCGCCGACGAGACCGGCCAATCGCGATTGGCGAAGAACTCGTTCCACAGCGTCTTGCCGATCATCAGCGTTTCCGATCCGCCGAGCAGATCGGGGATGACGAATTCGCCAACGGCCGGAATGAACACCAGGAAGCAGCCGGCGAGCACGCCAGGCAGCGACAGCGGGAACGTCACCTGCCAGAAGGCGCGCCAGGGCGGCGAACCCAGATCCTCGGCCGCTTCCAGCAGCGACGGCTTGATCTTCTCAAGGCTGGCATAGAGCGGCAGGATCATGAACGGCAAGTAGGAATAGACGATGCCGATATAAACGGCCGTGTTGGTATTCATGATGGTCAGCGGTTCGCTGATGATGCCCATGTTCATCAGGAACAGATTGAGCAGGCCTTCCTTCTTCAGGATGCCGATCCAGGCGTAGACGCGGATCAGGAACGAGGTCCAGAACGGCAGAATGATGAGCATCATCAGCAACGGCTGCCATTCCTTCGGCGCGCGCGCCATGCCGTAGGCGATCGGGTAGGCGACGAGCAGCGTCAGGAACGTCGCCACGGCCGCGATCTTGATGCTCGACCAGTAGGCACTGGTGTAGAGCGCATCGTCGAAAATGAAGGTGTAGTTCTCGAAATCGAGTTCCGAGAATTTCTGCATCAATCCTGACCACCCTTCCGACAGATCGAAGGTCGGCGTGTAGGGCGGAATGGCGGTTGCAACGTCGGACAGCGAAATCTTGAAGACGATGAAGAACGGCACGAGGAAAAACAGCAGCAGCCAGAAATAAGGTGCGGCGATCACGAACCAGCGGCGCATCTCACGTCTCTCCAGCTTCCGGGGCGGGGTCTCGGCAGTGGCATCGGCCGTTGCTGAACCAAACCACATATCGTGCGTGCGCCGGCCGGAAGGCCGCCGCAAGGGCTTCGCCTATTTCGTCAGGACAACACCGGCCTCGACCGGCCATTCAAGCCAAACCTCGTCTTCCCAGTTGATCGTTCGCTCGATCGTGTGGGACGCGTTGGCGCGCAAGGCTGTCACGCGCTGGCCGGTCGCGACGGGCACGTGATAGTGCGAAATGGAGCCGAGGTAGCCGACGTCGTTGACGCGTCCGGTGATCGCGTTGGCGGCGCCCGCGTTTTTTTCGAGACCGATGCGGATTTTTTCCGGCCGGATGGCGAGCCAGACCGTCTGCCCATTGGTGACGGCGATTTCGGGCGCGCGCGCCTTGAAGCGCACGGGGCGGCCGCCTTCGAGAACGGAACTGCCGTCCTTGCTCCACTCCAGCTCGATCACGCCGTCCTTCTGCTCGACGACCTTGCCTTCGAGCACGTTGACGTCGCCGATGAAGCCGGCGCAGTAGCGCGATTGGGGTGTCTCGTAGATATCGCCGGGCGTTGCCACCTGCACGATCTCGCCCTGGTTCATGACGGCGATGCGGCTCGACACCGTCATCGCTTCTTCCTGGTCATGGGTGACGATGACGAACGTGGTGCCGGTCGTCTCCTGGATGCGCATCAACTCGAACTGCGCCTGATTGCGCAGCTTCTTGTCGAGCGCGCCGAGCGGCTCGTCGAGCAGCATGATGCGCGGCTTCTTGGCGATGGCGCGGGCAAGCGCGACGCGCTGCTGCTGGCCGCCCGAGAGCTGATGCGGTTTGCGCGCCGCGAACTTCGTCAGCTCCACCATATTCATGGCTTCCTCGACGCGGACCTTGATGTCGTCCTTTGCCATGCCTTCCTGGCGCAGACCGAAGCCGATGTTGCTCTCGACCGTCATGTGCGGAAAGAGCGCGTAGGACTGGAACATCATGTTCACCGACTGGCGCTCATAGGGCGACTGATGGGTGATGTCCTCACCGGCGACGATGATGCGCCCTTCGGTTGGCTTCTCGAACCCGGCGAGCATGCGCAGCAACGTCGTCTTCCCGCAGCCCGATGGCCCGAGCAGCGCGAAGAACTCCCGCTCGTAGATGTCGAGCGAGACGTTGTTGACGGCGACGAAATCGCCGAACCGCTTGGTGACGTTCTCGAAGCGGACGATGGGCTTGGCGGCGGGGTCTTTCCACGGCGCAAAGCCGGACTGGGGGGCGGCGGAACGAACGGATGTCTTCACGTTGGAAGCGGTCATGCCGGTCATCGCTTCGATCCTTGCAACTGCTGGACGGGGTGGAGCGTATGGGAACCCGCAGTGTTCAACGTTTGCGCACGCGGGTCTCGGAAAGCTTCGACGTCTGGTTAAGGACGCCTGTCGGACATTGGGCAGACATAGGAGGGCAGACTAGTCGGGCAGACATAGGCACTCGTGAGAGGTCGCGCGCGCCGGATCGCAGGAGCCATCCGGCGCGCGGCTCTCTCAATCGCATCACTTGCCGGTGACGACCTTCGTCCAGGCACGGGTCACGGCGCGCTGCGTCTTGGCATCGTACGATGTCTTGACGTAGAGCTTCTTCAGCGTTGCTTCATCGGGGAAGATCGAGGTGTTGGTGCGGATCGCCTCGTCGATGAACTGCTGCGAGGCGAGATTGCCGTTGGCATAGTTGACGGCGTTCGAGGCCTTCGCGATCACTTCCGGGCGCATCAGGTAATCGAGGAAAATATGGGCTTCCTCGACGTTCTTGGCGTCGGCGGGAATGGCCATCTGGTCGAACCACATCTGCGAGCCTTCCTTGGGCAGCGAGTAGTTGATGGTCTGACCGTTCTTGGCTTCCTCGGCACGATCGCCGGCCTGCATGATGTCACCCGAATAACCGACCGCCATGCAGATATCGCCGTTGGCGAGCGCGTTGATGAACTCGGATGAGTGGAACTTCTGGATGTTCGGGCGGACCTTCTCGAGAAGATCGGTGCCCTTCTTGATCTCATCGAGATTCTTGGTGTTTGGGTCGATGCCGAGATAGAGCAGCGCTGCCGGGATCAATTCGTCGGGCGCATCCAGAACGTGGATGCCGCAATCCTTGAACTTGGCGATCACTTCCGGCTTGAAAATCATGTCCCAGGAATCGACCGGCGCATCGGCCATGCGTTCCTTGATCTTGGCTTCATTGTAGCCGATCCCGGTGGTGCCCCACATGTAGTTGATCGAGTAGATACCGTCGGGATCGTAGATGGCGGTGCGTTGCGACACTTCAGGCCACAAGTTTTTAAGGTTTGGAATTTTGCTCTTGTCGAGCTTCTGGAAAACCTTGGCGCCGATCTGGCGCGAGAGGAAGGCGCCTGTCGGTACGACGATGTCGTAGCCCGTGCCGCCCGCCAGCAATTTCGTTTCAAGTACTTCGTTGCTGTCGAACACGTCGTAGATGACTTTGATACCGGTCTCTTTGGTGAAGTCCGTCAGGATGGTGTCGTCGATATAATCCGACCAGTTGAAGATGCGCACTTCGCGGTCCTTGGCGAAGGCGGCCGGCGTGGCCAGCAACGACAGCGCCGCAACGCTGCCTATGATGATGCGTTGGGCGGTTCCTAGTGTCGGCATTACAGCGACCTCCATCTACACGCGCTTTTGTCCAGACGGGCCCTTGAAGGCGGCGGCTGGCGCGCTCCAACTTTCCTCGACGAAGGGCATTGTGATCACAAAATCGTCACGGTACAAGTAGGTCGTTGCAGGCTTTTGCCGATTGGCGCGTCGTCAGCCGATGTGTGCAAACATTGGGCAGGAGGCCGGCCGGGCCGCCGGAGCGAGGCGCGTTCCAGTCCGGGAAGGCCTTCAGCCGACGCGCGTTTTTTATCGACGATGCTCTGTAGTTTGTGATGAGTGCTTTGCCATCATGCGCCGGATGGACCCGATTATGACGACCGGATTGGCCGCCGCGCCGACTGTCATCAGCAGCGAACTGGCGAAGCCAGCGCATGAGATCGTCTATCTGCAATTGCGCGAGCGCATCCTGTTCGGCGGCTTTCTGCCGGGCGAAGCCGTGACACTGCGCGGTCTCGCGGAAGCGCTCGACGTCAGCCTGATGCCCGTTCGCGAGGCCGTGCGCCGCCTCATCGCCGAACGGGCGCTCGAATTGCAGGACAATCGCCGTGTTCTCGTGCCGCCGATGACGCGCGCGAAGTTCGAGCAAATTCTATTCGCGCGCCGGTCGCTCGAACCGGAACTCGCTGCGCGGGCCATGGCGCGCATGACGCTTGAAGGTATCGACGCGCTGCGCGAAATCGATTCCGCGGTCGACGACGCCATCGTCAACGGCAGCATCGACGGCTATATGCGCGGCAATTATCGTTTCCATTTCGCCATCTACGAACAGGCGCAGGCCGATACGCTGGTCGCGCTCGTCGACAGCATATGGCTGCAGTTCGGGCCCTTCATGCGCATGGCTTACGGCCGCATCGGCACCTCGACCTTGGAGGATCAGCATCAGATGGCGATTGCGGCCATGCGCGCCGGCGATGTGGCAGCGTTGCGCCGCGCGATCGATAGCGACATCGGGCAGGGCATGGGCTTCATCGGAGAAGGGACGCTCGCGCGTATGTAACGTCGCGCTGTAAAACGGTGCAGGGCGACGCGTGAGAGTTCAAACGTGTCAGGGTTCACACGGCCGACACCACGGTCGTGCCCAATTGTGCGGCTTTGCAGGTTAGACCGGCGTTTGAGCGCCCCATCTTCAATGTTAATGCGCGGCCTTCATCGCCAATGATCATCTTGGAGCACGCGGCGGCTTGAGTTCATTCTCTCTTTGTGATCACAATCCGTGCCCGCAGCCTTAACGCGTGTTGATGGGCGATGCTAACGCCGATCGCGCGCAAGTGAGCTCGGTCAGGCGTGCGTATTGAAGCGCAACCCATGTTTGAATGCGAACCCGCGCATGGCTTTGCGCACCGAAACGAGCACGAGCCGACCCAACGCCAACCACAGGTGACCGATGGCGCCCAAGACAGCAGATGTCGAAACGATGATGACCACGGGCGCTGCCGGCGCGACGCCATCGGCGCTGCGCGATTGGCTGCGTTTCCACCGTATCGATGAAGTCGACTGCGCCGTGCCCGATATCGCCGGCGTTGCGCGCGGCAAAACCATGCCGGCCGAAAAATTCGTGAAGCTCGACGCCGTGCATCTGCCGATCTCGATTTTCCACCAGACCATCACCGGCGACTACGTCGGCTTCGAGGAAGATGGTCAGGTGCTTTATGCCGAAAGCGATCTGATGATGGTGCCGGATCTGACGACCATCCGGCCGGCGCCATGGGCGTCGAGCCCAACCGCGCAGGTTATCCATGACGCCACATGGCAGAACGGCTCTCTGGTCGAGATCGCGCCGCGCAACGTCTTGAAGCACGTGCTGTCGCTTTATGCGGCGGAAGGCTGGCGGCCGGTCGTCGCGCCGGAACTCGAATTCTATCTGACCAAGACAAACCCCGATCCGGATTATCCGCTGGAACCGCCGACGGGGCGCTCCGGCCGCAAGGGCGCGGGCCGGCAGAGCTACAGCCTCGGCGCCGTCGATGAGTACGACAAGATCGTCGACGACATCTACGATTTCGCAGAGCGGCAATATCTGAAGATCGACACCATCATTCAGGAAGGCGGGGCTGCGCAGCTCGAAATCAATCTGCTGCACGGCGATGCGATCAGCCTTGCCGATCAGGTGTTTCTGTTCAAGCGCACCATCCGCGAGGCCGCCTTCACGCACAGTTGCTACGCAACGTTCATGGCCAAGCCGCTCGAAAACGAACCGGGCAGCGCCATGCACATCCACCAGAGCGTGGTCGACATCAAAACCGGCCGCAACATCTTCACCGGCAGCAACGGCGAACCGACATCGCTGTTTTTGAATTTCCTCGCCGGCCAGCAGTCATTCCTGCCATCGGCGATGTGCCTATTCGCGCCCTACGTCAATTCCTACCGCCGCCTGGTGCCAAACGGCGCCGCGCCGATCAATGTCGAATGGGGCCATGACAATCGCTCGGCGGGTCTGCGCGTGCCGATCTCGCCGGATGCGGCGCGGCGCGTCGAAAATCGACTGCCGGGGTCGGATGCCAATCCCTATCTCGCACTCGCGGCGAGCTTGGCGTGCGGCTATCTCGGCATGAAGGGCAAGCTTGAGCCGCGTCCGGCGGTATCGGGCAATGCCTACCGCAACGATCATCAGTTGCCGCGCGGGTTGCTGGAAGCGCTGACCTCGTTTGAAGAGTGCGCGGAGTTGCAGGCGATCCTCGGCAAGCGCTTCAGCCACGTTTACCTAGCGCTGAAGCGCTCGGAGTTCGAAGAGTTCATGCGCGTCATCAGCCCGTGGGAACGCGAGCATCTGCTGCTGAGCGTTTAACGCGCGCCATGCGTCGTGCGCCGTCGCGTCTAAGCCCTCGCATCAGTGCGCGGGTTTCAACGGCGCGCTGAATTCTGTCGCAAGCGCTAAGATGCAGGCGCCTACCAGCGCAGCACATACTTGCCGAGCAGTGCGCCGGCCGCGGTGACGAGCAGGGTTGCCAGCGGATACCAGATGCCAATGAACAGCGGACTGTCGTCGACGCAGTGCGCCGCATACATGGTGGCGCCGATGCCGGCGGAGACGAGGCCGCCGACCGCGCCCGCAAGCATCGGATTGGCGGGCGCGCCGCGCCTGAGCGCGATCAGGATGGCAATAAGCGGCGCCAGCGACAGCGACGGGATCAGCACGCTGCACGCGAGCGCCATCGAGCCCTTGGCATAAACGGTCCAGTGATCCATCGGCACGACGGTCATCTCGACGACAACGCTGATAGCGAGCAGCAGCGGCGCCAGCGCCAGCAGCCAGACGTGGTTGCCAAGTTTGAAATCGGGACGCGAAACCTGCAGTGCGAGATAGAGCGCCGGCACGAGCAACGACAGCGTGACCAGGAATTTGAACGCGAAGCGGATGTCGTGCTGGATCGACCACATGAAATCCGGCCTGATGCCAAGCAGCGCCGCAAAGCCCACGGCCGCGACGGCAGTGCCGCCCAGCAGCCAGACGGGCAGCGTCTGCGACACCGGCGGCTCCATGCTGGTGTTGTCGGCCACGACGGCCCTGATCAGATCCTCGGTCTTCATGTCTGCTTCTCTTGATAACGGGCGGATAACGCCTTCAAACTGCGATGGAGCGTAACGCGGACGGCCACTTCCGTCATACCCAGCCGATCGGCGACATCCTTCGACGTTTGCCCTTCGAGGGCGATCGCCGTCACGATGTCGCGTGCACGGTCATTGAGGTGGGTCAGCACCCGGTTGAGATCATAGGCGTGCACCGCATCTTCAGCGCCACTCGCGTCGTCGCTGAGATCGAACATGTCGTCGATCGTCACTTCCCCGCGCCGCCCGCGCCGGCGCATTTCGTCGATCATCTTGTTGCGCGCGATGGCCATGATCCACGGCCCGATGGGCTTGGTCTGGTCCCAGGTATGCCGCTTCAAGTGCACCGCCAAAATAACCTCCTGAACGACGTCCTCGACGTCGCCGCCGTTGACACCCGAGGACCGACGGACGGTCGGTCGCAATGCCCGCGACAGGTCGACGAGGAGACGCTGATAGGCGCCATCGTCTCCCGCGATCGCGGCGCGCATCAAGTCCGACCATTCGGCGTTTCGCGACCGCGCGCTCAATGTCATGCCTCTTTCAGGGATAATTCGGCCAGAGGGGCCGGAATGTTACAGATCTCGATGACACACATACGGCTACGCGGTCGCGGCGTTTCGCGCAGCCGTGCGCGGAGTGGGGAACGCGGAGATCAGGCCTGCCTGCGATCAGGCGGCTGGGCTTGAGAACAAGACCCAGAGCATGGCGACATAGGTCAGACCATGCAAGAGCTGGTCAAAGCCGAGCGTCCACCAGAAATGGGTGTCTTTCAGGGTCCAGCCGGAGCGGCGGACGATCTGCTCTTTGGCCCAATCTATATGATAATGAACAATAAATTCGGCGACAACGAGCCCGAGCGCCGTCACGGCGGCGACCGGCACGGGCACCAGCAGAAAAACCGGCGCCGTCGCCAGCATGTGGGTCAGCCCATGGGTGAGACCGCCGGTGGCGCCGTAGATGCCCTTGGTCGTGCGCTGGTGTTCGGTCTGCAACACGAAGTCGGCGATCCAGTGTTTCGCCATCAGATAGATGGTCGCGAGCAGCACGGCGGATACAGCGTCCGCGGCCGTCATGTCGGCACCCATGTCGTTGGTCTCCCCTGGCGCGGGCGTGCCATGTTCGGCATCGTTCCCGCGCTTTGTCAGCTATTCAACCATAGCCGGGCGAAACCCGACATAGGGCTGTTACGCAGGGAACAGTTCACCGCGTCGTGATCGCGGATGGTGGAGAATTCTGCGCGCGGGGGACGATTTGAGGGTTCGCAACTGGGCCGGCTCGGTCAGCCCGGCGCGACGGTCACCGCGCGACGAACGCGCGCTCGATGACGAAATCCGCCGGCCGGCCGCTCGACCCTTCGACGAAGCCACGGCCCTCAAACAGCGTCTTCAGATCGGCAAGCATGGCCGGGCTGCCGCACAGCATGACGCGGTCATGTTCGGGGTCGAGGGGTGGCAGGCCCGTGTCGCGCGCCATGCGCCCGCTGTCGATCAGAAGCGGGATGCGGCCCTCGGTGCGGAACGGCTCGCGCGTGACGGTCGGGTAATAGATCAACTGCGCGCGGATCATGTCGCCGATGAGGTCCGCGTCCGGCAACTGCCGGGTGATCTTGTCCGCGTACGCCAATTCAAGCGCATAGCGGCAGCCATGCACGAGCACGATCTTTTCGAACGTTTCGTAGGCCTGCGGGTCCTGGATGATCGAGAGAAACGGCGCGAGGCCCGTGCCGGTGGCGAGCAGGTAGAGATGGCGGCCGGGCCTGAGATTGTCGATGACGAGCGTGCCGGTCGGCTTGCGGCCGACGAGAACGGTGTCGCCGACTGCGACGTGCTGCAACTGCGAGGTCAGCGGTCCGTTGGCGACCTTGATCGAGAAGAACTCGAGTTCGTCCTCATAGTTGGCGCTCGCCATCGAGTAGGCGCGCGTCAACGGCTTGCCGCCGATCATCAGGCCCATCATCGTGAACTGACCGTTGACGAAGCGGAAGCTCGGCGTGCGCGTGGTGCGCAGCGAGAACAGCGTATCGGTCCAATGGTGGACGGAGAGGACGGTTTCCTCGTTGAAGTTCTGGCTGCTCTGCACGCGAGCTTTATTGAGAACGTCGCCGTCCATGCCTTGACTCCCTGATCGTCATGCAGATTGGACAACTGCATGGCCGCAGTCAAATGGCCAGCGCATGATCTTGGTCAACGTGCGAAGGGGTGTCGCACGGATAGGCCTGTGGGCGCGGTACATATCCCCCAAAAGTACCGGCGCAACAGTTTTCAGTTTGCGCCGGTGTTCGTTGCCGCGCGGTCAGAAGATTTTCTTCAAAGCGCCGCCTGGGTTCAATCCACCACCGCTGCCACCACCACCGCCGCCACCACCGCCGTTAGACAACGGATTGCGCGATTTCTTTTTGCCGCCGTCGTCATCCCCGCCGGGGCGGATCTTCGACCTCGGCACCTGCAAGGACGGCGGATCGTTCTTCTTGATGCCACGACTGGCGCCGCCGCCAAGCGTGTTGTTCTGCTGGTTCAGGCGATTGTTGCGGCCGGGCGGCACGAAGTCCTTCGGCTTTCCAAGGTCGCGCCCCGGCACTTTGACCGACGGCGGCACCTTCGTGCGGCCGGGATCGATCGACGATGGCTTGCCCGGAATTTTTACGCGATCGGGGATGCGATCCGCCTTGCATGCGGGCCACCGTCCCTGCGTGCCGGCCGGGCACTGCCGATCCGGCAGCGTGATGCAGTTTGGCCATTTGCCACGCGATCCGGGCGGGCAAATTTTCGGGATGTCGATGCCGGTGCAGTTCGGATAGCGACCCTTCGTGCCGGGCGGGCACGACGGCTCGGTGATCTTGCTGCAGTTCGGCCATGTCCCGGTCGTGCCGCGCGGGCAATCGCGTGCGTCCGGCGGCGTGCTGCAGTTCGGATAGATGCCGCGCGTTCCCGGCGGGCAGGTTTTTTCCGGCCGATCGGGATTGTCGCAACGCCCGTCGATGCGCTGATATCCGCTGCGGCAGACACAGAGCCCGTTTGGTGTGCGCACCTCATTGAAGCCGCAGCTCTTGGGATCATCGCCACGGTCGGGACGGCAGTATCCGCCGATACGGCTGGTGCCATCGCGACAGACGCAGCGCCCGGACGGCGTCTTGATTTCATTGACGCCCGGTGTGCATGACGTTTCGTCGCCGGGATCGCGGACGCAGCGTCCGCCGACGCGGTCGAACCCTGAGCGGCAGACGCAGGCGCCGCCCGGAATGCGCACTTCGTTCAAGCCCGGTTCGCAGCTTGGACCTGATGGATCGCGGACACAGCGGCCCTTGCGGCGGCTATAGCCGTCGTCGCACACGCAGCGTCCGGAGCGCGTTGCGATTTCGTGGCGCGCCGGTTTGCATGCGCTCGACGGCGTATCGTCGCCCGGTTCGTCACTCGGCTCGTCACCGGGATCATACGTCAGATCGTCGTCGAGGCAGACGCCGGCCTTGGCAATCCAGCGCGCGCCGGCTGGACATGGGCAGCGCCCGCTCTTTGGCATGGCGAGACCATCCGGGCAGCGATCCTTCGGTGCCGGCGCAACGGCGGGTGCGATGCAATCGATCAGCGACAGAGCCGCTACGGCCTCCGCTTCATCGTCTGCCGCGTCGCTGTTGGGTGCGGCGCCGCCAACGGGCACCGCGATCTTGGCGACGTTCGGCACGCTGCAGCCGTTAGCCTGTGCAACGGCCACCGGCAGCGACATGCGCACCGTGAACGATACGGCTGCAACGGCCGGAATGACGACGGCGGCCCCCGTATCGCAGGTGTAGTTCGGGGCAGCGCCGACGCACGTCCACGGCGCCGTCAGCGACTGCAGCGTCGCGCCGACCGGCACCGTCTCGGCAATTGTCAACGGCGCGTTGAAAGCGACGGCGTCCTGGTTCGTGACCGCGATGTCGTAATCGCAATCGAGCATGTTGCCGGTCTTAGTGCACGTCGCGCCGTTGAGGGCGGTCTTCTTCAGAGCGAGATTTGCCTTTGGCACCGGCACATCGACGATGACGCAACTCGGGTTGGCGCCGCCTGCGCCGACGCCGACCAGCACCGGCGGCAGCGGGCC
>JBOFCQ010000404.1:0-1921 GCA_051646145.1 Hyphomicrobium sp.
ATCGAGCGCGCCGTCGTTGCCGCGCTCATCAAGCGCCCGGCAAGGTGAGGGGATTACCTTCCAAATCTTGGACGCAGAGAATAGGTAGAGATCGTGCCGAGCGCCATTACGGCTACAGATGGACTTGCCGCGAGCCGCACGGCGCAGCAGCGTGAGACGACGCGCAAGAGCGACGCACCCGGCGCGTCAGCATCGGCACTTGCTCACGACATCGGCCCATTTCAAACGACGCTTGAAAGAGCCCGCGCCGACGTCAAGGCTGTTGGCCAAAGCGGCGGCCTGGCAAGCAAGCCGACGTCGAAAATGGCGAAAGCGCATCGCGATTTTGAAGTGGTGGTGCTGCAGAACATGATCGAGACGATGCTGCCCGATAGCGCCGATACGGTGTTTGGCAAAGGCGTCGCCGGCAAGACGTGGAAATCCATGCTGGCGGAAAAGCTTGCGCAGCAGGTGGCGCTTTCAGGCGATCTCGGGCTTGCGGACCGCATGGCAACGACGGCGCCAATGCGCGGACAGCCGGAAGTCAATTTCATCGCGCCAGGCAGCCTCGTGCCGGCAGGAACCGTGAAATGACGGCGCGCGCGGCAAACAAGGCATCTCGGAGGGCGTTGTAATGGAGTTTGCGAGGGTGGTTGCGCAACTCGGAGACCTCGTCGATGAGGAGACCGCAGCCTTGCGCAGCGGCAAGCACAGCCTGCTTGCGGATTTCAACTACCGCAAGGGCCATGTTTTTCTCGAGTTCACCAGCGCGCTCGGGCGGCTGAGTGCCAACGCAGCGCGCGATCCCAAGACGACATCGATGGTTGGCACGCTGAGGGCCAAGCTCGAGCGCAATCAGCGCGTGCTGAAGATGCATCTCGACGCAGTGAATGAAGTCTCTGCAACGCTGGCGGATGCCATTCGCGATTCGGAATCCGACGGCACGTACTCGGAAGGGTTCTGGGCTGCCGGAGCGCAGCGATGATCCAGACCATTATCGCTGGAATTTGGGTGGTCGCGGTGACGCTCGGTGCCGTCTACTTCGGCAGCACGTGGGGCATCGTGACGACCGAGGATGCGGGTCCGAAAGCCAATCCGGTCGAGTATTTGAAGCTGAAGCCGATTACGGTTCCTGTTGTCGGTGGGCCGGGTATCGAGGGGTACCTGCTCGCCGTCATTGGCTGCAATATCGACAGATCGAAATTGACAGACCCAGCGACGCTGCTTGATCCGGTGCTGCAGGACGAAGCCTTTCGCGTGCTCTATGGCGTGGATGCGCTCAAGTATAAGAAGCCGCGGAAATCGGACCTGGCTGAAATTTCAAAGGCGCTCATCGACCAGTTGAACAAGCGGCTCGGCGCCGAAGTGATCAAAGAAATCTTGATCGAAGAATTGAGCTTCATCCCGAAGGAAAGTGCGCGCGCGGGTCGTGGCGGCTGATATCGCCATGGCCGTCAGCGGTGGTCGAGCCAGGCGCCTAGCATGATGTCCGACGCCGCCGCTGTACAACCGTGTCAGCGTGCGCCGGCTTGCAGGGCGCGCGAAATTTCGAGGAACGCGTCCAAGCTCTGCGGGTCGTGCGGCGCTTGTTTCAAAGCTTCCAGCAAACGGGGCACGATGGCGACGGCACGATCGAGTTCAGCGTCGCCCCCTTCGCGATAGCCGCCCATCAGTCTCAGATCCCGCGTATCTTCGAAGCGGGACAGCATCGCGCGCAATTTCAGGACCAGTTCGCGCTGGTCTGCAGCCCACGCGATATGCGCCAGACGCGAGATCGACGACAGCGGATTGACGGCGGGATAGCGGCCTTGATCTGCAATGGCGCGATCGAGAACGATGTGGCCGTCAAGCGTTCCGCGCACATTGTCCGCAATCGGGTCGTTGTGATCGTCGCCGTCGACGAGGACCGAGAAAATGCCGGTGATCGATCCGCCACCGATGT
>JBOFCQ010000011.1:0-7818 GCA_051646145.1 Hyphomicrobium sp.
AGATCATCGAACTCGAGCAAGACCGCGTGAACCTCGTCTTCGAAATCACCGAAGGCGGCGCCACCAAAGTCAAAGGCATCAACTTCGTCGGCAATCGCGCGTTCTCGGATAGCCAGTTGCGCGACATCATCTCGACGACACAAGCCGGCTGGTTCGACTTCCTCAAGGGCACCAGCATCTACGATCCCGATCGCTTGTCACTCGATCGCGAACTCGTGCGCCAGTATTACCTGAAGAACGGTTACGCCGACGCGACCGTCACCTCGGGCAACGCCGAGCTCGATCCCGATGGCACAGGTTTCATCATCACGATTGCCATCGAAGAAGGCGAGCCATACGCCTTCGGCACCGTCAACATCGAAAGCTCGCTCGCCGAAGTGCCGGCCGAAGCCTATCAGAGCGAAGTGCTGACCGAAGCCGGCGATGTCTACAACGCCTCGCTCGTCGACAAGACGACGGAAAAGCTGACGCTCGCCATCGCTGAGCGCGGCTATGCGTTCGCGCGCGTCCGTCCGCGCGCCGCGCCCGATCTGGCCACCCGCACCATCGGCGTGACCTATGTCGTCGACGAAGGCCCGCGCATTTACATCGAGCGCATCAACGTCATCGGCAACGAGCGCACCAAGGATTACGTCATCCGCCGCGAATTCCGCTTGGCGGAAGGCGATGCCTACAATCCGCTGATGGTCGATCGCGCCAAGAAGCGTCTTTCGGCACTCGGTCTCTTCAAAGCTGTCGAAGTCAAACGTCGTCCCGGCTCGGCCAACGACCGTGTGGTTCTCGACGTCGAACTTGAAGAACAGTCGACGGGCGAACTCTCCTTCGGCGCCGGCTACTCGACGTCAGAAGGCGTCATCGGCGACGTGTCGATCACGGAACGCAACCTGCTCGGCAACGGCCAGTTCCTGCGCTTGAAGCTCGCCGGCTCGCTCGAACGCTTCCAGATCGATCTGTCGTTCACCGAACCGCGCTTCCTTGACCGCAACCTCTCGGCTGGTTTCGACCTCTTCCATAAAGAGATCAATCAACGCGATGAATCGGGTTTCCGTCAGCGTAAGTCCGGCGGCCAGGTGCGCCTCGGCTTCCCGCTCGCCGAAAGCCTGTGGATGCAGACCCACTACTCGCTGGCGCGCGACCAGATCTTCGACGTCGATCCGGACGCTTCGCGCGCCATCAAGGAAGCTTGCGGCTTCAAGTCGAACATCGTTCCGTCGGGCACCGGTTTTGTCGACAAGGGCGAGTGCCAGGACGAATCGTACTGGACCTCTCTCGTTGGCACCACCGTCACCTATGACGCGCGCAACCATCCGCGTAACCCGACGCGTGGCTTCTACCTGCAGCTCGACGACGAGTTCGCCGGTCTGGGCGGCGACGTTCAGTACTGGCGCGTTGGCGCTGAAGCACGCGGCTACTATCCGATCACCGAGAAGATCACGCTCATCGGTCGCGTGATCGGCGGTCACATCGCGGGTTGGGGCGGCGACGACGTCAAAATTCTCGACTCCTACTTCAAGGGTGGCGAAACGGTTCGCGGCTTCGATCGCGCCGGCTTCGGTCCTCGCGACTTGAACACCAACGACGCGCTCGGCGGCACGAGCTACTGGTCGGCGACCGCCGAAGTGCGCTTCCCGCTGCCGTTCGTTCCGGATGATCTGGGGCTCAGCGGCGCTGTGTTCGCAGATGCCGGTTCGCTGTTCGATGTCGGCGGCAACGCCGAGAAGAACCAGAGCTGCGGCGTGCGCGACAAAGCCGGCAACTTCACCGGCGTCTGCCTTGCCGACGACTCGACCATTCGTTCGTCGGTCGGCGCGAGCTTGATGTGGAACTCGCCGGTTGGTCCGCTGCGCATGGACTTCGCCAAGACGCTGACCAAGGAAAAGTACGACGAAGAGCAGTTCTTCCGCTTCGGCGCTTCGACCAAGTTCTAAGCGCGACCGACGCGATGACCTCATGAAACGCCGGGCGACATGCCCGGCGTTTTCCATTGGCGGGGCGACGAGACACGACGAAGGCGCTTGCCAAAGCGGCGTTTGTGTTGAAGGTTCCAACCGCTTTTCACGGTTTCAAGTCCAAGCCCCGGAGGCATCGCACTCAGATGGACCATCCCGGATTCTTCGATCGCGCCGGGCCTTTCTCGCTGGCTGACGTTGCTGCCGCGACGGGCTCCGAATTGGCGCCGGGTGCGGATGCGCGCCGCATGATCGTCGATGTGCGTCCGCTCTCTGAAGCAACCGCTGAGCACGTCTCGTTCATCGACAACAACAAGAAGTTCCTGCCGCAGCTTTCGGTGACGACGGCCGGCGCGTGCCTCGTGTCGCCGCTGCTCGTTGGCCGCGTGCCGTCTGCAACGTCGGCGCTCGTCACCAAGCAGCCCTATCATGGCTTCGCCCGTGCGCTGGCGCTGTTCTATCCGCAGTCGATGCGCCCGATGATATCCGAGGCTGGCGCGCCGCCAATCCATCCGACGGCCAAGCTCGAGGAGGGGGTTGAGATCGAGCCCGGCGCCGTCATCGGTCGCGAGGCGTCAATCGGGCGCGGCGCGCGCATCGCGGCCAATGCCGTCATCGGCGCGCGTGTCGCTATCGGCCGCGGCACGTATATCGGCGCGGGTGCAACCATCGCCCATGCGCTGGTCGGCGACCGGGTCATTATCCATGCTGGCGTCCGCATCGGCCAGGATGGGTTCGGTTTCGCCATGGCGCGCAACGGGCACCTGAAAGTGCCCCAGATCGGGCGCGTCATCATCCAGGACGACGTCGAGATCGGAGCAAATACGACCATCGACCGTGGCGCTCTTAAGGATACGATCATCGGCGAAGGCACGAAAATTGATAATCTCGTCCAGATCGGGCACAACGCCGTTCTTGGCCGTCATTGTGTGATCGTGGCGCAAACCGGCATTTCGGGCTCGGCCGAGCTTGGCGATTTCGTCGTCATGGGCGGCCAATCCGGTGTCGTCGGTCACATCAAGGTCGGCGATGGCGCACAGATCGCCGGCACGGCGCATCCAACCCACGATGTGCCGGCTGGCGCGCGGATGGCCGGCACGCCGGCCAAGTCGCTGAAGGTCTGGGCGCGTGAAATTGCGACGTTAAAGCGGATTGCCGAGCGGCCGACAATGGCCGCAGGAAATGATCCACCGATTGAGGACTGATCGATACGCCGCCGCACGCACGTCATGATGTTGAAGGGTGCCGGGCCGGCCTGTGAGGAGTGACGACGAGATGGACGCCAAGTCGAAGTCTTCGGAGGCGCTGGGCACCGCCGACATCATTCGCGTGATGAAGCTGCTGCCGCACCGCTATCCGTTCCTGCTTGTCGACCGCATGTATGACATGAAGGGCGATGAAAGCTGCATCGGCGTGAAGAACGTGACGATCAACGAGCCGTTCTTCCAGGGCCACTTCCCGCAGTATCCGGTGATGCCGGGCGTGCTCATCATTGAAGGCCTGGCGCAGACGGCCGGCGCGCTCTGCGTTGCCAGCATCGGCGAAGATTATCAGGCCGAGCTCGTCTATTTCATGGGGATCGACAACGCCAAGTTCAGAAAACCGGTGCTGCCCGGCGATCAACTGCACTATCATGTCAAGAAGATCCGCAACCGTGGTCGCGTCTGGCGTTTCAGAGGCGAAGCCAAGGTGAACGGTCAAACCGTGGCCGAAGCCGAGATCAGCGCCATGCTGGCCGATACGGCGGACGCCCGCGCTTTCGCGAGCAAAAATGGCTGACACCAAAATTCACCCGTCTGCGATTGTGGAGCCAGGGGCAAAGCTCGCAGATGGGGTGAAAATCGGCCCGTTCTCTATGGTCGGTGCCGGCGCGACGCTCCACGAAGGCGTGGAACTCATCAGTCATGCCGTTGTCGCCGGCACGACGGAGATCGGCGCGCGAACACGCATCTTTCCGTTTGCCTCCATCGGCCATCAGCCGCAGGACCTCAAATACCAGGGCGAACCGTGTTCGCTGACGATAGGTGCCGATTGCATCATCCGCGAAGGCGTGACGATGAACCCCGGCACGGCGGGCGGCGGGTCGGCGACGACCGTTGGCGACAATTGCGCCTTTCTCGCCAACAGCCACGTCGGCCATGATTGCCGCGTCGGCAACAGCGTCATCTTTTCCAACAACGTCATGCTGGCCGGCCACTGCACGGTTGGCGATTTCGCCATCATCGGCGGTGGCGCTGCTGTCATCCAGTTCGCCCGCGTCGGGCCGCACGCCTTCGTTGGCGGCATGTCGGGATTGGAAAACGATCTGATCCCTTACGGCATGGCGCTCGGCAACCGCGCGCATCTCTCAGGCTTGAACATCGTTGGATTGCAGCGCCGGGGTTTCTCGCGCTCCGACGTGCACGATCTTCGCCGTGCCTATCGGCTTCTGTTTGCGGCTGAAGGCACATTGGTCGAACGCATGGAAGATGTCGCGAGCGCCTTCAAAGGACATCCCATCGTCGAAGAGATCGTCGCCTTCATTCGCGAAGGCGGCAAGCGCTCGTTGTGCACGCCCAAGAACGGCGCCGAGGCTTGAGGAGGCGGCAGTTGGCCGGCCCGCTCCAGCATATCGCCATGGTCGCCGGCGGCGGCAGCCTGCCGATTGAAATCGCCGACAGCGTCACCGCGCGCGGCGGCGTCATCCACGTCCTCATGATCGACGGCGAGGCGGACGCGGCGCTCACGCGCTTTCCGCACGATGTCGTCCACTGGTCGAAACTCGGCCGTGCGGTGCGTGCGATCCGGCGCGCTGGCGTTCGCGATGTCATCATGGTCGGGCGCATGACGCGGCCGACATTGCGCAACGCGCGGCCTGATCTCGGATTTCTGATGGCTCTGCCACGTATTGTGCGGCTGCTCAGCGCGGGCGGCGACGATGCCGTGTTGCGCGGCGTTGCCGGACTGTTCGAGAGCCAGGGTCTCAACGTCGTCAGCGTTGCGGACGTCGCGCCGGAACTGCTCATCGGCGATGGCGCGCTTGGACGCCATGCACCGGCCTCGTGCGACATCGATGACATGACGACCGGGTTCCGCTTGATCGCAGCCCTCGGTCGCTACGACATCGGCCAGGCCGCGGTCGTGCGCAACGGCGTCGTGGAAGCCATCGAGGGCGCTGAAGGCACCGACCGCATGATGCGGCGTGTGGCCGAACGGCGGGGCACCGGCAACGTTGCGTCAGCAGCCGTTCCGCGCGGCGTGCTTGTGAAACGCGCCAAGCCCGGCCAGGACCTTCGCCTCGACCTGCCGGCGATCGGTCCCGATACCATTGCGGCAGCGGCCGCCGCAGGCCTTGCCGGTGTCGCGGGGATGTCGGGCGAAGTGCTGACGGCCGAGCGCGCCGATCTCATCGCGAAAGCCGATGCGGCAGGGCTATTTATCTACGGCGTGCCATCGCGGCCGAGTGATGCAGCAGATGTTACGACGTCGGTGCCGTCGGCCGATGGCGCATCCGCGTTCACGCCGCTGGGCCGGGTGGCGATGCCGGCGGCCAGCGCGCGCGATGTGCTGAAAGCCACGGCCATTCTCGATGCACTGCGTCCGTTCGCGACGGGGACTGCCGTCGTCATCAACAGGCGGCGCGTGATCGCGGTTGGTGCCGGTGAAGCCGCGCTGGACGTGGCGGCGCGCGCGCAGCCCTTTTGCAAGCGGAAGCGTGACGCCGCCGTGCTCGTGCTCGCAGCGAGTGAGCCAGCAACCCCGGCGCTAGTTGAAGCTGTGGCGGCGAGCGACATCGCCGGTATCGCGCTCACGGCGACGGGGCCGTCAACGCGCGGTGAGCTGAGCGCGGTCATCGCGGCCGCGGATCGCGCTGGCTTGTTCTTGGCCGCGCCGGTCGCGGCGCGGGGAGGAGGGCAGCCGTGACAGCACGTGAACCTCTTCGGTCATCGGATACGACGTCGGCGCAGCCGCTGCGTGTTTTTATCGTCGCCGGAGAGCATTCGGGCGATGCCCTCGGCGGCAAGCTGATGACGGCGCTTCAGCTTCGGCATGCGCCGGGCGTGACGTTTGCAGGTGTCGGTGGCCACGACATGCAGGCAGCAGGGCTCGCATCGCTGTTTGCCATCGAGGATGTCGCGGTAATGGGGCCGCTCAATATTCTGCCGGCCCTGCCGCGCATCGTGCGGCGCGTCTACCAAACCGTCGATGCCGCGCTGGCGTTCGCGCCTGACGTGCTCGTCATCATCGACAGCCCGGAGTTCACGCACCCAATCGCCAAGCGCGTGCGCAAGCGTGCGCCGCAAATTCCGATCATCAATTACGTCAGCCCGTCGGTCTGGGCGTGGCGATCGGGCCGCGCGCGCAAAATGCGCGGTTATGTTGACGAGATCCTGGCGCTCTTGCCCTTCGAACCGGACGCACACGCGCGTCTTGGCGGGCCGCGGTGCACGTATGTCGGCCATCCGCTGATTGAGCAGCTCGATGCCATGCGCGCGGCCGATGCTGACGCGCTGGCGGCGCGTCTCGGCATCGCGCCGACCAAGAAAGTCCTGCTCGTGCTGCCCGGCAGCCGCCGCTCCGAAGTCGATCGGCTGATCGGCATTTTCGGCGGTGCGGTCAACCTGCTCGGCGCGCAGCGCGATGATATCGAAGTGATCGTTCCAGCACTGCCACATGTCCACGCGCGCATCTCGGACGCGGCGAAAGGGTGGCGCGTCAAGACGCATCTGATCGGCCGCGCCGATGACAAGTACGCGGCCTTCAAACTGGCATCAGCGGCTATCGCCGCCTCCGGCACCGTGACGCTGGAACTGGCGCTTGCCGGCACGCCGATGGTCATCGGCTACACCGTCGATCCGCTGATGGGCATCGTGCTGCGCCGCCTTCTGAAGACGGACGTGGCCGGTCTCGCCAATCACGTTCTCGGCGAAAAGGCCTTTCCGGAATTGATGCAGGAAGCCTGCACGGCGGACTTGATCGCGCGAACGGTAGCGCCGCTCTTTGAAGATAGCCCCGAGCGCCGCGCGCAATTGGCGGCCCTCAACGCCATCGCGCCGCGCATGGACCTTCACGGCGGCACGCCAAGCGCCGCCGCCGCCGAAACGGTCTTAGCGTGTGTCACGCGTCAGGCGGCCGGGAAATCACGCCGGCCAGGGCCGACATAAAGCTGGCGTGGACGGCCAATGCGCTGCTCGGGGTCCTCGATCATTTCCTTCCACTGCGCAATCCAGCCGACGGTGCGCGCTACCGCGAACAGCACCGTGAACATATCGACCGGGAAGCCCATGGCTCTGAGCGTAATGCCCGAATAGAAATCGATGTTCGGATAGAGCTTCTTGTCGATGAAGTAGTCGTCCTGAAGTGCGATGCGCTCCAGCTCCATCGCCACCTTCAGCAGCGGATCGTGCTTCGAGCCGACGGCGTCGAGCACTTCGTGACAGGTCTTCTGCATGACTTTGGCGCGCGGATCGTAGTTCTTGTAGACGCGGTGGCCAAAGCCCATCAGGCGGAAGCCCGACGTTTTGTCTTTCGCTTTCTTGACGAATTCGGGCACGCGATCGACCGTGCCGATTTCCTGCAGCATGTTGAGCGCGGCTTCGTTGGCGCCGCCGTGGGCCGGTCCCCACAGGCAGGCGATGCCGGCCGCGATGCACGCGAACGGGTTGGCCCCCGATGAGCCCGCGAGACGGACTGTCGAGGTCGAGGCGTTCTGTTCGTGGTCAGCGTGCAGGATGAAAATACGATCGAGCGCGCGTGACAGCACGGGATTGACGACATAGGGCTCGCAGGGGATCGCGAAGCACATCTGCAGGAAGTTCGATGTGTAGTCGAGATCGTTGCGCGGATAGATGAACGGCTGACCGATGGAATACTTATAGGCCATGGCCGC
>JBOFCQ010000022.1:0-3366 GCA_051646145.1 Hyphomicrobium sp.
GCTCGACGAGCCGACCAATCATCTCGATCTGATGACCAAGGAGATGTTGATCACGGCCCTTGCGCAGTATGAGGGCGCCATGCTGTTCGTCTCGCACGACCGGCATTTTCTGGCGGCGCTCTCCAACCGCGTCTTGGAATTGACGCCGGAGGGCATTCATCGCTACGGCGGCGGATACACCGAATATGTCGAGCGCACGGGGCATGAGGCGCCCGGCCTGCACGTGTGATTGCTACGGCGCACGCCGATACGCCGCGCCCGGTCATGCCGGTCGCGCGGCAATCGTTTCTGACGCAAAGCTTATAAAGTTTTCTTCGTTCGCCGCGGCTGATGCGGCGGCTATCACGGCTCATCACCTTAGGGTCACTGCCACCGCAGCATACCTCGTGCGGTCCGCTTGCCAGTGCCTGCAACGATGAGACGGCTATGAACATTCACGATCCCGCTGCCATCGGGGCGCAGCAAGATTGGCACGCCGTTCCGCTTGATCAGATCGTTTCGCAGTTGCGCGCATCCCGAAAGCGGGCACGGGCGGCGCTATCGACCGTCGCTTATGCACGCGAACTGCCCAATCCAGATGTCGCCGCAGACATCATCAAGTCCATCTACGCCGCTCTCTTTCCGCGCCATGGAGGCGGGCAAGACGGCGCCGATGACGGCATAGATTACTTCGTCGGCCATACATTGAATAAAGCGCTGCGCAGTCTCAAGGGGCTGCTGCAGCAGGAATTGCGCTTTTCGTTCGCGCAACAAAAGCAGGACGATCAGGCAATTGATGTCGCCGTGACGTCGATCCTGCAGGACTTTGCGGAGGGCCTGCCGGACGTTCGAGAGAACCTGCTGTCGGATGTGCGCGCCGCCTACGACGGTGATCCGTCGGCGCAGAGCACCGAGGAGATCCTGCTCAGCTACCCGGGCATCCGCGCGATCTATCATCATCGTCTGGCGCATCAGCTCTATCGGCTCGGCGCACCGATCATTGCGCGCATCATTTCCGAGATCTCGCATTCGGCCACGGGCATCGACATTCATCCCGGCGCGCAGATCGGCGGCAGCTTCTTCATCGATCATGGCACGGGCGTCGTCATCGGCGAGACGGCCGTCATCGGTGAGCGCGTGCGGCTCTATCAGGCTGTCACGCTTGGCGCCAAACGCTTCACCGTCGAACAGAGCGGGGCGCTGACCAAAGGCCAGCCGCGCCATCCGATCGTCGAGGATGACGTCGTCATTTATGCGGGGGCGACTGTGCTCGGCCGCGTCACGATCGGCCGTGGCTCATCGATTGGCGGCAACGTCTGGCTGACGCGGAGCGTGCCGCCCTACAGCACCATCGTTCAGGCGCAGGCACGCAGTGAGACATTCGATCACGGCGCCGGAATATAATTCCAATATAACGTCGTTGACTGATAGTGGCATTTTTTGCCTAAGCATATTTGTGGAATTCTTATCGTATAATAAGGCAGAATAGAGGAATGCAATGGCAGACGAAGTTCAGACGGCCCTAGGTGATATCGCAGCGCGGCAACTCGCGAATGCGACCAAAACAGTCCCGCAGATGTCGAGCATCACGCCGCGCTGGCTGGTGCATTTTCTGAACTGGGTGCCCGTCGAAGCGGGTATCTATCGCGTCAACAAAGTACGCGATGCGTCCAGTGTCGAGGTGGCTTGCTCATTCCGCGACGAACGCGTGCTGCCGCAGACGTACGTCGATTACATCGAGAATCCGCGCGAGTATTTGCTGAGCGCCGTGCAAACCGTTCTCGACGTGCATACGCGCGTGTCGGACCTCTATTCGATCCCGCACAACCAGATCAAAGAGCAGCTTCGCCTGACCATCGAGACCGTGAAGGAGCGGCAGGAAAGCGAACTGATCAACAACAAGGAATACGGCTTGTTGGCTCATGCCGTCGCCTCGCAGAAGATCAAGACGCGCGCGGGCGCACCGACGCCGGATGATTTTGACGAACTGATTTCGCGTGTCTGGAAAGAGCCGGCGTTCTTCTTGGCGCATCCGCTGGCGATCGCAGCGTTCGGCCGCGAATGCACGCGTCGCGGCGTACCGCCGCCGACGATCACGCTCTTTGGATCGCCGTTCATTACGTGGCGCGGTATCCCGCTCATTCCCTCCGACAAGCTCGAAGTGAAGGGTGGCAAGACCAACATCCTGCTGCTGCGCACGGGCGAAGCCAAGCAGGGCGTCGTCGGCCTTTTCCAACCCGGTTTGCCCGGCGAACTGACGAAGGGACTTTCGGTGCGCTTCATGGGCATCAACGATCAGGCCATCGCGTCGTACCTGGTGTCGCTCTATTGCTCGCTTGCCGTTCTGACCGACGATGCGCTCGGTGTTCTGGAGGGCGTGGAAGTGGGCAAGTATCATGTCTATAGCTGATCCATTGCGCGCTGATGCGCCGCGCGGCGGCACCGATCTGGATGCCCTCGCTGCAGCCGCGACGGGGTTTGCGGGGGGCGTCAGTCCGCCCGCGGGACTTCCCGATGTGGCGGTGCTGACGCGTTTGGCAAACGAGATGTTCTCCGCTGTACCCGGTCAGGCAAACCCGCTTCCAGCAGGGCCGTCGCTCGGCGGAGCCGGCGCATCGCCCGCTGACGTCGGCGGCAAGGCTGCGCCGCATGCGTTGGAAATCGTCACGACGTCTGTGCCGCACGGTGCTGCCAATTATCCACTCGGGGCTCCGTCATCGGGTTCGCCGTTCGACGCTTCGGGGATCGATCAAATCGCTCTCAATACGTTGCTGGTTGGTTCGGTTCCGGCGGCGTCGTCGCTGTTGACGGCCGCGCCGTCAACGGGTGGCTTTGGTGTGTCGCCTGGTGCCGTGGATGCGTCCGCGCTTCCTGCATCGCGCGATGTGACGGTGATCGATCTCAGGGCCTTCGATACACTCGTGTTGTCGCCTGATGTGTCGCTGCCGCCGAATGTGGACGCCGGGCCATCGCTTGCAGGTGTTGGCGTTTCAACGGGGTCGGTCGCGGTGCCGCAAAGTGCCGGAACCACGCCGACGGGCGCCAACCAGTCGTCACTTCCCCAGCCGCCTGATCCTGCGCCGCCGCCGCCCGTGCTCATCGATCACTCGGGCATCGGCGCGCCGCAGTCGGCGGCAACCACGCGTCCGTTCAGCGTCATCCCGATGCCGTTCGAGACGGAATTGCAAGCTCTTCTGGCGCCGTTGACACGTGATCGTCAGACGGCCGCGCACAAACGCGACGAAGGAACGTTGCCGTACTTCATCGGCGATGTGGGGCAATCGGTAGCCGGTATCGGGGTGCCCGGGCAACCGGCGACCGGCTTCGATGCGGATCTGGCGGCGGCAAATGCCGGCTTCGATGTCGACGCGATCCGCCGCGATTTCC
>JBOFCQ010000040.1:0-6877 GCA_051646145.1 Hyphomicrobium sp.
GGCGTGCCCGGCATCTACGTGCCGAGCGATCCCGGCGTCACGGGCGACGCCGCCGAGGGCCGCTTGGCGCTCGATTGGGGTAAGGCCTGGCTGAAGTCGCTCAAGGTCATGACCGGCATGGCCCCCGTCATGAACTACAACCGACAGCTGGCCGAAGCGATCATGTGGGACCGGATGCCGTGGCTTTCGGCGACGGTAAACGTCGAGGTCGTCTCGCTCGACGCAGCCCCCGATGCATATGCCGCCTTCGATCAGGGCTCGTCGAAGAAATTCGTGCTCGATCCGCATGGGATGCTGGCGGCATGACCGACGCTCGGAACGACGTGCTTGCGCGCGACGCGCCGCCAAGCGCTACGCCGACGTCGCAATCGCACGCGGTCGAGGCCGGGCGCTTCGCGGGGCGCGTGGCCGTCGTCACCGGTAGTGCGGCGGGGATGGGCCGAGCGCATGTGGCGAGTTTCGCACGTGAAGGTGCCGACATCGCCGCCAGCGATCGCGCCGACGCGACCAAGACGATCGCGCTGATCGAACACCTTGGCGGCAGGGGTTTCCAGCACCCGCTCGACGTTGCGGACGAGGCGAGCGTATCGACCTTTACCGAGGCGGTCGAGGTGCGCTTCGGACGGGTCAACATTCTCGTCAACAATGCCGGCATCTACCCGTTCGAGCGCTTCGACGACATGACCTTCGGTTCGTGGCGGCATGGGATGGCGGTCGATCTCGAAGGTCCATTCGTGCCGGGCATGCGCCGACGCGGTTGGGGACGGGTCGTCAACATCGCCTTGGCGGAAGCATGGATGGTCGCGGCGAACAATCTTCATTATATCGCCACCAAGATGGGCGTCATCGGGCTGACCCGCGCGCTCGCCACCGAGGTTGCCGAGAGCGGTATCACGGTGAATGCGATCGCGCCCGGCATCGTCGCCGGCACGAGCATTGACGCGGACAATCCAAGCTACCTTGAGGACATTCCGCGCCTGTTTCAGGCGATCAAGCGCCCGGCGACGCCCGACGATATCGTTGCGGCATTGGTGTTCTTCGCATCGGAGGATGCGTCCTTCATCACCGGTCAGACGCTCGTCGTCGACGGCGGCGCGGTTCGGGTTTGAGCGGTGGACGCTGCGCCCCAGCTCGCTGAGTGCAATCACCGTGTCGCCAACAGCTTCCACATGGCGGCGGCGATGCTGGCAATCGAACGCTCGCGCATGCCGATCGCCACTGAGCCGCTAGCGCGCGTCGGTGCGCAGCTGACCGCTTTCGCGCTCGTCCACCGAATGCTGACGCCTTCGGATAGCATCGTTCCGTCCGTTTTGGCGGCGGACTATTTCGAGGCGCTTTGTCGCCATCGCGATCATGCCTGCCTCGAACCGCGCGGGATCAAGATTGCGACCGCGTTCGATCGGATTTCGCTCGATCCCGATCGCGCACAATGCCTGGGCCTGATCGTTGCCGAACTCGTGCTCAACGCCGCAAAGCACGCCTTCCAAGGAAGCGCGACGGGAAACGTAGAGGTCCGCTTTTCGTCCTCATTGAGCGGCCAGATACTGTGGGTCGCCGACGATGGCGTGGGATATAGCGAAGTCGAGTTCGATCAAACGCGCGGGCTGGGGCTTGTAGACCGTCTTGCGCGATCACAGGGCGGGCGGCTTGCCACGACGGCTCGATCGCGCGGCACGCGCTTCAGCGTTCGCCTAGAACCAATCGAAGGAACTGCTTGATGCTCGGTCGTCTTCTGCTCAGCTTCGTGGCGGTCTTCACCGCTGTCTCGCCGTTCCTTGCCGATTGGAACGAAACGCACATCTTCAACCCGGCCTGGCCGCCGCACGCCAAATTCCACAATGCGCAGACGATGGCGATGGCGGTGCTGCTCGCTCTCGCGGCATTGGGTTTCCTTTGGCTGCGCCGACGCGACCCCGTGGCGCTCGCGTCGGCGGCGGTGCTTTGCGCGGTTTACTGGGGAAGCCAGTCGGTGGCGTTTTTATTTCCCGGCGTTGCCTACACCGACCCCGAGTTTGCCGCTGCGGGCCCGCAACCGATCGCGGGTCTGGCACCGCAACAGATGCTCGAGGCCGTCGCGATCGCGCTCGTCGCGCTCGGTTACGCGCTGGCTTGCCGCGCGATGCAGGAGGAACTTCCATGACCAACGTCCTCATCACCTTTGATTCGCGCTCGGGTACGACCAAGGCGTTGGCGCTGACGGTCGCCGAAGGTGCTCGCGTGGCGGACACCGAGGTCAGCCTTCGCCGCGCCCGCGAACTCGTCGGCCCTGACATCATGGCGCTTGCGCCTGGCTGGTCCGACGCCGCCGCCGTGATGAACGCGCGCTACGAAGCGCCGAAGGAAGCCGACGCCATCGTGCTCGACACGCTGACGCGGTTCGGCGCGATCGCGTCCGAACTCAAGGCGTGGCTCGACGGGCTCGGAAGTCTTTGGGCGAGAAGCGCGCTCAACGGTCGTGCGGGCGGCGCGTTCGGGTCTACGTCGACGCTGCACGGCGGCAACGAGTCGACGCTGTTGTCGATGTGGAACCCGCTCGCGCATCTCGGCTTGATCGTCGTGCCGACGGGCTATGCGCATCGTTCGTTTTTTGTAGCTGGCACGCCGTACGGTGCATCGGCGGTCTCGGGTCGCGATCACGCGCTTCCGACCGAGGATGACCTTACCGTCGCTCGCTTCCAAGGCGCTCGTACCGCAACGGTTGCGGGCGCCCTTCGTGACCTGCAGATCTCGGCGATATGAAGCGGATCGGTTCGCTCGTCGTGGCAGCCGTGCTGGCGACCGCGGCCGTGGAAGCGCGCGCGCAGGACGAAGCGGCGGCTTCGCGCCCGCAAATATCCTTGATGCGTGCCGAGGAAGATTGGCGCGCACTGGCTGACGATCGGCTCGGCGAAGAACCGCTTGATGCGCTCAAAGCGATATCGCTGGGGCGCGACGTCATGCTCGGACTGGGCGGCGAGTTTCGCCTGCGTTACGAAAGCTATGATCCGCTGGAGTTCGGTTTCGAGCGCGCGCCGGCGACCGACTATCTGCTCGCTCGAGCCTATCTTCACGCCGATCTTCGCGTCGGCGACGGCGTGCGCGGCTTCGTGCAGCTGCGTCATGCCGAAGCGTCGCGGACGGCCGTGCCGCTCGGGCCGCTGCAGGAGAGCGATCTGGACCTACAACAGGCGTTTGTCGAATTGTCGACGCCGATCGCGCAAGGCAGGGGCGCGTTGCGACTGGGGCGGCAGGAACTGCTGCTCGGCTCGGGCCGAATGGTCGCGCCGCGCGACGGGCCCAACGTGCGACTGTCGTTCGACGGGGGGCGGGCAAGCTACGTGCACGGTACGCGCCGCGTCGACGCCTTCTATCTGCGCACCGTGAATCCGAAGCCCGGCGCGTTCGACGATAAGTCGGGCGAAAGCTATGCGCTTTGGGGTGCCTACTTGTCATCCGCACCGCCGCCGACGCCAGGATTGAACGTCGATCTCTATTATCTGGGGCTCAAGCGACCGTCGAACCGCTTCGCGGCGGGAACCGCGCCAGCGACCCGGCACACGGTCGGTGCGCGGCTCTTTGGTCGGGCTTCCGGATGGGATTGGGATCTCGAAGCCGCCTATCAGTGGGGCAAGTTCGGGACGAGCGACATCTCGGCGTACACGTTCGTAAACGACTTCGGGTACACCTTCGTGCGCGCGCCGTTCCGACCTCGATTGGGGCTGAAGCTCGACATGGCGAGCGGCGACCGAAACCCCGCCGACGGCACGCTGAACACGTTTGAGGTTCCGTTTCCCAAGCTCCCTTATCTGACCGAGGCGGCGTTGACCGCGCCCGCAAACATCATTGCCGTCCATCCCACGCTTACGCTTAATCCCGCAGCCAAGCTCACGATCGGCGCCGAATACATAGCGCTTTGGAAGCATCG
Source organism: Hyphomicrobium sp. (assembly GCA_051646145.1). GTDB lineage: Bacteria > Pseudomonadota > Alphaproteobacteria > Rhizobiales > Hyphomicrobiaceae > Hyphomicrobium_B. The sequence goes on from JBOFCQ010000040.1 coordinate 3,905, forward strand.
GCACGCCGACGGCTATTATCTGCCGCCACTGAGGCTTGCGCCGGGAACCGCGGGTGGCGCCCGCTTTCTGGGGCACTTCGTGCAGTTGAGCGCACGATGGGAACCGCACCCCTACGTCGTCGTCGAAGCGACATTCGTCCGGGCATGGGCCGAGGGCTCGGTGCGGAACGCCAGAGGGCGCGACACCAAATTTGGATTGCTCGCCGCCACGCTGAAATTTTGATTCAATTCACGTCAAAACTGTTGTGATCGACAGACCATTGGTAGTTCACCACCCTGCGAAGCGCAGCCGACGGTGCGCAAGCGATAAGCCTATGGCTAGCAGTCACTGAGATCTAGGGCATTTGAAGGGCATAGCGTGGATGGTACACCAATGTTGCAGCCGTCAGGTAGTACGAAATGAAGGCAAAATCTGTGCTCAATTTATGCTGATTTGCCAACTACCTGCCATTGGTACTGCAGGATCAATGGCAGAACAGCCCCAGGCTATCTAACCTGATCCAGGGGACGATGAATGGGTTACCAGCACCAAAGGCCAAGCGAAAAGTTAAACGCGACAGTGTTAAAATCAACAGTCTGTGAATCTATACAACCGTCAGCTTTTTAACATTTTTGCCGAGTAGCCGATGGTCAAATCCCCTTATGTCGTTCCCGCTCCCGTCCGATGCTCGGCCGAGAACAGGGCCTCCAGTTGGCCCCACGGGCCTAGTTCGCTGGTCGTGACCGTCAACAGACCCCGTTCGACCATGGGCAGCACGGTCAGGGCCTGGGCCGCGTCGTCCAACGACGCAGCTTCCATCACGAAGGTGACCTGCAAGGGGGCGGCACAGAAATACATCTCGCGCACGATGCCGCTCCGATAAAGCGGCCATAAGGCTTGTTCCTCATCGACGACGAGCGGGCGAAATTCGTCGAGCGACTTGCCCTCGACAGGGGTGAGGATGGCAAGGATTTTCATTTCAAACTCCTTTCGATGCGCATGTTCAGACGGTAACACGCAGGTCGACCGGCACATTGCCCGCGATCGCGTTCGAGTAGGGGCAGACCTTGTGCGCGGCGGCAACCAGCGCCTCGGCGGCGGCCTGTTCATGCCCGGCCAGATCGACGATCAGCGTCACCGCGAGCGCAAAGCCGCCGCCGGGGCGCGGGCCGATGCCGACGTCGCTATGGACCTTGGCGGCGCTCACATCGACATGCTGCTGGCGGGCGACATAATCGAGCGCGGAGCCAAAGCAGGCGGCATAGCCTGCCGCGAACAGATGCTCGGGCGTTGCCGTGCCTTCCTTGCCGGGGCCACCCATATCCTTGGGCACCGACAGGTCGAAGGCGACGATGCCGTCATCGCTTTGGGTATGGCCGTTGCGTCCGCCGGTGGCGGATGCTTTCGCGGTGAACAGCACCCGTTCCGGCCCCGGCTTGGGCTTGCCCGCATCCATCGCCGCCTGTGCCGCCGCCACATCCTCCAGATGCCAGGATCGCGTGATCTTTCCGCCTTGCACTTCGTGGATGTCGATGGTGTCGAAACGGACGGCAGCACCCGTTGCCTCGCGTCCGAAAAATTCCGCACTGTGCGTGCCTGTGGCCGTCGTCCGCGCGGTGTAGCGATTGCCCGAGCGCATAACCTCATGCACGTCGAAACGGCCATCGGGAAAGGCGGCGTTGAAGGCCCCCATGATCGGCAGATAGCCCTCCGCCCCCGCAGGCTGGCCGGGATAGACCAGCGGAATTTCCTGCCAGTCATCGGCAAGAACGCCGCGCACCGCATCGCCATCGCCCGCCGCCACCGCGCGGTAGAATTCGCGCACCAGCGCCTCGCCCTGCCCGCTATCGGAATCGACGTGGGCATCCGCATCGCCCGCGATCATCACCCGTTCGTCGACGACATTCATCGTCGTCGCCTCAGCCTTGGTGAATTTGGGCAAATCCTCGCCCGATAGCGCCCAGGCTTCGGATTTCATCGCAGCATGGACGGCATCGAGATCGTCAAACCACAACTCGGAAATTCCGCCCAACAGCCGCGGGGAGACGAGTTTGGGGATAACCTCATCGGGCCCGAACTGCGCCGACCAGGGGTTTTGAATATAGCGCCGCAAATTGGGAAGCTTGGCGACGATTGGCCCATGCACATCGACATAATGCCGGTTGAACGCCTCATCGCTGAGGTCGTCGCGTTTCTGGATCGTGAGTATGACTTTAAGCATCGAAAGCTCCTTCAGCATTGGTCAATACGATCCGAGCAACCCCGGCGATCGCGGCAAGGAGCATCGCGGCCTGCACGATTGCCTTTGCGAACAGCCAGCTGGCATGGACGGTGCCGATGCTGCGTTGCGCGATGACCGGGACCCCGGCCTCGGCAAGCCGCCGGGCAAGCGCCTCGCCGTCGTCGCGGACCGGGTCGGCCTCATGGGTCCAGATATAGGTTGGCGGCAGACCTTCGAGGGGTCCGGTGGAAAGGCCGGCCGTGCCGAATGCGGCCCATCCGGCACGAAAATCCGTTGCGGGCGCGAAAAATCCCTCAGCATAGTCGGTATAGGATTGCGAAGCGGCGGTAGGATCGAGCATGGGGTTGACGAGCAACAGCGCGGCAACGGAAATCCCCGCATCGCGCAAGCGCAAGCACGCCTGAAAGGCAAGCATCCCCCCGGCGCTATCGCCTAACAGCAGGACCGGCCCGTCTTCAACCTGATCGACCGCTGTAACGATATCCTCGATCGCTGCCGGCGACGGATGTTCGGGCGCAAGCCGGTAATCGACGAAGGCGACGCGGCAACCGCTGACATCGGCAAGCGCCTGTGCCGTCCCTGCGTGCGATGCGATACCGCCCGTGGTAAAGCCGCCGCCATGAATGTAGACGATCGTGCCGGCCGATCTTTCGGATGCCGCCGGCTCAAAGAAATGCAGCCCAGCGCCACCGGAAAGGTCGTGCCGGATGGGCACAACCTCCGGCGCGGGATAGCCGATCCCCGCCAGCCC